>JAPLEF010000181.1 GCA_026391525.1 Sphingobacteriales bacterium
ACGACCCGAAACAGAAAGACATTTTACAATGACAGGAAGAACCTTAATCAAAAATATTAACATCATTAACGAAGGGCAAATAATCGTTCAAGATCTCTTAATTGACAATGGTATAATTCAAAAAATCGGTGGACACCATAACGCCCTGAATGCAAGAATGATTGATGGAACGGGAAAGTATTTATTTCCTGGTATCATCGATGGACAAGTTCATTTCCGTGAACCCGGATTAACACACAAAGGAGACCTCTATTCAGAAAGTTTAGCTGCCGTTGCTGGTGGGGTAACTTCTTTTATTGATATGCCCAATACCTTGCCGAATGTATTGACCATTGAAATCTTAAAAGAAAAATATCAAATAGCCGCTGACAAATCTTTAGCCAATTTTGGTTTTTTTTTAGGTGTTAATGGCGACAATCTCGATGAAGTAATTAAACTCGATACCTCTGAACTTCTAGGCGTTTCTGATGACGGACTTTACTTTACAAAAAGAGGGAACCTGCTTGCCGACAATCCAGCAACAATGGAAAAGCTTTTTGCCAACTGCAAATCCATTATCGCCATTCATGCTGAAAAAGAGCAAATAGTAGAAGCAAACGAGCAGCTTTACAGAGAAAAATATGGTGAAAATGTGCCTATAGCATTTCACCCGATTATCAGAAGCGAAAAAGCTTGTTACGAAGCAACTAAAAGAGCAATCGAAATAGCTAACAAACACAAGGCACGACTTCACATTTTGCATTTGACAACAGAAGCGGAAACACATCTGTTCAGGAATGATATTCCTTTAAAAGAAAAAAATATTACTACCGAAGTATCGGTTCATCATCTTTGGTTTTCCGACAAAGATTATAAGCGTTTGGGAACTTTAATAAAATGGAACCCTGCCATAAAAACCGAAAAAGATAAAAGAGGGCTTTTAAAAGCTTTGTTGGATGATCGAATTGATATCATAACTACAGATCACGCGCCTCACACATTAGAAGAAAAACAAAAGCCTTATTTTCAATCAATGTCGGGTGCACCTATTGTTCAGCATTCGTTGAATATTATGCTCGAGTTTTTCAAACAAGGACTAATCTCATTAGAAAAAATTGCTGAAAAAATGTGCCATAGTCCAGCTATTCTTTACCGTATAGAAAAAAGGGGATTCATTCGGGAAGGCTATTTTGCAGACCTCACTATTGTTGACTTAAATTCAAGCTGGACAGTTGATAAGAATAATATTTTATCCAAATGCGCGTGGTCACCATTAGAAGGAACAACTTTTGAAACGAAAGTGACCCATACATTTGTAAATGGATATTTAGTTTATGAGAATGGGCATTTTCGCGAAACACAAAAAGGACAGCCATTAACCACTTCAAAGCAATAGTTGAATTTTATTTCTATGTTTCTAAATAGAAAATTGCTTATAGCTACAAAGCACCAAAAAGAAAGCGTGATAGCACCAATTCTTGAAAAAGAATTAGGAGTAATTTGTTTTATAGATGAAACTTTTGATACCGATACTTTGGGCACTTTTACAGGAGAAATTGAAAGAGAACTTGACCCAATTTCAACCGCCAGAGAAAAGTGCTTACAAGCAATGAAAATAAATAACTGTGAATTGGGAATTGCCAGTGAAGGCTCCTTCGGACCACATCCATCAATTTTTTTTGTAACTGCTGATGATGAATTCCTGATTTTTATCGACAAGCTGAATAACATTGAAGTAGTAGTAAGAGAATTAAGTACATCAACTAATTTCGATGGCAAACTAATCACTACCCAAAAGGAACTTTTTGAATTTGCCCACAAAATAGGTTTCCCCTCGCATGGTTTAATTCTACGCAAATCGAAAGACGAAAAAACAGACATTCATAAAGGGATAACGGATATAGAAAATTTACAGAAATCATTTGAGCAGCTATATGAAAAATGTAATGCTGTTTATGTAGAAACCGATATGAGAGCTATGTTTAACCCTACCCGAATGAATGTGATTGAAAAGGCAGCACAGAAATTGGCGGATAAAATCAAATCTACATGCCCTCAATGCCAAATGCCAGGTTTTGGAATAACGGAAGCTAAAAAGGGACTTCCATGTAGCTTATGCGGTTCAGCAACAAACTCAATACTCAGCTACATTTATATTTGTCAAAGTTGCCAATTCATCAAAGAAGAAATGTATCCTCATCATAAAACAACCGAAGACCCAACTTATTGCGACTATTGTAATCCTTGAACTAAAATTTTTAGATAAACTAGCAATGTACTCCGTTTTCACAAAGCAAAAGTAATACCAATGTGATTTATATAATATGCCAATATTTTATAAATCTTATCCCGAATGCTTTCGGGAGTATATGCCGATGGTATCAAACAAATAGTACAATGAGGCGATAGCCGATATTGGACTATATTGTTTGTCCAATCGGTAAGGCGATAGCCGATATTGGACTATATTGTTTGTCCAATCGGTATAATGCTAGAAACTCATGAGCCAGATAGGTAAGGCACAATTGGCCTATTGGAAGCAGGAACAAGATTTGGGTGTATGGGTAGGAACACTTGAGCCAGTGAATTGGATAAGAACACTTGCGCCAGAAAAATACTTGCGACAGAAAAAATCACTTCAACGTCTTCTCTAAAAATTCATCAAGGGCATCGTCCCGCAATCCTGTAGCGATGATAGTGCCAGTAGGGTCGAGCAGTACATTATATGGAATACCATCGAAGCCGTAGAGCGGTACAGCCGCATTGCGCCAGCCTTTCAGATCGCTGATCTGTTTCCAACTCAGCTTGTCTTCTTTAATGGCATTGAGCCAGGCTGTTTTATCTTCATCCAAAGACACACCTAAAACGGTAAAGTTTTTCGATTTGTATTTGTTGTAGGCAGCTACAACATTTGGATTTTCACCCCTGCATGGCCCACACCAACTCGCCCAAAAATCTACCAGCACATAACTTCCCTGAAGACTACTGAGGCTGAATGGTTTGCCTTCGGCATCTGTCATGCTTATTTCAGGGGCTTTGTCACCAATGCCCGGTGCTTTAGAAATTTGTTGGGCATCTTTTTTCGATTGCTCTAATTGAGTAACATATTTCTGGTATTGTTGCACGATACCTTCAATGCCCTTATGTTTAGGAAAGCGTTTCGGTAAGGAACTGATGGTTGCTTGCAATAAAGGAGGATCAATTTCCCTCGTATAGCCCAACGCAAAAATCACTACAACCGGATTTGAACAGGTATCGATAAAGTTGATCAGAAATTTTTCTTGCTCTTTTTGTAAGCGATCATATTTTGCTTGAAAAAGTTGGCGGGCGCTGTCTGTTTTCAAACTATCTGCTTCTTTTTGCAATGCAAACTGATCATCCGATTGATTCACCATCTTTACCAGAAATTGTTGAAGGATGCTGTTCGCTTTCCCCGGTAGGGTATAGTCTGCAAATTGCTTCGCCTTGGCATCCGCTTTCAAAACCAATTGCTCCTGTTCATTGATGAATAGAAAAGCCAAGGGCGCATCTTTAAACCTTATCCGATAAAGTGACTGCTCACTTGCAGTTGAAGAGACCGTGAATTTTCCCTGAACAAGTTTTGCCGTATCCACCACTTCAGGCCGCTTTTCATTGAAATACAACGCATCGAGGTAAACTTCCTGATCGGGGAGATTACTGATATTTCCTTCCAAAGAAAAATTTCCGGCGTCTTTCTTACTACTGCATGCTGAAAATAAAACAGCCACAAGTGTAAAGCGTAACAGATTAACTAAATAAAAAGGCTTAACCATTTTGTTGTAATTTTTCAATGAGTAATTGTTGTACTTTTTCCATGTCGGCTTTTCCTTTGCTGCGCTTCTTCACTTCGCCCGCAAAAAGGCCTATCAATGCTTTTTTACCTGCATGATACGCTTTTACTTTATCGGGCATGGCATTCAGTGTTTCAGATACCCAGTTTTCGAGCGCATTACCATCTTGTTCCTGTATCAGATTGAGCTCGGTTGCCACATCAAGCGCTGATAAACCTGGTCGCTTAATCATACCAGACAATAAACGGGTAGATGCCGTATTGAAATGAATTTTGCCGGATTCTGTTAAACTAACAATTTCGGCTATACGCAATGGAGATAGCGGAAATTCAAGGATGGAAATTTGGTGATCGTTGGTATATTGCTTGATCGGACCCAACATCCAGTTCGCCATGGTTTTGTATTTGGGCAGATAGGTTACAAGAGATTCATAGAAAGCCACTTCTTCCTTATCCTGACAAATGGCATTGGCATCATACTCGCTTAATCCAAAATCCTGCTTGTATTTTTCTATCAGCATTTGAGGAAGCAACGGCAAACCGGAACGGATTTTTTCGATAAAAGTTTCAGATAGCACGAATGCAGGCAGGTCGGGTTCCGAAAAATAACGGTAATCATCTGCTTCTTCTTTGTTGCGCAGCGGAAAACTTATTTGCTTATCGGCATCAAAACTCCTGGTCTGCTGAATGATGGGCTCATTTTTTTCTATACATTCAATTTGCCTTTGCATTTCCAGCTCAATGGCCTTTTTTACATTCCTGATGCTGTTGAGGTTTTTTATTTCTACACGGGTTCCCAGTTTTTGGTCTCCTTGCAGCCGGATCGAAATATTGGCATCACAACGCATGCTTCCTTCTTCCATATTGCCATCGCAAACATCCAGCCAGCGAAGCATACGCCGTAATTCAGTAAGGAAGGCATGTGCGGCTTCCGGACTGTGAATTGCTGGTTCGGTTACCATTTCCAATAATGGGATACCGGCCCTGTTGAGGTCAATGCAGGTATTCCGTTCATCTGCATCATGAATACTTTTTCCGGCATCTTCTTCAAGATGAATACGGTTCAAAGCAATTTGCATTTTTTCATCTTCAACAGTAATCTCTAGATAGCCTCCCTCGCAAATCGGTGCAGTGTGTTGACTAATCTGATAGCCCTTCGGCAGATCCGGATAAAAATAATGCTTCCTTGCAAAATAATTTTCATGCTGTATGGTGCAATTCAATGCCAAACCAAGTTTAACCGCAAGTTCAATAGCTTTTTTGTTGATCACCGGTAATGTGCCGGGCAATGCTAAAGAAACCGGGCTCACCTGTGTATTAGGTTCAGCGCCAAAAGCGGTTAAGTCGCTGCAAAAAAGTTTGGTTTGGGTTTGCAATTGTGCATGCACTTCCAGGCCCACCACGAGTTCGTATTTTGCTGAGTGATTCACAACGCAAATTTAATGTAAACCCAAGGGCTATCAGCATAAAAAAAACATCTCAATGAAGCGATGTTTTTTGGGCATATTGAATCAAGTGCGGGGCTGCTATAAATTGGCCGTCTTTAGTTTTTTAGGAATCTTGATTTCAAACTGCTGTTCAATACCATTGCGTTTTGCTTTAATGGTATATTTATTTTTTTCAGCATTTTCCATCAATTGTTCCCGGGCATCATCGGTGTTGTTGATGCTAATTCCGGCAATTGTGGTAATGATATCATCTTTCTTTAATCCTGCATTTGCAGCGGCTGAACTGTCGGCCACCTCGATGATCTTAACACCTGAACCATCTTCGGTATCCTGAATTTTTAGTCCGAGTTTTTGTCTGCGTGGAAATGTACTGATTTCATATTCACCGGTATTGCCTCTTTGAATATCCCAGCGATTCATTTCCGACAGATTTTGTAATTCCTGTAACTCACGCATCTGATCCATATCGGGAACGGGAGGTACAGGTGGAACAGGCGGAATCGTGAATGTTTTTTGACCACCCTCAGGTGTACTGAATGAAAAACTCATCACTTCAGATTCCTTCTCCCCCAATTTCACTTTAACCGACTTCTCTTTTCCTTTCCTCAGGTATCGGATTTTTACTTCTTCACCGGGTTTATTCGACCTGATGGCAGCGGAAAGCGATTCGGGGCTGCTGATTTTTTCGTCATTAACCTTAGTGATGATATCATCAACCTGCAATCCTGCTTTTTCTGCAGCAGTACCGCCGTTTACATTTGTGATGATTGCACCTTTATAATCAATGGCAGTATTTACACCCAGAAAAGCCCTTTTTTCAGGTTTTCCGGAGCTGTTCCAGGAGAAGCTGCCTTCACCCGGGAAATCCATCCCCTCGGCAAACTGCATTTCATCACCATCACGCACAATGATTTTTCTTTTGTTCACCGTAATACCATCTTCATTATACTCTACCATGGGTTTTCCATTGATCAAAACCTTGTCGCCGTTGATCTGGATAGTTACCTTGGTGTCTTTGTCGCCTTTCTTACGGATGATGATTTCCTGTGTTACCGATTCATCCTTTTTTTGAATACCATCTTCTTGTGCTACTACCTTGTACCCGAAAAAAGAAAAGAACCAGGGTAAGAAGGCAAAAACTACTTTTTTCATAATGAATGATTTAATGTACGAAATGTTTAGTAGTTCAAAACTAAGCGCATTTTTTTAATTACGAAAGTTTTCGGATATATTTTTTTCCCTTTAACAAAGATTTGGCAAATGAGATTATCAGGCCAGGATCTCGTTTACATGATTATGGATATTGGCCGCAATTTTTCCGGTAGGAACGTCGTTATCGTCGTTGCCGAATGGGTCTTCAATTTCTTCTGCGATCATTTCCAAACTCGCCAGTACATAAAAGATAAAAGCAACTACCGGGATTACATAATAGCCCAGAATGAACACATAGCCAAAGGGTAGGGTCATTACGTAGAAAAAGATGAATTTCTTGATGAACACACTGTAGGAAAAAGGGATTGGAGTATTTTTAATTCTCTCGCAGGCACCACAGATATCGGAGAAAGATTGCATTTCTGCATTGAGAACGATCAGCTGGTTCCCATCAATTTTATTTTGGGTATAACATTCATTGATATGATCGATCATCAGTTTGGCTACCTGATTGGGGATATGTTTTTTATGATCGATATGATGAAGCGGGTGGCTATTTTCACCGTTGTCGAAAAGAGTAATCCGGGTATCTTCATTTCGCAGGTGATTGTGGAGTGCATAGGCAAAAGCGGGAATGATCTTTCTAAAAAAACTTCGTCCTTCCTGATCTTCCTTAGGAAGCATCACCGCCAGTTTTATCGCGAGATTCCTGCTGTTGTTCACCAATGCGCCCCAGAGTTTTCTTCCTTCCCACCATCGTTCGTATGCGGTATTCGTTCTGAAAACGAGTAGCATTGAAATGGCGAAGCCCAGCAAACTGTGCATCACGGGTATATTCTTCAAATGGCTGTTTTCAGAAAGTTTAAATACCCTGATTTCAAGAAAGGTGATCAACCAGGAATAGATACAGATGCCGATGATGAGCGGAAACAGTTTACGGAATGTATCCGCTTTGTGAAACCGAAAAATAAAAGTAAACCAGTCTTTAGGATTGTAATTGATCATGGTTTAAGTTTTTTACCTGATAGATTTTTATAACTGTATCCTCTTCGATGGTATTTCCAAGATACTTCATCCCTGCTTTTTCTAATACACGAATGGAAGCGACATTATCTATATGAGCCTTGCCAAATATCTCCTCAATATGCAATTGTGTAAATCCATATTGAATGCATTTTTTTGCAGCTTCTGTTGCATAACCATTTCCCCATTGGCCTGGAAGAAGGCGGTATCCCAGGTCGGTGTTTTGGGTTTCTGTAACGAATTTCAGTCCACACCAGCCTATGAATGTTCCATCTTTCCGGGTATGTATGGCCCAACGCCCACGATTGATTTGATATTGAGGCAATATGATATTTTCCAGAATTTCTAAAGCATGCGCTTCGTTTCTCAAGGCAGGTTCATCGATATACCGCAATACTTCCGGTGATGTATTCAACTTCAGCAAAAGGCCAGTATCTGCCAACGTGAATTCCCTCAGGATCAGCCTTTCTGTTTCAAAGATAATTTTCATCATGATGGCTTATGAGGTACTAACGGTAACGTATAAAAGCTTTACAACATCATCTTCACGGTTGAAATCACTTCCCGGAGTTTAGCGGTTTCCTGTCCACCTGCAGTTGCGAGCGTTTTTTGTCCGCCCCCACCACCATTGATTAACGGACCAACCTGTTCCTTAATAATTTTACTTGCATCTAATTGGCGAGCAACCGTTACCGTTTCACTTATACCGATAGCCACATGTGCCTTTCCACCGATATTGGCACAGAGCACTACTACGTGGTCGTGCAGGTGGTTTTTAAAGTCGAAACAAAGTTTTTTTAAGGCATCGGCATGAGGCACTTCAACGATATCGCCAATGAAACTCACATTATTGATGATTTCATCTTTTTGCATAAGCTCCTGCCTGATCGCCACAAGCTGACGGGCTTCGAGCGATTCGATTCGTTTTTGAAAAGAATTATTTTCTTCCTGAAGGCTTTCAATGGCTTTAGCAAGGTCTTTCGGATTTTTAAGCAATGCCCTGGCTGCCATTAACTGGGCGTTTTCTTCGTTGAGCAAGGCTTCAGCGGCCTGGCCTGAAACGGCTTCGATACGCCGAACTCCTGCAGCAACGGCACTTTCAGACCTGATGCGGAAATAACCGATTGCTCCGGTACAGCCAACATGGGTTCCTCCACAAAGTTCGATCGAATAGTTGGGGTCCATGATCACTACCCTTACCGTATCGCCATATTTTTCTCCAAACAATGCCATCGCTCCCAGTTTGATTGCTTCATCTTTAGGCATCGATTTGATTACAATAGGGATGTTTTCGCGTATTTTGCGGTTCACTATTTTTTCTACTTCCTGAAGTTCTGCATCGGTTACTTTGGTGAAATGAGAAAAGTCGAACCGGAGTTGTTCATCATTCACAAGACTTCCTTTCTGGGCAACATGTTTACCCAATACTTCACGAAGCGCGGCATGCATGAGGTGAGTGGCGCTATGATGTACGGTGATGTTATTTCTTCTTTCTTCGTCTATTCGTGCTGTTAGTATGCCATCTAAACGTGCAGGCAGCTGATCCGCCAGATGAATGATCAGGTCATTCTCTTTTTTAGTATCCACTATTTGGATGGTTTCAATATCCGATCCTTCTCCAAAAATCAGTTGCCCGGTATCCCCAACCTGTCCGCCGCTTTCTGCATAAAAAGGGGTTTTATCCAAAACAATTTGGTACAATTCTTTTCCTTTACCGGTAACTTTGCGGTATCTCAACAGGTGGGTTTGAACTGATGTTTGATGGTAGCCTGCGAAACCATTGCTCTTTTCGGTACTCAGCAATTGCCAGTCGTCCATATCCATGGCAGTTGCTGCCCGTGAACGGTCTTTCTGCTCTTGCATTTCTTTTTCGAAACCGGCCTCATCAACCATAAGATTATTTTCCTGTGCAATCAATCGGGTAAGATCGATGGGAAAACCGAATGTGTCGAGCAGTTCAAAAGCATCAGTGCCTTTGATGATGCTTTCTTTTGCAGTTGCGATAATATCATCCATTCTTTTCAAACCTTTATCGAGGGTTCGTAAGAAACTTTCTTCTTCTTCTTTGATCACTTTGGCAACAAAATCTTTTTGCTGATTCAATTCAGGAAAAACAAGTTCAAACTGTTTTGCAATAACCGGAAGCAACAGATGAAGGAGCGGTTGTTTATAATCGAGATAGGAATAATAGTAGCGAACTGCCCGGCGCAATATCCTTCTGATCACATAACCTGCACCCGTATTAGAAGGCAACTGCCCGTCGGCGATGGTAAAACTGATGGCGCGGATGTGGTCGGCAAGCACGCGAAATGCAACACTCACTTTATCATCTCCGGCTGTGTAGGTTTTACCGGTGATGCTTTCTGTTGCTGCGATGGTGCCACTGAAAACATCGGTATCGTAATTGCTTTGTTTATTTTGTAAAACCCTGACCAGTCTTTCAAAACCCATGCCGGTATCTACATGTTTGGCTGGCAGTAAATCGAGACTGCCATCTTTTTTTCTATTGTATTGAATGAATACATTATTCCAGATTTCAATTACCTGCGGATGATCTTTGTTAACCAGCTTCCTTCCTGGTATAGCAGCCCTTTCTTCATCATTGCGGCAGTCTACGTGTATTTCTGTACAGGGTCCACAAGGGCCGGTATCGCCCATTTCCCAGAAATTATCTTTCTTATTGCCGAAAACGATCCGGTCTTCAGGAACAATTTTTTTCCATTCGGCCAATGCAATATTAGAAGGAGGTAAATTCTCTTTTTCATCGCCTTCAAAAACAGTAACATAGAGCCTGCTTTCATCGATATGATAAATTTTAGTAAGCAGTTCCCAACTCCATGCGATGGCTTCCGATTTGAAATAGCCGGCTTCAGGATTTTCGGGGTCACCAAAGCTCCAGTTGCCTAACATCTCAAACATGGTATGGTGATAGGTATCTACGCCCACTTCTTCCAGATCGTTATGTTTGCCGCTTACCCTTAAGCATTTTTGGGTGTCGGCGATTCGTGCTGAAGGTGCTTTTTTATTTCCCAGAAAAAAATCCTTGAACTGGTTCATTCCTGCATTGGTAAATAATAGTGTAGGATCGTTTTTTACCACAATGGGTGCAGAAGGAACAATCAGGTGTTTTTTGGACGCAAAAAAATCCAGGAAGTGTTGCCTTATTTCATGGGCCGTCATCATGTTATTGAAAGGTTGAATGGGTTGCTATTGTAATTTATCGGGTTATATTTGTACAATTGCCTGCAATTTAGTGATTAAGCCTGATTTTTTCAGGCAGGTGATTTTTGATGGCGATGAAAAAAATAAAATACTATTATAACACCCATACCTTAAGGTACGAAAAGCTGGTGACCCCGCTTAGGGTGAAGCTATTGCGTTTATTTGGGTTTTTGTCGGGTCTGGCTGTAGGTTCTGCAATCATCATTTATCTGTACGACCGTTTTTTTCCTAAACCCGCTGAGTTGGAAGCCAATCGCAAGTATGCATTATTACAGGATAATTATAATGCCATCAACACAAAAGTGAAAACTTTACAGGAGCAGATGGCTACTTTAGAGAAACGGGATAATGAAGTTTATCGCTCCATTTTTGAGGCCAACCCGCTTCCGGATAGTGCCAGGGCCAAACTCATTGAACAAAAGCAGGAAATTGCCAAACTTAGCGAAATGAACGATTTTACGCTGAGTAAGGACATTGCCGGCCAGCTTAATAATATCAGTGCACGGATAGCCTATCAGGAGAAAAGCTATGAAGGAATTTCGCAGCTCATCAAGAACCAGGATGAAAAACTTGCCAGCATACCTGCCATCCAGCCGGTGAGCAATAAACAGCTCAACCGCATTGCCAGTGGGTTTGGGATGCGTATCGATCCGGTTTATGGCACTCCGAAGATGCACAAAGGCCTCGATTTTACTGCACCGCAGGGCACACCAATTTATGCAACGGGGGATGGTGTGATTATGGTTGCCGGCGCATCTGAAGGCGGTTATGGCAATCATGTAGTGATCAATCATGGTTATGGCTATCAAACCTTGTATGGTCATATGGTTCGCATCAAAGCCAGAAAAGGACAACGCATTAAACGAGGCGAAGTAATCGGCTGGGTGGGTAGTACGGGTAAAAGTACGGGTCCGCATTGTCATTATGAAGTGGCTATCAACGGTCATGAGGTTGATCCGGTGTATTTTTTCTATAATGATCTGGATGCGGAGCAGTACGACCGGCTGCTTAAACTGGCAGCAACGGGAAGTGCAAAAAGTTTTGATTAACTTTATTTGCTATGAAACATAAACAAGCCTCTTTTAATTTTGATTTTCCTACGGAAGAAACCCGGCAGGTTGAGAACCTTGCTGCAGAGCCAGCTCAGGTTTCGCTTACTCCGGTTGATGTTCCCATATTACCAACTTTAGCTGTTCCTGCATCAAAAGAAAAAAAATCGCCTCGTGGACGTCAGAAGCTAAGTGAAATGATTGGAGAAGAAGGATTGGCTGATGTGCCGGATGATGCCGTGCTTTTTGAAAAAAGTTATTACAGCATTGGAGCCGTTGCGGAGATGTTTAAAGTGAACCAATCACTGATCCGTTTTTGGGAGAATGAGTTTGATCTGCTTAAGCCCAAGAAAAATGGAAAAGGCGATCGTTTGTTCCGTCCTGAGGATGTGAAAAACCTGAAATTGATTTATCATCTCCTGCGTGAAAGGAAATACACTATCGAAGGCGCAAAAGAATATCTGAAGAAGAGTAAGCATGCAGAGAAAAAGTTCGAACTGATTGAATCGCTCAAGCACCTGAAAGCCTTCCTTCAAGAATTGAAACTCAGTTATTAAAAGAACCTTATGAAATATCTATCCTTATGCCTGATATTGATTTGCTCAGGTTTCCAGTTGAATGCGCAAACTCATTATACACTTCTTGATGATGAAAAATCGCCGGGTTCAAAATACCTGTACGGATTTATCAGCAAATACCGGATTGAAAACGACCCTGCTTACAATTGGTACAACAGCAGCCGTTCTTCGTATACCCCCGACCGTAAAGTACTCGATGCCATGGAAGCATCCAAGAGCAAAATACAATTTATCATTTTCGGAGGTACCTGGTGTGAAGATACCCAGTTCATCCTCCCCAAGTTTTTTAAGTTGCAGGAATTAAGCGGCTTTCCCGACAGTGCCATCAGCTTACTGGCGGTTAACCGGAAAAAGAAAACTCCCGGAAATCTCGCTGATGCGATGGGGATAACAAATGTGCCAACCATCATCATCATGAAAGATGGTAAAGAGAAAGGGCGTATCGTGGAATACGGAAAAACGGGTAAGTGGGATGAAGAGTTGGCCGGATTATTATTGCAACCCTGATCTTATTTAAATCAATGGCCGGTTAGCAGCCGTATCATCGGTCGGTTCGGTTTTGATGATGTTGATCATATTGTTGGCGGCCGCCATGGTAAGCCCGGATTCTTCCACAATAGTTTTGCTACGCAGATTGAATTTTTCCTTAAGCTTATTGAATTCGTCTAATGTAAATGGAATGGTAAAGTATTCTGTTGTGATGGTTATTCCATTCTTATTGAAGTCTGAAACATATACATTGTAAGATTCAATAGGTGGTTTGTTTTCTTCCAGAAACGTATTCAGCCCATCCATCACCTTTTTCAGGTCTTCAGTTGAAGTACTGTTAAGAAATTCGAGTTTTACTTCACAACGGCGGTTGGTTCGCATGCTCCAGTTATCTACAATACTGTCAACCATTTGCTTGTTCGGAACGGTGATCAGTGTTTTATCAGCGGTTCTGATCCTGGTGCTTCTGAGCCCGATATGTTCTACTGTGCCCGTTACATTCTTTACTACAACCACATCACCTGTAAAAAAAGGTTTATCAAAGAAGATGATAAAAGAAGCGATCAGGTTTTCAATGCTCTCTTTTGCTGCGAGTGCCAGTGCCGCTCCGATGATACTTAAACCGGTGAGGATAGCACCGATATCCTGATTGAATCCGAATTTCAAAACGAGTAAAACGCCTACGATATATATCAGTACTTTCAGAAAATCGCGCAGGAAGTAAATCAATTGATCATCGCGCCTGCCGTCAGTTGCATTGGCTTTGGTTTCGAGTATGAGCGCGATGAATCCGATGAAACTCTGTACCAGCCAGATGAAATAGAAAATCAATATACACACACCAACTTTATGCAAAAGCTGCATGGAGGTAATGCCGAATATATTGAACTGCCAGGCTTCGGGGAATTTTAATTTGTAGATTAAAGAAACGGCAATGAACATCGTGAGAAACCATCCCAGCGGTTTGATGGTTAAGTTGATAAACTCCGTTTTATTTACCTGTGAAAAATATTTCCGCACAGGAAAATGAATCAGTGAGGCAAGGTACTTCGATATCATTCTGCGGAAAATGAAAACCAAAAATATAGCACCTGAAGTGATGAGGATACTACGGATCGTGTTGTCTAAAATAATGTAATCCAGAAATTTCATGATGATCAGCTAAACATTTATGCTAACGCAGTTCGTAAATATAGAGTCCATCTTTTTTCAATACATAAACCTTTCCGTTGATTGCGCGTACAGATAAATGTCCATTCATCCATGAAGGCAATGGATAGGTTTGGAGTTGAAGAGATTCCAGTTGATAAGTGTAAAGACTGGCTTCACTAAACCCATAAATAACTTTTCTTGCAATGGCGATATTGGTCCAGTTGCGGAAAGGGATATTATTCTTAAGTGCCCCATAATAATCGAAGATATAAAATCCTCTTTGCATGTCGTAGAGGAAGATCTTGCTTTCACTGTCGATCAGTTGAACCGGAGATGGAACGGTATCGATCAATAATCGCATGTCGGTGCTTTCCTGCATGATTTTTCCGTCCTCATCAATTTTTTTAAGTTTATAATCCTGTTCATCAAAAACCCAGATATTGTTATCATAAGAAGTGGCTACTGCCTGAACACTGAATATCTGTTGCTTTCTTAAATTGATGTTGTTGCGGTAAATCAGGTTTCGGTCGAGCACCACAACGGTGGAAAAATTCTTATAATACACCAGTATCTTCAACGGGTTGCTAACATCTACGTAAGTGGGATTGCCATATTTTTTTACATCATTGAATACCGCAACAGAGTCTCCTTTGCTATTGAGTTTTTTTAATTGGTTACCGGGAGTGATCAGGTAGATATTATCCAGTACATCAGCATTCATATAAAGGAAATCACCCGCAATGAATTTGCTGAAACGGAAGGAATCTTTCGAAACCTGAGTTGGCAGAGGGTTACTGCTGCTTTCTGTGATTATCTGTGTTGATGCTATACTGCTTTGAAGCAGCATGAAGAAAAGAATCAGGTATTGGTAGTGCCAGTTCATTTTTCATCTTTATAATAATGTAAAGCAAGTTCTTCACCATCAAAAATAGCATAACTGTTGTATTTGATCCAGTCGCCGAGGTTGATGTAGCGGCTTTTATCGTTGAGCTTTATATCGAGCGGAAGATGCCTGTGGCCGAATATGAAGTAATCTATTTTTTCGGTACGTAAGATCTCTTTACAATACATCACCAGCCATTCGTTTTCTTCCCCCATAAACACTTCGTCTTTGATGCCGGTTTGGGCCCTGCTCTTTCTGCTGAAATAATTGGCTAGCCCGATACCTACTCTTGGCGGAATCAATCCGAAAAGCCCCTGTGCGAAACCGTTACGAAATATCTTCTTGATCATTTTGTAGCCGTGATCGCCCGGCCCGAGGCCGTCGCCATGACCCATATAAAATACCTTGCCTTCGAAAGTATAAGTTACCGGCTGAAAATGAACAGGAATATTCAGCTCTTTTTGAAAATAATCTTTCATCCACATATCGTGGTTGCCAACAAAGAATTCCACACGGATGCCTTGATCTGTAAGCGATGCCAGTTTGCCGAGGATGCGCACATAACCTTTCGGCACTACTTTCTTGTATTCAAACCAGAAGTCGAACAAGTCGCCCATGATAAAGATGATTGCCGCATCTTTTTCTGCCTGGTTGAGGAAACGGATGATCCTTTTTTCGCGTTCCAGACTGCTGATCTGATCGGGGGCGCCGAGATGGAAATCAGAGAGAAAATATATTTTCTGGCCTTTGTGCATCAACAAAAAAATATCGTTAGGGTTTGTTTTTCTGTTGAAGGTATTTAAGTACATCACCTGTGGCAATTTCAGGCAGAGCAGAAACATCGCCATTGTACCAATAAATCCAGGCCTGGCTTTTTATACCTTCCTGAAATACTTCCACCAGTTCACGTTTGTACCAGGGTTTTTCATCTGCTTCCATATTAACGCCTTCATAATCGTCTAACTGCGCAATCGCCCAATGAAATTCATCCGGATTGTTGGCCACATACAATTCACCGGTAATAAACGAATCGTCAACTGCAGGAATAGCAACCGGAACATCTCCCTTATCATAAAATTTACCCTTCACTAATGCTTCACCGGCCAGTTTAAAATAGCAGGTGAGGTATTGATAAGCCGGGTTGCGAAAACCGCTCCTTAATGAGCCGTAAACAAAGAGTTGAAATATGGCAGGTTTCATAAACGGTGTATTTGATTTCATCAATCAGGATTCTACAAGGAAACAATATACTTCTTTTGGGCCATGTACTCCTGTTACTAAGGTTTTTTCTATATCAGCCGTTCTGCTTGGCCCGCTGGCGAAGGTGATCATCGATGGCATTTGTGTAGTGTATTTTTCTTTCAGGAAGAGCAGGGCATCTTTCAGATCGTATACCATCTGCCTGTTGTAGGCGATACAGATATGGATGGGGGCATAAATACTGCTAGTTCTACCGCTTTCCTGAGCTGTACTCATCACTATGGAACCGGTTCTTGCTACCAGATATTCGCAACCTGTGATGGCCACATCGCATTTTGCCAGGTCGGTGAATACGGGAAGGGAAAGCGATTGAAGCAGGCTGATCCATTCTTTTTCACGACAATAAATTTGTGTCCAGCCTCTTTCCCGAATCAATTGCAGCAGTTGTTTGCTTAAATCTTCTGCATCCGTACAAAAAGCGAATTTACCCTGAAGCCGTGTGAACACCTCAGCAAATACGATATCATCATCTTCGGTTTGCTTTGTGAATACAGGGGTGTTCCCTTCACTATTTGGAAAAGGAACAGGTACCGGAATACTCAGTGCCTGCCTAATTTTTTTTAAGATGACTTCTTTTGCAGATGACGTTGCCATGGTACTGCAATTAGTTCAGCGGTGTTTGTTGATCGAGTTGGGGTGCGGGCTGTTCAGGGAAAACTGAATCTTCCGGACCGATATCAAGAATTTTCTTTTCTTCATAAGGGCGTTTTCCGATCAGCGCTTCCACATCACTTTTGAAGAGCACTTCTTTCACCAGTAATTCTTTAGCCAACAACTCCACTTCCAATTTGCGTTCTGTAAGCAGTTGTTTGGTTTTGATATAAGCTTCATCAATGAGTTTGCGCACTTCCTGATCGATCATCTTACCGGTTTCTTCACTATAAGGCTTGGTGAAATAATTTTCCTGCGATGGATCGTAGAAACTGATATTGCCCACTTTATCGTTCATGCCGTACATGGTTACCATGCTATAGGCAATCTTGGTGATCTGTTGCAAATCATTACTGGCGCCGGTGGAAATTTTTCCGAAGAACAGGTCTTCGCTTGCCCTTCCGCCAAGTGTCATGCAGATCTGGTCGATAAGCTGATCGGTATTGTAAAGGTATTGTTCCTTCGGTGTGTATTGCGCATAGCCAAGTGCGGCGGTACCTCTTGGAACAATCGTCACTTTCAATAACGGGTAAGCATGCTCGAGAAACCAGCCGCAGATGGCATGGCCTGCTTCATGATAAGCAATGATCTCTTTCTCTTCAGGTGAGATGATTTTATTTTTCTTTTCCAGCCCCCCGATGACCCTGTCTATCGCATCCTGGAAATCGCTCATGTCTACGGCTTCCTTATTTTTTCTGGCAGCAATCAATGCGGCTTCATTGCACACATTGGCGATATCGGCACCGGCAAAACCGGGTGTCTGTTCTGCCAATTTATGGATATCGAGTTTTTGTGAGGTTTTGATGGGAATCAGGTGTACTTTAAAAATAGCTTCTCTTCCTACCAGATCCGGCCTGTCGATACTGATCTGACGATCGAACCTGCCCGGGCGAAGAAGCGCATTATCCAGTACATCAGGGCGGTTGGTTGCTGCAAGGATGATGATCCCAAGATCAGTTCCGAATCCATCCATTTCCACAAGCAACTGGTTGAGGGTATTTTCTCGTTCGTCGTTGCTCATCATCATATTCTTTCCTCTTGCACGGCCGATGGCATCAATTTCATCTATGAAAATGATACAAGGTGCTTTTTCACGGGCTTGCTTGAAAAGGTCGCGAACCCTGCTTGCACCAACACCAACAAACATTTCCACAAAATCACTTCCGCTCAAGCTGAAAAAAGGCACTTGTGCTTCCCCGGCCACCGCTTTTGCCAATAAGGTTTTACCGGTTCCCGGAGGGCCAACAAGCAAGGCTCCTTTTGGAATCTTACCACCGAGTGCGGTATATTTTTTAGGATTTTTCAGGAAGTCTACAATTTCCATCACTTCCACTTTGGCTTCATCCAGCCCGGCAACATCTCCGAAATTGATATTCACTTTCGTACCTTTTTCAAATAAAGTGGCTTTCGATTTTCCAATATTGAAAATACCTCCGGGGCCTCCACCCGAACCTGGTCCGCCCACTTTCCGCATCATCATCACAAAAAGAAATCCTATGAGGAGTATCGGCAATAAGGTACTTACCAGTTGACCAAGTAACTCGCCTTCATCATCCGGTGAATCGGGTACTTGATAAACTCCGGGGTTTTTGGCATAGAAATCGTTCATGTCGCGCGCAAAAGTTTCATCCTTGATGATACTGAAATACAGCTGCGGGGCATTTATTTTTTTGGCAAGCTCGTATTTATTTTTTTCCTGCGGGTCGCTAAGTAATTGGTTGTATAAGCCTGATTTATTAGCCAGACTATCCTTTTTCAGAAATACGCGTACCAGTTTTTTGTTGCGGATGGTTTTGATTTTATCCACATCACCCTGGCGCACCATTTCGTAAAATTTCTGCTGATCGGTTTCAACGCCGGTACTGTTTACACTTTTAACAAAATTGTAGGCAATCAAAGACAAGAATACCAAACCATAAATCCAATAGATATTGAATTTGGTTTTCTTTTTATCAGGGTCTTCAGCGCCACCGGGAATATTGTCGGGATTGATCTTTCGCTTATTGATAGGTTGATTCATTCTTTTTTCAGATATTAAATAATTTTGAGATAGGGACGTAAAAATTAATTAGGGTGTTCCATGGAAGGGGCATCGCTCCAAAGTTCTTCAAGCTGGTAGAATTTTCGGGGTTCCGGAAGCATGATATGAATAACGATGTTTACATAATCTATCAATATCCATTGCTCTGCTTGTTTGCCTTCATGTTTATAGGGATTTTCATCGCAGGCATCTTTCACTTCTTTTTCAATATTATCTGCAATTGCTTTTAACTGGTTATTATTGCTGGCCTGACAGATGATGAAGAAATCGGAAACCGCTTCGGGTATTTTCCGAAGATCGAGGCTAACAATCTGTTCGCCTTTTTTTTCCTCAATAGCATGAATGATTGTCTTGAAAAGTTTACTGTTTCTGGTTAACCGGGTCAGGCTTTTTTTGCGCTCGTTGAGTACTTTCAGGTTATTCAAATCTCTATTGTTTTATATTTAGGTTTACATGGTTTTTGCCATGTACAGATCAGCCTTTTAAACTTAGCTTGCATCTTTATTCAAAAGTACTATTTCTTTAGCATTAGATGTTCATGAAATCATTGTCAATCTTTCATTATCTGAATACTACCGACAGTACCAACAACTATGCCATGAGATTAGTTCATGAAGGATTGGCGAAACATGGCATGGCCTGGTTTGCAAACGACCAAACCGCTGGTAAAGGCCAAAGGGGAAAAAAATGGATCAGCAAACCGGGCGAGAACATCATGATGAGCATTGCTTTCAACCCACCAAAGGCTTTTTTAGCTGCTCCATTCCTTTTTAACGCCCTTATTACCGTTACCTGCCGCCATTTTTTTGATAAACTGATTCCCGAAGATCTAAAAATAAAGTGGCCAAATGATCTATGGGTAGGTGACAGAAAGGCAGGTGGCATCCTCATCGAAAACAAATATCAGGGAAGTGACTGGAACTGGTCGGTGGTTGGTATCGGGTTTAATGTCAATCAGCTTGAATTTTCAAGCCAGCTAAAGAATCCGGTTTCCTTGCAGCAGCTTACCGGAAAATCGTATGATGCCGTTCAACTTGCCCGTGAATTGCACTTGATGTTGTTAGCCGCTATAGAAGGTTTTGAAATCAGCCATCGGATGCAATTGATGAAAACCTATAATACGCATTTGTTTAGGCGTGATGAAATGGCGCGTTTCAGAAAGAAGAACATGTTATTCGATAGCAAGGTTATGGAAGTAAACGATCAGGGGCAACTCCTTACTGAAGATGCCATTCCGAGACATTTTGATTTTGGCGAAATAGAATGGGTGCTCTGAAACAATGGTTTTCAGCTTTCATTTTCTGCTTGCCTTGCAGCTACTTCATATTTATTCCGGTGATATCCTACTTTAAAAGTTTCCCAAAGGTATTTGAACAGGAAGCCAAAGTACCCATGTTGCTGAAATTGCTTCAAATGGCAGAGTTCATGTTTCAACCATTTTTCATTGGCTAAAAAGGCTTCCCTGCTGCAATGATGCAAATGAATGGTTTTGCCCAATACCAGGGCCATTTTTTCACTTCCCAATTTATAAGCGGCAATGCTGGCCAACCAGGAATTTTCTTTGATGTGGTAATGGGGTTTTTGCAAGGCGTAGTTATTTTTTCAGGCTTTGCCATACTTCAAGCACTTCTTCTGCGTGCATTTTACTTTTGGGTTTAAGCCAGATTTTCCGGATGATGCCTTTTTCATCAATCAGGAAGCTGGTGCGGTGCAAACCCATATAGCTGCGTCCATATAATTTTTTCTCCCCCCAAACACCATATTTATCAATTACAAGATGTGGAGTATCGGCAATTAAGGTAAATGGCAAACTGAATTTTGCTTCAAATTTTTTATGCTTCTGTACCTCATCTGGGCTTATGCCAATAACGGTGATCCCATTTTTTTGTAGCACACTAAAATGATCTCTTAAATTACAGGCCTGTACCGTACAGGTAGGGGTATTGTCTTCCGGATAAAAATAAAGCAGGATGGCCTTTCCCTTGAAATCTTTTGAAGTTATGGGTTGCCCGTTCTGGTCTTTCCCTTTGAAAGCCGGTGCTTTCATGCCTGCTGTTAGTGTAATCATGATTAGAAATTACCTGGTGAATTGATAAGTTTTTTCAGTTCGGTTGCCCGAAAGGTCGGTAACCTGTATGAACAGTTCATGTTCACCTGCTGTGAGATGTTCATCCGGCTGGTATTGGAATACTTTTCCTTTATCATTGCTGAAGCAGAGCCATTTTCCATCGAGCCTGGCAGTGAACTCCTTGATTTCTTCGGTATTGTCGGTTACCATGAATGCGATTTTTTTTGCTCCCACCCATTTGATGCCGTTACGGAAACCACCCAGTGCCGTTACAACCGGAGGCAAGCTATCAGCAACCAATTGAAACTGTCCGAACTCGCGAAAAGCAGCGCAGTACCAATATTGATTGAACTCCGCTTTTTTGAAATCGGTTTTACTTTTCCAGGTTCTTTTCATCATCATCCTTCCGGTATCTTCCGTGCTGAAAAAATCCCTGATCTGAATTTTTATATATTGTTGCAAGGGTACATCTGCACGATGCAATTGATAAACCGCTTTTCCCTGCAACGGGGCTGTTTCACTGAACTGAAAATGAAAGGAATCGTAAATAGAACCTTCAGGAAGATAAAACCTTACTGTTTTCGCTTCAAATACGTTCAGTTGAGAGGGAACAAGAAGCTGACCGGTATCTTTTCTTTTCGAATCCATTGCGGCATTGCGTTTCAATTGAAATTGCAAAGTGGAAACATTGCCATTTGCATCAGTTACCAGAATGCTGATCTGATGAGGGTTTTCATCTGATAGGGATATCACGCCGTCTTGCCCTACAGCAGTACGGTAGATGCCATCACGGTAACCCGGGAGCACAGAAAGGTGTTGCAGGTATGGCCCACCGTTAGCTCTGGTTTTGTAATCGATGTGGGCGTTGAGATAGCGGGTTTCATCATAACTGATGCTGTCCATTCGAAAGCCGGCAATGCTCGTTCCGTTATGATAAAGTTCAGCCTGGTAAATCCCATTCTGGTTACCCGAGCCCGTATAGCGATCGTAAGCGGTGATGGCAAAACTTACCCGGTTAGAAAGAGCAATCACATCTCCTGAAACCGGGCGATATACACCATTTACTTTTTTCAGACTCAACAATTGGGGAGGTTGTTCATAAGTGCTCCTTGTTCTATCGTAAACGGCTAAACGAAGTATTTCGGGTGCAACATCATCCTCGATATCAAAACCAAACAACATCGGGTTCAATACTTTATCACTTTTGGTATCCCTGATTTCAAAATGGAGGTGAGGCCCCTGCGACCCACCCGTATTTCCGCTTGCCGAAATGAATTGGCCTTTTGAAACGGGAAAGCGTTGTGGCGGTAGGTCGATCATCACATTCCATTTTTCCCGGAGGTATTGCTGTTCAGTGATATATTTTTCCAGCTCCGGATAAAACCGGTTGAGGTGAGCATACAATGTGGTTAAGCCATTTGGGTGGTTGATGTAGATGGCCCTGCCAAAGCCGAATGGCTCAATCTTGACCTTTGCAATGTATCCTTCCGCTGCTGCATATACCGGAACGTTTTCTTTTTGATCTGTTTTACAATCGAGCCCCATATGGAAATGATTGGGCCTTAACTCGCCAAAATTCGCTGCCAGTGCAACTTTGGCTCCTACCGGCCATTGAAAATAACCCTGGGGATAAATGGTTTCTGAAAAAAGTTGTGCTTTGATATCGTCAGCAGGAAAGAAGGAAATCAGGTAAGCAAGAGTAAAAAGCCTTTTCTTCATGAAATGGTATGGTTTTCTGATATCATTGGTTTATGAGAATATATAATGCCCATGTTTTGTTATAGCCATTTGGACCCCGCAAAGATACAGGCTTGCAGTAGTTTTATCAAAGTCTCTAGTGTGCTTTAACGAACCCGCTTAAAATTAAAAGATTCAAATTTGTAAGCCTTGCCATTTACATTTACTTTTGCACGCCACTTTTAAGACTTTACTTATGCCTAAAAACGAATCCATTCACGCTGTATTGATAATCGGCAGCGGCCCCATAGTTATCGGCCAGGCCTGTGAATTTGATTATAGCGGCACCCAGGCCGCAAGAAGTATCCGCGAGGAAGGCGTGAAAGTGATTCTAATCAATAGCAACCCGGCTACTATTATGACCGACCCCATGATGGCCGATAAAGTTTACCTGCTTCCCCTTACAGTTGAAAGTATTGAACAGATTTTGGAAGAGAATGAAATTGATGCCGTGTTGCCTACAATGGGCGGACAAACTGCGTTGAATCTTTGTAAGGAAGCAGATGAATTGGGTATTTGGGAAAAATACGGCGTTAAACTAATCGGTGTAGATATCAAAGCGATTGATAAAGCGGAAGACCGAGAAAAATTCCGCAATTGGATGATCGAAATGGGTATTCCTGTTGCTCAGGCCAGAACGGCTAATTCTTTTCTTGAGGGTAAGGAATTTGCACAGGAAATCGGCTTCCCGTTGGTGATCCGTCCTTCTTTCACACTCGGAGGAACAGGTGGTGGTATCGTTTTTAAAAAAGAAGAGCTGGATGAAGCGCTGAACAACGGACTAACCGCATCTCCGATTCATGAAGTACTGGTAGAAAAAGCCGTTCTGGGTTGGAAGGAGTTTGAGCTCGAATTGCTTCGCGATAACAACGACAATGTGGTAATCATCTGTACGGTAGAAAATTTTGATCCGATGGGCGTTCACACCGGCGATAGCATTACTGTTGCGCCGGCAATGACATTAAGTGATACGGCCTATCAGCTCATGCGCAATACGGCCATCAGCATGATGAGGGATCTGGGAAATTTTGCCGGAGGATGTAATGTTCAGTTTGCTCTAAATCCGCAAACAGAAGAAATCATTGTGGTGGAAATCAATCCAAGGGTGAGCCGTTCTTCAGCCCTTGCCAGTAAAGCTACCGGTTATCCTATCGCAAAAATTGCTGCAAAACTTGCTCTGGGCTTCAATTTGGATGAATTGAAGAACCAGATCACGCAATCTACTTCTGCGTATTTTGAACCGGCACTAGATTATGTTATTGTAAAAATACCACGCTGGAATTTCGATAAGTTCAAAGGGGCTAATGATACCCTCGGCTTTCAGATGAAAAGTGTTGGCGAGGTTATGGCCATTGGCCGCAGTTTTGCAGAAGCCATCCAGAAAGCCTGCCAAAGTTTAGAAAATGAAGCAGTTGGGCTCGGCTATTATGGCAAGAGCCTGATGCATACCGACGATTTACTCGATTACATCAAAACACCGAAATGGGATCGGGTATTTCGGATCAAGGATGCGCTGATGGCAGGCGCCAGCGTTAAAAGGATTTGTGAGAATACCCGGATCGACCGCTGGTTCATTTATCAGATCCAGGAAATCTGTGTCTGTGAAAAAGAAATCGCGAAATACGACCTGCAAACACTACCGGATGAATTGCTCATTCGCGCAAAACATCTTGGCTTTAGTGATGAACAGATTGCCCGGATTATGCGCGAAGAAGACAGTGAGAAAATATATGAACGCAGAAAAAATATGGGGCTTACCCGAGTGTATAAGATGGTAGATACCTGCAGTGCAGAGTTTTTAGCTAAAACCCCATACTTCTATTCCACTTTTGAAAATCGCAGTTCGGCAGCATCGGGCCATTCTGCACTTCTACATAATGAATCTTTACCTGATGCTAAGAAGAAGATTATCGTGTTAGGTAGCGGCCCCAATCGGATCGGCCAGGGTATTGAGTTTGATTATTGCTGTGTACATGGATTACTTGCTATAAAGGAATGTGGTTTTGAAGCCATCATGGTGAATTGTAATCCTGAAACGGTTTCTACTGATTTTGATATTGCTAACAAACTCTATTTTGAACCGGTTTTCTGGGAACACTTATGGGAGATCATTGAACTGGAAAAACCTTCGGGAGTTATTGTGCAGTTGGGCGGACAGACGGCGCTTAAACTTGCCCGTAGATTGGAGGATAAAGGAATTCCGATCATCGGTACATCATTCGACAATATGGATATTGCTGAAGATCGTGGCCGTTTCAGTGATATGCTCAAAGCATTAGGTATTCCTTATCCAAAATATGGTACTGCTTTTAATACAGATGAAGCCATAGAAGTGGCTCAGGTAGTAGGTTATCCGGTACTTGTTCGTCCCAGTTACGTATTAGGCGGTCAGCGGATGCGTATCGTGCTCAATGATGAAGAACTTGAAAAAGGAGTACTGAGTTTATTGAAACATTTACCTGGAAATAAAATTCTTATCGATCATTTTCTCGACCGCTGCCAGGAAGCTGAGATAGATGCCATATTTGACGGAACCGATTTTCATGTGATGGGTTTGATGGAACATATCGAGCCTGCGGGTATCCATAGTGGTGATAGCCATGCCGTTTTGCCGCAGTTCAATTTGAGTCCCCTGATTGTTCATACGATGGAAGAATATGCGGAAAAAATTGCGCGCGCACTTGATATACGCGGACTAATCAATATCCAATTCGCTATTAAGGATGGCAATGTGTTTGTGATAGAAGCCAATCCG
This sequence comes from Sphingobacteriales bacterium, assembly GCA_026391525.1. Taxonomy (GTDB): domain Bacteria; phylum Bacteroidota; class Bacteroidia; order Chitinophagales; family Chitinophagaceae; genus Ferruginibacter. Next base: position 25,299 of record JAPLEF010000181.1, read on the forward strand.
AGAGCTTCCCGAACTACACCTTTCATTGCGAAAGCTTACCAGATCCCTTATCTCAATATCGCAACCAAAGTGATGCTCGGAGAGGCTAAACTGGCTGATTACAGTTTTGAAAAGAAATTGCAGGGCTTCGCCATCAAAGAGCCTGTTTTTTCTTTTAATAAGTTTCCCGGTGTAAATAAAGAATTGGGCCCTGAAATGAAAAGTACAGGTGAAGCCATCCGTTTTATTAAAGACTTGCGCGATCCCTATTTCCGGCAATTATACAAGGAAAGGAGCATGCATTTAAGTAAATAAACTTCAGTACGTTTTCTTATTGGCCTGATTACTTTTGGGGATGCTCAATCGCGCCATACCGGTTTGGAAAGAATCGCCCTGTATCAGGTTGTTGATGGCTTTTATAGCAGGCGTATTACTTCAAACCTATCTTGGCCTTTCCTCAGTTCTGTCAGGATATCTTTTCATAATTGGATTTTCTTTTTACTCAATAATTGCTTGTTTACCCATTCAATTTCGATTCCGCTACCGTTACCTGCAAAGCAGTGTATTGTTATTGATGGTAACTCTTACAGCAGCCCGTGTAACCTTGCAACAGGATATCCGCATCAGGCAAGATTGGTTCGGGCATCATCTTCAGGCGAAAGAAGCACTTGAAGTTATCTTACAGGAACCCCTGTGTGAAAAGCCAAAGAGTTACAAAGTTATGGCAGATGCCGTTGCCGTATTATCCGATAAAAAGCGGTTACCCGTAACCGGTAAAATTTTACTTTATCTTCCTAAACACAGTTTGATTGCTAAGCTACGATATGGCGACAGGCTTTTTCTTACGGCAGATCCGGTAGAAATTCCTGCAGCAGGAAATCCCGGTGCATTCGATTATCGGAGATACTTAGGTTTTCAACAAGTGTATCGCCAGGTATTTGTAAAGCAAGGCCAATGGCTGAAAACAGGTGAACCTGAAGTACAGGAATGGAGGCAATTCATCTTTCAATTGCGAGAGCAGGTACTGAAAATACTACGGCGATATGTTTCTGGCGGGCCTGAAATAACCGGTATTGCAGAGGCTTTGCTGATTGGTTATAAAGATGATCTCGATCAAAACCTGGTTCAGGATTATAGCAAAACGGGCGTTATCCATATCATTGCCATTTCAGGTTTGCATCTTGGGCTTATTTATGCCTTGATGAACTATTTACTGGGTTTGATCCCTTTTTTGAACCGGAGAAAGTGGATGCATACAATACTTATAATTGCAGGATTATGGATTTTTTCCTTACTCTCGGGGGCATCGGCTTCGGTATTGCGCAGCGCAGTGATGTTAACCTGTATCATTTCAGGCAAAGCCATCCAACGCTCGATGCCGGTTTATAATGCACTCGCTGCATCAGCACTCCTGTTGTTATGTTACCAGCCATTTTTTTTATGGGATGTTGGATTCCAACTTAGTTATTTGGCGGTGATCGGTATCGTTTGGTTACAGAAACCCTTGCAACGGCTGCTTTACATCCCGCAAAAACCCATACGAAGCATTTGGGAGATGTTTTGTGTTACACTTGCCGCACAGGTTTTTACAACGCCGGTTTGTTTGTATTATTTCCACCAGTTTCCCAACTTTTTTTTTATCAGCAATCTCTTGGCAGTACCGCTTTCTACCCTCATTTTATTTGCGGAATTGTTGTTATTGATAGTTGCCTGGTTAACACCTGTAGCACTCATCGTAGGTAAGATGGTAGGATGGGGCATTGAATTGATGAATGCAATCATTGGCTTTATCAGCAGATTGCCTTATGCTTATACTGATAACGTTGTAACCACATTTACAGGAACCTTATTGTGGTATGTACTCATTTTCTCAGTTCTGATAACGATACAAAACAAGAAGCGGAATTGGAAATTGTTTTCGGGTATGATGCTTTATGCCTGTGTATTTCATGGAGTGGTAATAGAGATAATGGCTCGTAAGCAACAGCGAATGATAGTGTATCAATCGCCAAAACATATGGCGGTAGACTTCATCAGTGGAAAAAATTATTGTTTTCTCGGCGATTTGGAATTGAACCAAAATGAAAGATTACGAAATTATGTACTTCGTCCAACAAGGATTTTCTTTAATGCTACGAAAGCTGTTTCTTCTATTGACACTTACAAGCCTGAAAAAGTCATTTATGGTTTTTGCGGAAAGCGTTTGGCCATAATAAGTGACGAAAGAAATTTTGAAGCGCTATCAAAAAGAATTGCTATTGATGTTTTATTAATCACAGGAAATCCAAAATTGAATATTAACGATCTGGCCCAGGTTTTTCATCCACAAATGATAGTTATGGATGCTTCAAATAGCATGTGGAAAATTGCCAAATGGCAGAAAGCATGCGAAACGTTACTTTTGCCGCACTATTCAATACCTGAAAAGGGAGCGTTCATCTTCAATATCAGGTAATTTGTTTATGATGTAAAAACACAAGAACCCTTTTCAGCTATGAAAAAAATCAAATCTGCCTTACTTTCTGTTTTTTATAAAGATGGGCTCGAGCCTATCGTAAAAACCTTACATGCCCAGGGGGTATTGATTTACAGTACTGGAGGCACACAGGCTTATATTGAAGGGTTGAATATCCCCTGCATACCGGTAGAATCGATTACCGCATACCCGTCTATTTTGGGTGGAAGGGTTAAAACTTTGCATCCATCGGTGTTTGGTGCGATACTTGGGAAAAGAGACGATGCTCGTCACATTGATGAGATGAAACAATACCATATACCTGAAATCGATTTGGTGATTGTAGATCTTTATCCTTTTGAAGAAACCGTAAAACAGTTTTATGCAGAAGGAAGCAACGATGAACAGAAAGTGATCGAGAAGATAGATATCGGAGGCCCTTCCATGATCAGGGCTGCTGCTAAAAATCATGCCGATGTGCTGGTGGTTGCTGCAAAAAGTGATTATCACCTGCTGCAGGAAATATTGGTTTCGCAGGATGGCAGTACAGATCTTGCCCAACGCCGGCAGTTTGCCATCAATGCATTCGATGTGTGCAGCAATTATGATAATGCCATATCCAATTATTTTCACCATACTCAATTCTTCACGCCTTTTCATAAAGACAATAAAGTATTGCGCTATGGAGAGAACCCACATCAGGCGGCTTCTTTTTATGGCAATACAGAAGAGCTGTTCACCCAACTGAATGGAAAGGAATTATCTTACAATAATCTGGTAGATGTGGATGCAGCTATTCAATTGATAAGAGAATTCAATAGCACTTGTTTTGCCATCATTAAACATACCAATGTTTGTGGAATAGCCTTGGCAGCAACGGTAAAAGAGGCATGGGATAAGGCTTTATCCGGTGACCCCGAAAGTGCTTTTGGTGGTGTGCTGGTTACGAATACTGCTATTGATATAGCTACTGCCGGGGCTATTCATGAATTGTTTTTTGAAGTACTGATTGCGCCTGCGTTTGATGAAGATGCGCTCTCGCTCTTGAAAACTAAGAAGAACAGGATATTGCTAAAGCTCACTGAAACGCTATTACCCAATGTTCAGTATCGTTCTTTGCTCAACGGCTTACTGGTGCAGGATCAGGACACAGGCGACGATGCAGCATGGAAAGAAGAAGGTGGCCGGATCACTTCTGCAAAGGAAAAGGAACAATTGCGTTTTGCAAATAAGGTATGTAAGCATCTCAAAAGTAATGCTATTGCCATCATTAAAAATGATCAATTGATTGGTAAAGGTTGCGGACAAACGAGCCGTATCGATGCCTTGCGACAGGCAATAGCAAAGGCTCATCAATTTGGTTTTGCGCTCGATGGAGCAGTACTGGCCAGTGATGCCTTTTTCCCTTTTGATGATTGTGTTAAGATATCTCATGAAGCAGGCATCACGGCATTTATACAACCCGGTGGCAGTATCAGGGATGCAGATAGTATCGATTACTGCAAGGCAAACGCACTAGCCATGGTGCTTACCGGCACAAGGCACTTTAAACATTAATGATGATGCAGGATCAATCTCCAACTGGTAAGGGTAAAGGGTACCTCGCCCTTTTAACCACTAGCCTGGTATGGGGCACTACCTGGGTGGCCAGCAAAGTTGGGGTTAAAGAGATTCCCGCTTTGCAAATGGCGTATATCAGGCAATTTTTAGCAGGATTACTTTTTGTAGGCTTTTTTCTCTTCTACAAAAAATTACCACTGCCTTCGCGTAAACAGTTCAAATGGATAACGGTGATGGCTATACTCATGTTTGTATTTGCCAACGGTTTGAGTACCTGGAGCCTAAAATATATTCCAACCGGACTGGCTGCATTGATTGGTGCTTTGTATCCGTTAAGTGTCGTGATCATCGAATGGTTGTTCTTCAAGAGCCAGCGAATAGGCGGACTTACTTTTTTGGGATTGTTATTGGGCATTGCCGGCATAGGCATCGTGTTTTATGAAAATGTTTTCCATCATCTTGATATCGGCTATTTTATTGGTTTAGGACTTTCATTAGTGGCAATGCTGGGCTGGAGTTTAGGCACTGTTTTCTTATCACGGAATAAAGCCAATATGAATCCTTACTTCGGAACAGGATGGCAAATGCTGATCAGTTCTGTAATACTCTTCATTTTTGCCGAAACCACACAGCCCACTGTCGCCATTACTGCCATTTCATTAAAAGTTTGGGCGATGATTTTCTACCTCGTCATATTCGGTTCTGTGATCAGTTTCGTTGCTTTCATTTACTCGATGAAAAAATTACCACCTGCAGTTTCATCCTTATATGCTTATATCAATCCGTTGGTAGCCATGCTGGTAGCCGCTTTGGTATTGAAAGAGAAACTTACCTTGAACATACTATGGGGGTCGTTAGTAACCTTAGTTGGTGTTTTTCTGGTGAACTATAGTATCAAAAAAAATAAACCTACACCGCTGGTGGAAGCTGAGATATAAAGCTTTGAAAGAGTTTCACCCATGGCTTCATCTTTTCTGATGCACTGAGCAGGTGATTGTGAAAAACAGGAATGAAAATACCATTAGCCGCTTTGCAAACTTCATGGTAATAATTAAGTTCACTGCTGGTTTCCTCTGCTGTTTGTTTTTGCTCGAAATAACTATTGGCATCCATGAAACAGAAGGGATGTATTTGCAGTGTTGATGTTTCATCTTTTATCAGATTGTACCATAAAAAAGACGAAGCCACGGATGCACGGAAACCGTTGACAGTTCCATAACCCATGCTATAGTCGTGCTGAATTCCTGCAGCAATCAACTTTTCATAATCATCCGGCAATTGAAACCTGATATAATGTTGTCGGGAATGAATGATGCGCTTCCCTGAAACTTCTTCAAGCATTTTTTTTTCGGAAGAAATTAAACTGCTCTTTTCATGTGTTTGCCAGGAAGGGTGCAATCCCACAACCGCAGCATTGGAACATTGCCTGATCAGCGATTGCATGGATTTTTGTTGCGGCGAGATATTCTTATCATATAAACTTCGCTTAGCTGCCACTAAGAAAAAATAAATTACAGGCAGTTCACTTTTTTCTATGGCGGCTTGCAGCAACTTAAAATTGTAAAATGGATCTTCCTGAAAACCGGAGCGTACTTTGATTCTTTCTAAACCGGGTTTCTTCATGAATCCTGCCAGGTTACGCAATAGTCCTTTATGGCGGTAAGCCCATGCCATATCTATATCAAAAGTAATTTGCATCCTGAATTTTTGGAAAACAGGTTTGAGCTCTTGAAATGTATTCATCAATTGATTTCCGAATGTTATCAACCAGCAATTGATGATGGGGTTGTTCAGAAAGCCTTGCTGGAACGCAAGCGATCGGTTATGCGGAAAGCGAAAATAAAGATCGGGTTGATAGGGAAGGTATTCTTCATATCTGCTCAGCAGAAAGAAGGAAGCTGCGAGGATATCGAATGGGATATCCGAATCCTGAATCTTAAAAAAAGCAGGATGACCTTCCCAACTGAAACAGTCGGTTTGCTGTTCGTGAATATTTTTTTCAAAAAGTAAAGGGTGAGGTATTATCGTATAAGCTTTTCCGCTATAAGTTTTCGCACTATAGTTTATTTTGCCTCCGGTGTAAGCAGACCATGAATCGAAATCATCGGTGATGCGATAAGGTAAGCCTAGTTGCGATTCAAATACGAATTGGCAGATGTAGCGTAAACGGGCCGTGATGGTGGTAGAATAAAGCAGCAACATGTTTCTGTTTTACTAGCCTTAGCCCATTATTTGTATCGGGCTTTCCATTGCTGGTTGAAAGTTTGTGCGCTGAAATTCAAGTCTGAACGGTTTCTTGTCCACGACTTGAAAATGGAATTTACCATTTTATTTTTCAGATTACCATTACCGAAATTCATAAGCCTTCTGTTGAGCGCAGAAAGTTTCCATGCCTTCCATGCCATACGTTCCGGAAAAGTGGTGAGGCCTTCATCAACAGCTTCTGCCCGGTTATCGAGCAACAGTTCGTGCAAATTGATTTTAACAGCACATACTTCTGTACAATTTCCGCAAAGCGAAGAGGCGTGGCTGAGATGTTTGAATTCTTCCATACCCTGTAAATGTGGTGTGATCACACTTCCGATTGGTCCGCTGTAGGTAGCTCCGTAACTGTGCCCGCCAATATTCTTGTAAACCGGACAAGCATTTAAACAGGCGCCGCAACGTATACAGTACAGGCTTTCCCGCTGTTTAGGGTTTTGTAAAATACTCGTTCTTCCATTATCAAGCAATATGACAATCATTTCTTCCGGTCCGTCGGTTTCATTAGGTTGACGTGGACCACAGAAAAGCGTATTGTAAACAGTCATTTGCTGTCCGGTACCGAAAGTGCTGAGGAGTGGCCAAAACAAGGCAAGATCGTTTACTGAGGGGATTACCTTTTCGATACCTACAACTACGATATGTGTTTTAGGAAATGATGCGCTGAGCCTTGCATTGCCTTCGTTTTCTGTTACCGCCACAGCGCCGATATCACTGATGATAAAATTGGCACCGGTAACCCCAACTTCCGCTTCCACATATTTTTTTCGAAGGATATTGCGCGCTACAAGGGTAAGTTCACCCGGATCAAGATTTGGAGGGGTGCCGAGTTTTTCTGCGAATAAGCGTGCCACATCTTCCTTGCTTTTGTGCATGGCAGGGGTTACGATATGGTATGGTGCTTCGCCATCCAGTTGTTGGATGTATTCTCCTAGATCTGTTTCAATACTATCTATTCCATGTTTGCTCAAGGCATCATTCAGGTGAATTTCTTCCGTAACCATGCTCTTGCTTTTCACCAGTGTCTTGCAATTTTTCTGGTCGCAAATTTTCAGAATCTCAGCAATGGCCTGTTCGCTGTTTTCCGCCCAAATCACTTTACCTCCCCTTTTTGAAAATTGCATTTCAAATTCTTCTAACTGCTGATCGAGGGTTTCTATAGCCCGCCATTTGGTATTTTTGGCTCTTTCGCGCGCAAGGTTTAACTGTTCGAACTGCGATTTACCTTTCGGTACCGCGTCATTATACCGCCCGATATTAAAATTGATTTTTTTGCGGTGCGAGAGGTCACCTGCTTTGTCGGAACTTTTTTTACTGAATATGGTGGCTGAATGCGACATGTGGTATTTGGGCTCATTGCCTGTGGAAACATTACTAATATTCCAGCATTCCTTTGCAATTTTTTTTCCTTAATAAAGGTACTCCAAAACACGGAGAAAAAACTATGAAGCAGGGAAAAAGCCTGATCTTTGAAATGTTTGTAATTAAGGGGACAGGATTTTTTATTTTATCACCTGCAATTCCTTACCGATTTTGATAAATGCTTCAATGGCTTTGTCAAGTTGCCGCTGTTCATGTGCTGCACTCAATTGTACCCGAATCCTTGCTTGATTCTTTGCTACTACGGGGAAGAAAAATCCAATCACATAAATACCTTCATCCAGCAATTTAGCCGCAAACTGTTGTGCCAAAACTGCATCGTATAACATGATGGGAACAATAGGGTGATCGCCCGGTTTGATATCAAAGCCTGCCGCAGTCATCTTATCCCTGAAGTAACGGGTATTGTATTCCAGCTTATCGCGCAAGTCGGTTGTATGGCTGATCATATTCAATACTGCTATAGAAGCTCCTACAATACTTGGTGCAAGTGTGTTGCTAAACAAATACGGCCTGCTGCGCTGGCGAAGCATTTCAATGATTTCTTTCTTACCGGAAGTGAATCCCCCGCTTGCTCCTCCGAGCGCTTTACCCAAAGTGCCCGTGATGATATCAATCCTGCCCATTACATTCCGGTATTCATGGGTTCCCCTTCCTGTTTTTCCTAAAAATCCTGAAGAATGACATTCATCAATCATTACGATGGCATCGTATTTGTCCGCTAAATCGCAAATCTTATCTAATTGAGCAATGGTGCCATCCATGCTGAATGAACCATCCGTAACAATTATCCTGCTGCGCAGATGTGCCGATTCTTTGAGTTTTGCTTCCAGGTCATCCATATCGTTGTGTTCATAGCGGAAGCGTTGTGCTTTGCATAGCCGAACCCCGTCGATGATGGAAGCATGATTAAGTGCATCACTGATGATGGCATCTTCTTCATTAAAAAGCGGTTCAAATACACCTCCATTGGCATCAAAAGCAGCAGCATATAAAATGGTATCTTCTGTACCTAAAAATTGAGATAACGATTTTTCCAGCTCTTTGTGAATATCCTGCGTTCCGCAAATGAACCGTACACTGCTCATGCCATAACCACGCAGGTCGATATATTTTTTTGCCGCTTCTAAAACTTTAGGATGTGAAGAAAGACCCAGATAATTGTTGGCACAAAAATTCAGTACGGTTTTGTTGTTTACGATGATTTCAGCTCCCTGCTCACTGCTGATAATCCTTTCTACTTTAAAAAGACCGGCGTCTTTGATCTGGCCGATTTCTGTAGCGATACGGGTTGCAAATGCCTGGTTCATAGTTATGGTTTGGTTGCTAGGCGGCAAATCTAACAACAGATTGGCATATATCCTTCAACCTGATTAACCCGCTTCAACAGCCGGATTTGTGTTTTTCATTTTTTTAACAAATTGTCATGAAATTGTAACAAAGTAGCCTTTACTTTCGTTTCATATAAAAATTAACCATCATGCCATTCAGAAAATTGCTCTTGCTTTTAAGCCTGATCATCGGGTTAATGGCTGGTACCGTGATGGTTATAAATGCCAAAACCAAACCAGCCGTAACTTGCACCAAACCTCGTAGTTGCAGCCGGAAGGTACCCATGGAGGGGGCAGGATCTTCCTGGTATTTCATTACCCATGGCATCTTCCATTTTTCTGCATAAAAAAATTAAATGTTGTAACTTTTGAACGGACTGAACCGTTTCATTTGAATCTGGTTTCAGGCAGGCCATTACCAATTACTGTATGACAGAGAGACAATACAATGAATGTGTTAACGATTATGCAGATAATGTGTACCGCTTTATCTATAAAAACCTGCGTCATGAAGAAGACGCCAGGGATGTAGTGCAGGGGGCTTTTGAAAAAATGTGGATTAACCGAGATCAGGTAGACCCAACTCGATGCAAATCTTTCCTGTTCACCATCGCTTACAACCTGATGATTGACCATATTCGTAAAAACCGGAAGATTCAATTAAAGGAAGATTTCAGGGAAACAGATGGTGGAAGCACGATGCAAAAGGCACAAACCAAAAGGATTCTCGATGAAGCCTTGCGTCAGTTGAGTGAAACCCAAAGGAGCCTCGTGATGCTGAAAGATTATGAAGGTTATAATTATGCAGAGATCGGACAAATAACCGGATTGAATGAGAGCCAGGTTAAAGTGTACCTGCACAGGGCCAGGTTATTGTTAAGAGACTATCTTGTAAAAATTGAAAATGTTATTTAGGTTTTGATTGACCACAGCAACATGAACATAAACCGCCATAATTACGAAACTTTTTTTCTGCTTTATGCAGATAAGGAGTTGTGTACTTCCGAAAAGAAAGAAGTGGAAGATTTTGTGGCAACACATACCGATTTGGCAATTGAACTGAAAGAACTGATGGCATTATGCCTACCTGTTGAGAACATCAAATTTCCGGATAAATCTTCGCTTTGCAGAACCAATAAGGCACCTGAAGAACAGGAGAACCTGCTGCTGATGCTCGACAATGAAGTTCCATATGCTGAAAGGGAAAGATTACAACAACTTATTTCCAAAGATGTTGATGTATCGAAGGAATGGGCTTTATTGCAGAAAACACAATTAGAAGTAGATGAATCTATCCTTTATCCGGATAAGGCTATTCTTTACCGTTATGAGTCAGGAAAGCTACGTTATATGAATTTCCGCCGTTTGATGGCAGCAGCTTCAATAGCTGCATTGCTTTTCTTCGGCAGCAGATTTATTTTCCGTACTGAAAAAGTGAATGACCAGCCCCAGAATCATGAGATTTCACAAAACATGCCATCCGTTGTTCCATCACCTGTAAAACAAGATTCTATAATCAATTATCTAACTAACGGTGATGAACAACCTATTACACAACAGGAAATTCAATCAGAAGTTAAGCCTGAAGTTACTGGCGAAAGGAACTTCTTTTCTACCGGCAATAAACAAACTGATAAGCTGAAATCTTCTGTAGCAAAGGATTTGAAGGTTCCTGCAATTCCGAAAGATCGTATTTTAGAAAATCTTAACAACCACGGAAGTAACAAATCGCTTTCTTCTAACGTAAGCGATAATAAGAACGAAACATTGCAAACAAAAATCAATAAAACGGTCGCAACAATCCGGCTCCCGGAAAATCAAAAGATTTTAGCAGCACCTGATATGGAAATTTCATTGCCGGCACCTGTAAGCTATGCACAACAAGCCAGCAGTACTGTTCCGGATGAAGCTTCTGATACCAAAGTATTGTATATGGATGAGGATAGGTTAAACAAAACACGCGTTGGTGGTTTTGTACGAAAAGTAAAAAGGGTTATCGAACGAAACACAAATAGTAAAGCCGGAAAACCACTACGCATCGCCGGATTCGAGATAGCGGCGAACTAATTCACTTTTAAATATCATGTTATGAAAAAGCTAATGATCATTTTAGCAGGCGCCTTCTATTCTTCAGCCGTATCGGCACAAACCGACAGCACATTTAACCCCAATACTGGTGATACCCTCCGGATAGGTAATATCATCATTGTAAAGAAAGGCAACAAAAGTATGAAACAAGATAGTATCCATATCAATATGGGCAGGTCGGTTCCTAAAAAGAAATCAAAGGTAAGCACGAATTGGGGTATTCTTGATTTTGGATTTTCCAATTACAATGATCAAACGAATTATGCAGCAACAGGAGATTACCTGGTGAACAGGCCCGGTACTCCTGCGTTTTCAAACAATGATTTCAGCGTGAATAATGGAAAGAGTGTAAACGTGAACATCTGGTTCTTCATGCAGCGATTAAGTTTGATCAAACAAAATGTGAATTTGAAATATGGCCTCGGCCTGGAATTGAATAATTACCGCTACAAATCATCAACGCTGATTAGTTACCGTGAAGGTGGAGCAGTGCCTTACAGTAACGGAGTGGTTACCAATGCTCCGTTCATATTCAGGGATTCCATTTCTTTTTCTAAAAACAAACTCGCAGCCGATTATCTAACTGTTCCTTTTATGCTCAATTTCGCAACCAACAATTACAATGGCCGTAAAGGACTTTGTATCAGCTTCGGCGTTAGTGCCGGATACCTCTATAGCCAACGCAATAAACAGGTTAGCGACAGCAGGGGTAAACAACACAACAAAGGCGATTATAATCTGGAACGATTCAAACTTTCTTATATCGGTGAATTGGGCCTTGGTCCGGTAAAACTTTATGCATCCTATGCGCCAAAGTCGATGTACGAAAGCAGCATGGATATCCGGCCATATAATTTTGGCATACGATTCAGCAATTAAATAATTCTACCTCCTTTCTATTTGCCTTCGCCTCTTAAAACTTCCGTTCATAAAAGGCGGAGGTTTTTTCATGCCTGCTTTTTGGAATGCTTAGTTTTGTGAACCGAAATTACCATTGCATGAATTTTCAGCATCAGGCCAAATCATTTTCTGTTTTGTTGGAAGGAATTGACCTAAAAGTTTTTCAGGCAGCTCCTTATTGTAAGAAGTATCTTGGCCATTTACTCGGGCATCGCAATTATTATCTTGATATGTATGTGGCCGTTCTGGAAAAACTCTTAATGCAATGCCATAAGCCGGTTGCTGAAATTTGTGTAATCGACACCGGTGCAGGAAATGGGGTGCTTTCTTTATTCGCCTCCTATTGCGGTTTTAAAAGCGTTTTGTTAAATGAGATTGATCCACATTTTGTAGAAGCAGCCAGGCAGCTGTCGCATCAGCTTCAAATTCCTATCAATGCGTACTTTACCGGGGATCTTATCGATTGTCAGGACGCAATCCGTCAATGGCAACCGGATGCCATTATCGGTACGGATATGATTGAACATATTTACGACCCGTTTCTTTTTTTTAACGCCATTCGTAATATCAACCCGAAAATGGCAAGTGTTTTTACCACAGGTAGCAATCCGGCCAATCCATTCAAAGTGTATCGTTTGAAGCAATTACAAAAGAAGGATGAATGGGAAGGAGGCCAACCTGCGGATATTCTTCTTTTCGGGCATGAATCTCATCCTGCTTACTTCATTTGGCGTAAAAAGCTCATCAGGGAATATGCGGATAGCCTTTCCGAAGCAGATACGAAGATGCTTGCATTAGGTACAAGGGGGAGAAAATGGACAGATATTCAACCCATTGTTGATACTTACCTGCAAAATGGCAATGAACCGGTGGCTGACCATTCCAACAATACCTGTCATCCAATTACAGGAAGCTGGACGGAGCGGCTCCTGCCATTCAGTTTTTACAGGGATATCTATACGCGGAATGGTTTTGAATTGAAAATTGATCCCGGATTTTATAATGTTCATAAAAAAGGGTTAAAAGCAATGTTTCGGAAAGCATTGAACCGGTCTGCACGAATTTTCGGTATAAGAATTGCACCATTTATTTTTTTATCAGGTGGGAGGAAATAATTATTTTTCCGGAAAATGCCTGAAACCAAATCTTTTTGAACATCTTATGAAGCTGAAAAATATTTCTCCATTGTTCGGGGTGATTCCCATTGCCCTTTTGTTATTGTACGGCTTTATACCGGTAACTCATAAACGTAGTTTGCAAAATAATAATGTTAACTTAACAGACAGTAGTTATTATATCATTGTAGATAAAAGCGATTACGAATTGAAGGTGTTTGATAGGGAAGGATGGTATGCTACTTATCCGATTGTTTTTGGTAGTAAAGACCTGAGTGATAAATTTAGGGAAGGAGATAAGAGAACTCCCAATGGCACTTTTAAGATTATCCTTAAAAAAATCCATCCCAAATGGGGCCCTGAACTATTGCTGGATTATCCTAATGAGGAAAGTGTTGCAAAATTCAACCAAAGAAAAGCAAGTGGCCAGATTCCCTCAGGAGCCAGAATCGGAAACGGTATTGCTATACATGCCACAAGGCCACAGGAAGAGTGGACGGTAGATCAGTTTTACAACTGGACGGATGGGTGTGTATCGGTTAAGTATACTGAAATGCAGGACCTGTTTAGCTATATTCCTGTTGGAACGAAGGTTACAATCCAACCATAAAAAGCAAAGAGCCATCACCAAAACTCAGAAAACGATATTCATGATCAAGAGCATGCTGATAAACCTCTTTCCATTTATCTCCAATCACAGCTGCTACCAATAGCAAAAGGGTAGAATGGGGTTGATGAAAATTGGTAATCAAAGCTCCAGCAATCCTGAACCGGTATCCCGGTGTAATCAGTAACTGTGTTTGAGTAAACAATCTTTCTTTTTGATTTCGCTTCATCCAGTTTAATAAGGCGTTCAGTGCCATGCTTTTTGTGCATTCAGTACCGGGCAAGCTATTGTTATAACAATCCCATTGCCCAAGTTCAAGCTTTTCTGTTTCAGGTTGAAGCCATGCTTTTACGCCCAGCCAGTAAAGAGTTTCCAGTGTTCGAAGTGAAGTTGTACCCACTGCAACCACCAGGTTTTCGGTATCAGCAATATTTCGTATGCAGGCCTCATCCACATCAATCCATTCTGCATGCATTTCGTGGTCTTTCATTTGTTCAGCCTGAACAGGTTTAAATGTACCGGCACCAACATGCAGGGTCACTTTTTCAATAATTATTTTTTTTGCAACCAATTCATCAAGAAGAGCATTTGTAAAGTGTAAACCGGCTGTTGGCGCTGCAACCGAGCCATGCTTTTCGGCATACACGGTTTGATAGCGTTCCTCATCAGCATCTTCTGTTTCTCTTTTAATATAGGGTGGTAAGGGCACATCACCGGCTGCTAAAAGAATTTCTGCAAAAGAAAAATGTTGTGGATTCCACGAAAAACTGATGATGAAAGTTCCTTCCTGCTTTTCTTTTATGCTTGCATGGAGCGATACTTTTTCCTGATTGATGGTTATTGTTTTTTCCAGAATGGTTGTTTTCCATCTGGAAGCGCCGCCTACAAGGCATTTCCAGGTTACGGTTGAATGTGATGAAAGTACAGTAGCGTAATCCTGAATCTCCCCGAATGGCTCAAGGCAGAAAATTTCGATCGGTTTCCCGCTTGTTTGCATAAACCTGATTCTTGCATGAATCACTTTGGTATTGTTGAAAACCATCATGGAATGCTCAGGAAGATAAATCGGAAGGTCTTTATAAATGGCATCTGTTATCTTGCCTTCCCGGTGAACCAGTAATTTGGACGCATCCCTTTCCTCTAATGGATAGATTGCAATTTTATGTTCCGGTAGATGATAATGATAATCGTTTATAGCTATTTCTTCAGGAGACATTCATTTCGTTTTTCTAATAGATAATTTATCAAGACAGAAAAGTTTATCCTGTTCAACTGCAAAGATAATGTGCATCATTATTCTACAGTTGCATCTGAAAACCCTTCATAAACTGCCTGCAATATTTTTTGCCGGATGTTTTTTTTCAGCAATGCGTCATTGTCTTCCGGCATCAGGCGGTTACTGAGGAAAACGAAAACGAGTTGTGTTGCAGGATCAGCCCATGCTGCTGTACCGGTGAAGCCGGTATGCCCGAAGCATGAAGGAGACGCAGATGCAGCGGGATAGGGAACTTTTTTGTCGGCTGTTACCCGTTCCGGCTTGTCGAATCCATAACCTCTTCGGCTGTTCCAGCTTTGATAGCTGGTGAAAAGTTGAATGGTGTTTTTTTGCAGGTACTGATTACCGTTAACCACTCCGGTATCCAATAGCATTTGCATAAGTGCAGCTATCGCGGCTGCAGACCCGAATAATCCTGCATGGCCAGAAACTCCTCCCATGATGGCAGCACCAGGGTCGTGTACATCCCCTTTAAGCAGTTGGTTGCGGAAACCTTTTTCATATGTTGATGCTACAATTCGTTCTGCAGTGAATCTATTGTTGGGAAGGAAAGCAATATCATCTAATCGCATCGGGTTGTAAAAATGTGTGGCCATATATTCGTTGAGTTTCATACCGGAAACCTTTTCAATCACTTTGCCCAGGAAGATAAAATCGAGGTCGCTATACACATATGAATTTCCGGGTTTTATTGCACTTTGAAGAATACGCTGATAAAACGTATCTCTCAATTCATTCCGAATAAATAATTTTCCGGCCACCCTTACCGAAAAGCTATCTTCCGGTTGATCAACATATTTTTCAGGGTCAGGCATTCCATTGGCACTTAATGTTTCCTTGTAATAAGGGATGTAGGGTATTAGTCCGGCTTCATGAAGCAGTAGTTTATCAATCTGGAGATTTTCTTTGTTGGTGCCTCTGCATTCTGGGAGATAATGGCCAAGGGTTTGGGTTAGTTCGAGGATACCCGATTCATAGGCTTTCATCACCGCTAATGTGCTGCATAAAATTTTTGTGAGTGAAGCCAGGTCGTAGATGTTGTTGGCAACTACTTTAACGGTATTGCTATAATCGGTATATCCGTAAGGTTTTTCAAAAACAATTTTCCCGTTCTTGGCTACCAGTACTATTCCCCCCGGGATGGCTTTTTTTTTATGGCATCAGCCACAATCGAATCTATGGTAGCGATACCTTCCTCTACATGGGGTCCCATTGCATTTCCCCTGGGAAGGGTAAAATTCGAAATAGTAAGCAAGCCGCTTCCGGAAGGATATTTTTCGCAAACGGTAACCGGTAAGGTTCCCAGGTAAGGCAACTTCCCTTGAAGAAGATCTGCTGCAACAGATTGGGTGATGTTGTCATTTTCATAACAAACCACCAAATTCCTTGCTGCACAGAAATTTGATGCGGCATAAGCATTGCCAAAAAGGAAACATACCGATTTTGAACGTTGCAACAAAAGGTTCACAAAGGCAACGGCTTCTTTCGACAAGCCGAAATTATTGGCCGGTGCCCGGTTGATCTGATCAACACCAATTACGATTTTTTGATACCGGCTTATAATACTGTCTGCTAATAAAGCAAGATCTTTTGTTTTGAGTTTTTGTGCATCCACGAAAATCAGCGCAGCCCCAAGGTCATTTTTTAAACGCGCTGCAAAAGTATTGGAACCGCCGATACCAACATAAGCGATTTTTGAGCGCCCTTCTGCTGGTTTCAATGGGAAAAATGAACTGTCTTGCCTGCTGAGCAAAGTGATGGCATTTTCGGCTATTCGTTTACGTAACCCCGGCACTTCAGCATTGAGGTCGGCAGCTAAATTTTCGGTATCGATCGGCTTTAATATGGGCAACACATATTTGTATTTTGCTTTAAGCACCCTTTTGCAGTGGTATTCGATATCTGCCCAGCTCAACCTGCCTTCTTTGATGGCATCTTTCATCTTTTCAATCACCAGCGGGATATTATCCGGCAAACAGAGCAAATCATTTCCCGCGATGATTGATTCAACCGAGGATGCGCCATCGGGGAAATATTTTTTTACTCCCAGCATTTCCAGGCCATCTGTAATGGTAAGTCCTTCGTAATTCATCTGCTTGCGCATGAGCTGGGTGATGTTTTTTTCCGATAAGGAACTGGGCCTGTTCTTCCGGTCGTCGATTGCAGGAATGTAAAGATGGCCGATCATAACACTGGCTGCATTTTCACGGAAGGCTTCACGGAACGGATACAATTCAAGGGAATCGAGCTGAGCCATCGATTTATTGATCACCGGGAGGTCGTAATGCGAATCTACATCTACATCTCCATGACCCGGAAAATGTTTCACGCATGCCATCACACCCCACTCCTGTAAGCCTTTGATATATTGGTTTCCCAGCAGGGCCACTTTATATTTGTTTTCTCCGAAACTCCTATCGTTGATCACGGGATTCGCCGGGTTATTATTCACATCCATAACGGGGGCATAATTCATGTGAATACCCATGCGTTTGCATTGTGCAGCAACCACCTGTCCATAACGGTAAACAATAGATGCATCTTTCATGGCGCCCAGCATCATCTGTTTGGGTAACGGTAAAACGCTGTCGATGATCCGCATGCCTACACCCCATTCTGCATCTATGGAAATAAGGATTGGTGTTTGAGCCATAGCCTGCAATGCATTGATCTGTTTGGCCTGCAATACCGGGCTTCCCTGAAAAATGCAAATACCGCCGATATTGTAGGTTTTCACCAAGGTAGAAACCTGGCTGAACAGCGAAGTCACCTTGTTCGTTTTAAGGTCTATGGTTGAAAGCCTGGTTACCATGAGCTGGGCAATCTTTTGATTCGCATCCAAAGAAGCATAAACGCTGTCTGCCCATTTTTGGGCTAATTGATCCTGATTTTTTTGGGCAAATAGTTGATGACCAAAAGGAAAAAACAGCAAAACGAAGGTTAAACGAATCAAGCGATAAAAGGTGGGTTGCACAGGATGTGTTATTTTTGTGCCACAAATTAATGGATTTTGACAGATATCATTCAATTATTGCCCGATAACATTGCTAATCAGATTGCAGCCGGAGAAGTGATTCAACGTCCTGCCAGTGCTGTAAAGGAATTGCTGGAAAATGCTGTGGATGCAGGCGCCGACGAAATCCGGCTGATCATAACAGATGCCGGTAAACAATTGGTTAATGTTGTTGATAATGGCAAAGGGATGAGCGAAACCGATGCCCGTATGTCGTTTGAAAGGCATGCTACATCCAAGATCAGGAATATCGATGATCTTTTTCGCATCCGAACCATGGGTTTCCGGGGCGAGGCACTGGCCAGTATTGCAGCTGTTGCAGAAGTGGAGCTAAAAACCAAGCGAAAGGAAGATGAAACCGGCACCTTATTGTTAATGGATAACAGCATTGTACGTGTACAGGAGCCTGTTGCTGCGCAGGATGGCACCAGCATCTCGATGAAAAACCTTTTCTTCAATGTACCTGCGCGCAGGAATTTTTTAAAAAGCAATGCTGCCGAACTGCGCCATATCATTGATGAGTTCATCCGGGTGGCGATGGCTTTCCCGGAATTGTTTTTTTCGATGCAATCGAATGGACAGGAAGTTTTTCACCTCGAAAAGGGTTCGCTCAAACAGCGCATTGTTCAAATTTTAGGCAATAATTATAGCGCCAAGCTGGTAAGTGTGCAGGAACAAACCGATTACCTGAATATTTCCGGCTTTGTTGGTAAACCTGAAACGGCCAAGAAAACACGTGGCGATCAGTACCTGTTTGTAAACAACCGGTTCATCAAGAGCGCATATCTCAATCATGCAGTCATGAATGCTTTTAATGAGATGATTCCGCGCGACAGTTACCCGATGTATGCATTGTTTATTGATTTAGACCCTGCACAATTAGACATCAATGTACATCCAACCAAACAGGAAATTAAATTTGAAGATGAGAAGATTGTGTATGCATTTGTACAATCAGCCGTAAAGCATGCACTTGCTCAATTCAGTATCACTCCTACACTCGATTTTGAATTGGATGCAGGGATACAACAAATGGATGCAGTAAGTAAACCTGTTTCGATACAGCAAAAGAATTCCGCCAGTTCGTCTACTTTATTCCAATCGTTTTCGCAAAAGCACCAGGCTCATTTCATAGAGAAAAGAAGCGATCTTAAACACTGGAAAGATATGTATGAGCCGGCAACAGTTCCTGATACTGCTATTCCGTCTTTGTTGCCTTTACCTGTTGAAACGCATACAGCCCTCCAGCAATTGCACCAGAGTTATATTGTGGTTCAAACCCAAACTGGATTAATGCTATTACATCAGCAGAATGCCCATGAAAGGATTTGGTACGAAAAATTGCAAGAGGCCATAAGTGGCAAGCCGATTGCCATACAACAAAGCCTTTTTCCTGTTTCAATCGAACTTTCTGTAGCAGATGCGGTGATGCTTGAAGAATTATTGCCCGACTTGAAAGTGTTGGGATACCAGATTGAACCTTTCGGAAAACAAGCCTTTGTGCTTCAGGGCATTCCGGCAGACCTCATCCAGGGCAATGAGAAATCAGCCCTCGAAAAGATTCTGGAGCAGTATAAGCATTTCACTAATGAGGTAAAATTCAGCCGCCGCGAGAAATTGCTGCGTACCCTTGCACTTCAAAATGCTATCAAAGCCGGCACCATACTCAGTTTGAAAGAAATGCAAAGCCTTACCGATTCACTTTTTGAATGTGCCATTCCCAATACTACTCCCAATGGCAAGCCAACCTACTTGGCATTCCAGAAAGAGGAATTAGATAAGATGTTTGGGAGATGAAGATCAAGAAATATGCTTTTTGATTACCGGAATTAATTTCGCTCCTGAACCCGCAGCCACCTTTCAGGGATTTCATTCCGGCTTGCTTTGAGGTAATCCTGATAACTGCAAGGGATGAACTTCTTATCGGGCATTTGCATCCACCACCTGCTTGTTTTGCGGCTCTGCAAAAACATCGTATCGAGTTCTGCAAAGCTGATATGGAATTCATTGAAGCCTGAACGCTCTTCGAGTTTAACTTCCTGTTTGCTCCGGCTCTTACCGTCAATAAAATACCAGATCATCTGTGAAATTTGTTTTGCGGTGAGTTCTTTCTGGTCGCTTTGAGGTTGATAGCCATAGATGCCGAAGCTTTGCATCGATGGACTAAGCCCTGCATAACGGGTAAGCATACATGCTTCTTCACCGCTCAAGCCGTTCGGACTAATACTCCCAGCTGGTGCATCGCTATGGCGGATGGCGCTGATATCGAAACTTCCGAAATGGGCATTCCTGATTACGGGTTCCATTTCCTCAACATTCTCTTTCACTACACCAACCCTGAAACAATCGAAACGCAGTTTATCCATGGTTTCGAGTAAACGGGGATGAACAAAATAGCTTTGAAAGCCGATATGGTTGTAGTGCCTGATCATGTTGGGTTCGCTGGTAAGCATATCGAGCAGGAAATTCTCACTGCGAAGGGTACTGTCGCCACGAAGGTCGATCATGGCATCAATACAGGTGCATTCAACAATCTTTTTAAGGTCTTTGTACACCAGATATTGTGCGGTAGTGATATCGTGAGATCCACCCAGGATGATGGCAGTTTTGCCCTGCCCGATAATTTCGGCAAGTACTGTTTTTAGTGCCGCATAGCTGTCGTTGATGCTGGCGCCTGTTTTGATATTACCCCAATCGGCGATTTTGGTATCGGTATGCCAGTAATGCAACTGGTAAAGTTGTTTTCTTATCTTATCGGGAGCGTAACTGTCGCCGGTTTGGGTGCCACTTCCGCGGGTTTCGCCGATACCTACTATTACAATGTCGGTTTCGCTGATATCGGGTATTTCAGTTTCAAAAATGGCGATATGTTTGGCCAGTTGCCCATCGGTAAAGCCATTATCGTCGTTAATTTCCTGGATCTTGATTGGGGATAAGAAATCATGAAGGTCTTGCATGAAAAAACTTTGCGCAAACCTAATTCTTTCACCCCATATCCGTTAATAAGGGTTGAAAATTTTCCTGTTATTCTATACTTGCAATCATGTAACTTAGCGATATCCGGAATGTATTTCCGGAAATTAAATTTGGAGAACCTATGGCAGAAAATCAAGAACTTCTACTTCAGGATGTAGTGATCAAATTTGCAGGCGATAGCGGCGATGGCATGCAGCTCACCGGTAGCCAGTTTACCAACAATACGGCACTTTTGGGAATCGACCTGGCCACTTTCCCCGATTTTCCTGCTGAGATCAGGGCCCCTATCGGTACTTTGCCGGGTGTCAGCGGCTATCAGCTGAGGTTCAGCAGCGATGCGATATTTACGCCTGGTGATGAATGTGATGTATTGGTGGCTATGAATGCAGCGGCTTTAAAAGTGAACCTAAGCGCATTGAAGAAAGGAGGGAAAATCATTGTCAATGAAGATGGGTTCGATGCTAAGAACCTTCGTCTCGCCAATTATCCTGAAGGAGTGAATCCCCTGGAAGATGGCAGCCTTGGCAACTACGAAGTGATCAGGATGGATGTAACCAAGATGACCCGCGAAGCGCTGAAAGATTTCACGATGGGCACGAAGGAGAAAGACCGGGCAAAAAACATGTTCGTACTCGGCTTCCTTTACTGGATGTACAGCCGCGATATGGATAATACGTTATCCTTTCTAAAAGAGAAGTTTTCGAAGAAGCCGGATATCCTGGAAAGCAACATCAAAGTTTTACAGGCAGGATACAATTACGCAGATACAACAGAAACATTTAGTACACGCTACACCGTTAGTAAGGCTAAGATGGAGCCAGGAACTTACCGTTCCATCATGGGCAACCAGGCATTGGCGTATGGATTGATCGCCGCTTCGCAGCAAAGCGGTTTGCCTTTGTTTCTCGGCAGTTATCCGATAACACCAGCTTCCGATATCCTTCATGAACTGAGCAGGTACAAAACATTCGGCATCAAAACTTTTCAGGCAGAAGATGAAATTGCAGCCATCACTTCTGCCATTGGCGCCAGTTATGGCGGATCTCTTGGAGTAACTACCACATCCGGACCTGGTATGGCACTTAAAGCGGAAGCCATGGGTTTGGCGGTTATGCTGGAGATTCCTTTGATAATTTGTAATATCCAGCGTGGCGGCCCCAGTACCGGCCTTCCTACCAAAACCGAACAGAGCGATCTGCTTCAGGCCTATTATGGCCGCAACGGAGAATGTCCGATGCCTGTTATCGCCTCTTCCACACCAAGTGATTGTTTTGATGTGGCCTATGAAGCTGTACGCATTTCTGTTCAGCATATGACGCCGGTAATTTTATTGAGTGATGGATATATTGCCAATGGTGCAGAGCCCTGGAAATTTCCTCAAACAGCAGATCTAAAACCTATTGAAGTGCATTTCAAGAAAGCGCTTGATGAAGGGGAAGAGAAGTATCAGCCCTATAGCCGCGATGAAAAATTAGCGAGGCCATGGGTGATACCCGGTACTAAAGGTTTTGAACACCGTATCGGTGGATTAGAAAAGGAGCATATTACCGGCAATATCAGTTATGAAGCAGACAACCATCAATTCATGGTGAAACTGCGGCAGGAGAAGGTAGACAGGATTGCAAAGTACATACCGGAACAGCAATTAGACAGTGGCCCTTCAGAGGGGAAAGTATTGCTGATTGGATGGGGC
Organism: Sphingobacteriales bacterium; assembly: GCA_026391525.1. Lineage (GTDB taxonomy): Bacteria > Bacteroidota > Bacteroidia > Chitinophagales > Chitinophagaceae > Ferruginibacter. Next base: position 47,934 of record JAPLEF010000181.1, read on the forward strand.
AGCACATACGGTGCCATTAAAAGCGCTTGTTTAACCTTGCAACAGGAAGGACATGCCGTTTCGCATGCGCATATCCGTTATGTTCGTCCATTGCCGTCAAACCTTGGTGATTTATTGAAAAAATTCGACAAAGTACTGGTGCCTGAAATCAATAATGGACAACTGATACGTATCCTCCGTGATGAATATCTGGTGGATGCAAAACCTTACAATAAAATTACAGGGCAGCCGATCACTAAAGGTGAACTGATTGTAGCCATCAAGGCAATGTTGTAATAATGGGATCTTCAAAAAATAAAAAACCACTTATAAGAAGTGGTTTTTATGATTGATCATTTGATTAGGTTTAACGTACCCTTTCCCTTCCGATTGCAAGTCCGATTTTTAAATTGAAAGAAAAGAAACCATCCTTTTCTGCCGGGCTGCCACGTTTGCTACCGATGCCTGTTAACGGTTCAAGCTGGCGGTCGTGCAGCAACAAGGCATTATTCAATCTCGAACCGGTGAGTCCGTTGCTGGCAAATAAAGCCGGATCAATATAATTGGTACTTACATCATCTAAATAATCGGTATTCAGGATGCGATATACAAATTCACCACGAAGGTTTATAAGGGAAGAGAGTTCATATTTCAAGCCAACTCCTAATGGAAAATTCACTTGTTTGAGTTTGTATGGCTTTCGGTCGGGGTATTCCTTAAAACCTTGTCCCTCGGTGCTGAGTGGTTGTAAATCTACCAGCCTGCCATTGATATTGGCTTGCGGATTGAAGGAGAAATAACCTACTCCGGCTAAAAAATACGGTGAAAAATTTGGAGGTGATTCATCCCTGCTCTCCCAGTCGATAAAAAGGAAAAGCGGATGCAATTCTGTAATTAAAGAAAACTCGCTTATAGTGCTTTGGAAATTCAGGTTACGATTATAACGTGCTTTGGCAATATCACCTGCCGGCACACTTTCAAGCACTTTATCATCAGCCGAAACTTTTCCAAATGCAGCTTCTAGCCTCAGGCCTATAGCATATTTATACAATGCGCTGAAGTAAACACCGCCTGCAAGATTGTTATTTCCAAAATTGAGGTCTTTGATGAACCTTTTGCCAATACCTTTTTTACCACCAAGGTCTGTTAAACAGTTCATGAAACCGATTGATCCTCCCAGTTCAAACTGAACAGGCTTATCATAGTAACTATCATTGTAGAAATAGTATTGGGCGCTTGCATTTAGCGACAAGCCTGAGAACAATATCACAAGGCTAAGTCCGCAAATCAGTCTTTTCATTAAATCGTCCTTTAAAAATTCGTTAAATGGGGGTATTTCTATTTTACTACAAATTAAACGTTTTTTTACCAAAAATATTTAGCTCTTAACATTATTCTTATAAAATTTACAAGCTTCCTTCAATCCACAGGACGTGCATCTGGGGCTGCGCGCGGTACAAACATACCTCCCGTGTAGGATCAGCCAATGATGGGCACGGTAAATCAGGGCCTTTGGAAAGTTTTTAATGAGTTGTTTTTCAGCCGATAAGGGCGTCTTTGCGGCTGAGGTTAGCCCGATCCTGGCACTTACTCTAAACACATGCGTATCCACTGCCATATTGGGTTGGCCATCGATTACCGAAGTGATTACATTGGCTGTTTTTCTTCCTACACCGGGTAAAGTAACCAGTTCATCCACCGTCATCGGAACCACCGAATTAAAATCTTCTACCAACTTTCGGGCCATACCCATTAGATGTTTGGTTTTGTTATTAGGATAGGAAATACTGCGGATCAGTTGAAAAATCTCCTCATAATTGCCGGCAGCCAGTTCTTTTGGGCCGGGATATTTGATAAATATGGAAGGTGTAGTGAGGTTGACCCTTTTGTCGGTACACTGAGCCGAAAGTATCACAGCAACCAGCAACTGAAAGGGGTTATCGTAGATCAACTCTGTTTCTGCATCGGGTGCATTTTTTTCAAAGTAGTTGATAACCAGTTGATATCGTTCATTTTTTGTCATAAAAAAACCCGTTTCGGAAGAAAACGGGAAAATAGGCTTAAGCTATTACATTTATGCCGATTCCGTCCATTCTTCAACCGTTTTTTCCGCATAGTTGAGAATGAAATCAACAGATTGTTGACGGGGCGAATAACTGATTTCGTTCAAATGTTGTTGCGTAGAACTCAGTAAAGAGAGTTTCTCTCGCAAACTCCAGTCGGAGGAAAGTGCAGCTGTGATAGCAGCAGTTTGTTCAGGGGAAGTTTCCTTGTAAAGGAATAGCAATAGCTCTTCCGTAGTAAAACTAGGCATAGGCAAGTTTCGGTGCTTTAGAATTAAAAAATATATCCTTATCCGTATCTATTAACGGTGGTTTTACTGTTTTATTGTCTTCAGACCATAGCTCCCTTATTATGGCACCAGGTATAAATCCTCATTCTCTTTCTTCATCTGGTATTTTTCCCTGGCATACTTCTCAATAGTTTGGGCACTTGTTTTTAACAAATTGAGTTCGGTGCGGGTTTCCGCAATTTGCTTATTGAGATGGGTTTCACTTTTATGCAATTCGCGTAATTTTTGCTTGCGTTCTGCAATAAGCCCCCAGTCTTTGGGATCAAAAAAAAACATCCATACCAAAAAAAACGCCCCTACAATAAAATACTTGTTTTTGAGGATTGCATACAATCCTTCCATTTTTTTCATAGTTGAACTATTAAGCTAATATAGTACTTTATGAGTTACAAGCCATCTTTTGCCTTACTGATTTATCAGGTTTAATGGCTTAACTGCTGTTTATTTACCGAATTTAATTTTCCCGGAAGGGTAGATTGCACTTGAACCTAGTATTTCTTCTATACGGATGAGTTGGTTGTATTTGGCCATACGGTCGCTGCGTGAAGCGGATCCGGTTTTAATTTGTCCGCAATTCAGGGCTACTGCCAAATCGGCGATGGTACTGTCTTCTGTTTCACCACTACGGTGGCTCATGATGGTATTGTAACCGTTCTGTTGTGCCATACTTACGGCATTGATGGTTTCGGTTAAAGTGCCGATCTGGTTTACTTTAACCAGTAAGGCATTGGCAATATGTTCGTTTATGCCTTTTTCTAAACGTTTCACATTGGTAACAAACAAATCGTCGCCTACCAGCTGGCATTTTTTTCCTACGGCCTCGGTGAGCATTTTCCAACCTTTCCAGTCGTCTTCAGCCATACCATCTTCAATCGAAATGATGGGGTATTGTTTTACCCAGGTTTCCCAATATTTCACCAGTTGTTCGCTGGTTAATTTTTTGCCATCGCTTTTATGAAAGATGTATTTTTTTTCTTTAGCATTCCAAAGTTCGCTGTTGGCGGCATCCATGGCTATTGCAATCTGGCTTCCGGTTTTGTAACCTGCAGCCTGAATGGCGGTAAGTACGGTTTCGATAGCTTCTTCATTGCTTTGGATATTGGGGGCAAATCCGCCTTCATCGCCTACATTGGTGCTATATCCTTTTTTCTTCAGTACTGTTTTGAGGGCATGAAATATCTCAACACCCCATTGCAGACCTTCGCTGAATGTTTTGGCACCAACCGGCATCACCATGAATTCCTGGAAATCTATTTTGTTATCCGCATGTGCGCCACCATTGAGGATATTCATCATGGGAATGGGGAGAATAGCGGCATTGGTTCCGCCAATGTATCGGTATAAAGGAAGATTGGCTTCCAGTGCGGCGGCTTTAGCAACGGCTAAACTTACGGCAAGCATGGCGTTGGCGCCGAGTTTGGATTTGTTTTCTGTGCCATCCATTTGAATCATCATGGCATCGATTCCGGTTTGGTCGGCAACATCCCAACCTAACAGGTTGTCGGCTATAGTGGTATTTACGTTCTTAACCGCTTTCAGTACACCCTTGCCACCGTACCATTTTTTATTGTTATCGCGAAGCTCAACTGCTTCATGGATGCCGGTGCTGGCTCCGCTTGGAACGGCTGCACGGCCGAGGTGTTCGTTTTCGGTAAGGATGTCTACTTCAATGGTCGGGTTGCCACGGCTATCAAGGATCTGGCGGGCATGAATGGAAGCGATATAACTCATGAGGATTTTTTTGGCAAATTTAGTTGAAATATTGGTTTGTTGATTAGGATATGGATTGTACAGAGCGGGTTGATGTTATCATTATAAGGTATCGGGGAAGAATAGGGTAGTTGATATCGGAACTGACACAATTATATTTCCGTATTAATGATTTGTACTAAAACTCATAGCGAACAGCTAGTTGCAAATTTCTTTTTAATAGCGGGATGGTAGTAATATTTTGATTAAATGCACTGATATTATTAAGTAAATATGATTTTGTTTGAGTAAGGTTTTGACCTCTCACCGTAAATCCAAACGGTACTTTCGGGAATGAAAAATTGCAAACTGCCTCCA
>JAPLEF010000007.1 GCA_026391525.1 Sphingobacteriales bacterium
AGGGAATCTAGAAAGGCTGGGCATCAAACACGTAAAGGCGTATGAATGGAGCAACAGCAGGAAAGGCAATTGCAGAATAGCACACAGCCCGATACTGTGCCGTGCATTAAACAACGAGTATTTTACACGGCTTCGCTACAATGGATTTGCCAACTATTACTATTGGAAAACGGAACAGCAAACAAAATTATTCTAACAAACCGCCGTGTACCGAACGGTACGCACGGTGGTGTGAGAGGACAGTGAGGGAAATAATCCCTCACTTCCTACTCGATTCAGCAGGATGTATCACCATCTCTTGCATGAAGCCAATATATTTGTATGATGAATAACAAATTGTCGGGTTGGGATGACACTATTGTAGCGTTGGCTACAGCTCCGGGTTTGGCTGCTATTGCTGTGATCAGGTTGAGCGGCTCGCAGGCTTTTAACATTGCAGGAAAATTATTTCCTTCTAAAAATTTATTTAATCAAGCGAGTCATACCCTTCATGTAGGTCTATTGAAAAATGCTGAAGAAGCGATCGATGAAGTGGTGTTGGCATTATATCGTGGTCCGAAAAGTTATACGGGAGAAGATACGGTGGAAATCAGTTGCCATGGAAGTCCGTTTGTACAACAACAGATCATCAATGCCTGTGTACAGCAGGGAGCGCGATTAGCAAGAGCTGGAGAGTTTACCCAACGTGCATTTATCAATGGTAAGTTAGATCTGACGCAGGCAGAAGCGGTAGCCGACCTCATTGCTGCCAATACCCGGGCATCACAAAAAACCGCCTTGCACAATATCCGTGGTGGATTTTCACAGCAACTGGCGGCGATGCGCGAGCAGTTGATTCAGTTTGCCGCCTTGATAGAACTGGAATTAGATTTTGCAACGGAGGATGTTGAATTCGCCGACCGGACAAAATTTTATGCATTGATAAATGCCCTGCAGGAGAAGACGGCACAATTGATTCATTCTTTCCAATTGGGCAATGTGATCAAGAACGGGGTTACGGTTGCCATTATCGGTAAACCGAACGCAGGCAAATCAACCTTACTCAACCGGCTCTTAAATGAAGATCGCGCTATCGTAAGTGAAATTGCCGGCACCACGCGCGACACCATTGAAGAAACACTAAACATACAGGGCATTTTATTTCGCCTGATCGACACTGCAGGAATCCGTAATCACAGTACCGACACTATAGAGAACTTCGGCATTGAACGAAGCAGGGAGAAAATGAAATCTGCCGATATGGTATTGTATATATTCGACGGGTCGGTTGAAACACCCGAAAACCTGCAACAACAGGTAAAGGAATTTGAATTACTGGATATTAAATATCTGCTGGTATCCAACAAAGCAGATTTAGGCATTAAGGATTATGGAATAGATGGCGTTCTTTCTATCTCTGCAAAACAAGATGAAGGAATAGTCCGATTAACAAAGCGGCTTTATGATAGCGTTGTTCAACAGGGCGATCATGCGGATACAGGAATCGTAACCAATGCACGTCATTTGGAAGCTTTAGTTGCCATTGCCCGATCATTAAAGGATATCCGTGCCGGCCTCGATCAGCATCTTTCCGGCGATTTATTGGCAGCCGACATCCACCAATGCCTTTATTACTTGGGTGAAATCACCGGTGAAGTAACGAATGAAGATAAGCTGGATTATATTTTCAGTAAGTTTTGTATCGGAAAGTAATTTAACTATCTGAAAATCATATAAATGTATTAAAAATAGCCTTAAAATGCATATTTAAAAGGGCATAAAATAATAAATAATGCATTTCTTAATGTGCAAATAAGTATTAAATTTGCACAAACGAATGTGCGTATGAATACACTACTGGAGCAATCTGAATATTTATTAAGTAATACAATGCTCGATTTTAAGCGCTTTTTGTTTAATGAAATAAAGTGGAACAATCGCTTAATTGGAATTAAAGGAGCCAGGGGAACAGGTAAAACTACTTTATCATTACAATGGTTGAAGCAACAAAATTTGACGGTAACAAAAGCGGCCTATTTTTCATTGGATGA
>JAPLEF010000061.1:0-30029 GCA_026391525.1 Sphingobacteriales bacterium
GGGAGATGGTGGTATCCCATCTCCCAAAATATCACTTCTTAAAAAAGTTATGCTTTATTTTTCTTTTTAAGATCATAGGCCTTTTTTGCACCCAAACCAATTCCAGCAGCAATCAGCAAACTTACTCCTCCATCAATCGGACAAGCCGGATCGAGAGGGTCACAACCCGGATCAGACTGTGCTTTTGACTCAATAGGGTTCAGAATGCCTGCAATAAATATAAAACCTATCATTAATAAATACTTCCTGAATTTGTTCATGGGTCTCCTGTCTTTATGCAAAAATAATGGATTCAATCAATTAATAAATAACTTTAAAAGTTGTTTTCCTGTTATTAATATCCACAAGTTCTAACAAATAAGTACCTTGTGCCATTTGCTTGTTCAAGGTGATGGTAAATAAATTGTCGCCACCGGGATGATTAAGCCGCTTATTCATCAACGTTTGACCGGCGTCATTTATTATATTCACCATGTAATCGCCGGCAGGGGCATTTTTCATGCTCAACTTAAGCACCCTGTCTGCTTTAACCGGATTTGGAAAAACAGCAAATACAGGCCCTTCCTCAGCAAAGTTAACTTTAACTACCCTGCTGATTTTGGTTTCTCCGGTATTACCGATACTACGTACACGGTAGAAATTGTTGCCTTTCACAGCTTGTACATCTAACCAGCTATAAGTGGCAGTTAGAGTGCCATTTCCAATTGCCTGAACAGATCCTGCGAAGCTAAATTGACGCCCATCAGTAGATTTTTCTATCTCATAACGGCTGATATTCAGTTCCTGTTCTACTTTCCAGGTTACTTTAACATCCGGGCCTTGCTTATCTGCACGAACATCAACAAAACTTACCGGCACCGGAGCCAGAGCCCGGAATACCAATCGGAAGCGATTGGCTGCATATGAACCTGCATCGTTAATGATGGTGAAATTCACACGAGTTGTATCAGTAATGCTAACCGGAGTTCTGGTTTGTAAGAAAGCATCTTCAAGGAATGCTTCCACTCCGTATTGATCAATATTTTCCGGCAGGAATTCAAACTGGTAAGTTTGAGTGCGTAATTGTCCGATACGGTATTGAATCGTATCATATCCTGAGATGCCTGCGCGACTCTCAACAGCCAGGGTTTGCCCTTCAGCAATTATACCCAGGTTCTCTCCGAAATTGCCCAATTTCAATGCATCCATATCATCCATGCTATTTTCAAAATTAGCATCATACTGATTGAGTACACCATCGAATAACACTGCATTTCCATTGCTTACCTGATTCAAATTGGTACGCAGATAAGTAGCAGGTCCCGCAGCTCTGGTTACCAGGTTACTGCCATCTACTTTACTGTTTTCTGTAAAAGTTAGTGTTCCGGCAGGGCCGCTTGAAAGAACAAAGAAACCCGCTCCTGATTCAATAAATGAGTTTGAACCTGAATAACTACCACCACCTGGTGTAGCTACATAGCTTGGCCCCACCTGTGTAAAGGTTTGATAGGCACCTAAAGTACCTAGTTGCGGATCCCATAAATAGTAAAAGTTCTGCAAGTTTGTTTTAGTGAGTTTAGCAAAATCAACTGCTGAAGCATACGGATTACCAATAGCCGCAAACTGACCTGCTCCTATACCACCGGGGAATACGAAGTTATTAGTTACCAACGCACCTTTCTCACGCAAAACACTGGTAGTTGCTGCTGCCGGGAAAGTATTGATGGTACGATCGCCACGGATAAAGGTCATGTATGCCTTACCGGTAACAAACCTTCCATTTGAAGGCGTAGGTGTAACAACATTTACTGTTGAGATGATACCTTCCCATAGACTGGAGACAGCATTGAAGGTTTTAACACTAGCGCCCGGAGAGGTGAATAAATCGAATCCATCAGTTGACCATGATGGCCTGTCGCTGGTGATTTGTATACCGAATCCTGCAGGTGTTGTAGCATTTGGAGCCTGGTTTTCCTGCCATGCTTCTTTGATGGTTTGCAGGTTATGCTGTGATGGCGGAGATAACAATCTCCACGCCCTGCGAGCTGAGGTAAACCTTTCTACGGTTACATCACCGGTGATGGTATTACCGGTGTTAACGCCATTATTAGTAATATCTCCAACACTACCTGTACCGGTAGCAGTTGACTTGATGATCAGGTTGCCTGCTGTTGCAAAAGCACGGTTGCTGCCTACGAAAGATAATTTACCAAACAGATCTAAAGTACCCGCAAGGTTCACGCTGGCATTATTGATCACGAGATTCTTGATGTCGTTGTTCTGGAATGCTCCAGCCGGTATGGTTTGAGGGGTAGCCCCTGCCAATTCGATGGTGCCATCCAATACATTGAAGGTACCTGCATTGGTGATGCTGCCATTAATGGCCAATTTACCTACACCAGTTATCGTTACGGTAGCACCTGCTGCAATGTTAATATTGCCGCAAACGGGTGTATTGGTGGTGATGATTGGATAGAATGCGCTTCCTGAAGGTATTACCACATTTGTAGATGCAGTAGGAACAGTTCCGCACCAGTTGCTTACACTTGTCCAGTCGCTATTCACCCCTTTCCAGGTTGGTAAGCCGGCTCCTGATGGATCGAATTCATCCGCACCCATATCAGGATTAAGCACATTTCGGGTATCACTGTCAAAATCAGTAGTATAGCCCACAATCGGAGTTGCTGTTGCATCTTTCTCACAACTGTTTGCAGGATCGAGATGAAGGTCGAATGGAGGATTCAGGAAGGCTGTTGTACCGGTGATGGAAAAGGTTTCACGTGGAGTTACAGCCGCCTTGTAAACCGCTAAGGTTTGATAGGCATTGCCGTTATCAACATATAAAAGGTTGTTAGCAGAAGGTACCCCTGCATAAAATGAATTGTTATTTGAAGTTGAAGCATACCTTGGCAATAAGTTAGCTGCAGTTGCAAACCACCTCATCGCAACAGTTCTTCCCGCTCCATTAAATAAGGCTCTGTTATCGATGATGTTGTTTCGTAAATTTATGGTTGGTGGTGTTGCGCTGCTCAAACTGATACCGCTTGATCCGAAGCCGGTTCCACCGCTACCTGCAAGATGTATGCTATTAAAGTAAATATTTACCGTATTACCAGAACCCGAAAGATCAATACCCTTCAATCCGTCTAAATTAGTAATTACCCCATTTGCCGCAGGAGCAAAAGCCTTAGAAAGGTCGAGGCCAATCATATTGTTGTAAACATTAACAACAGTTCCGGATTGGATTCTGATACCTGCTGCAACTGATCCTCCTGTTGCACTCTGTCCGGGGAATAAACTTTGTATACGATTCCTGAAAATATTCACCGTAGATCCGGTAGCATTCAGGATACCGAAAATGGTTGCACTGAAGTTTGATTTGGTATACAAGCTATCAATGATGTTGTCGCTGATCGTTTTGGCACTTGCAGCAGCAGTGTTAGTATTTAAGCCGGTAACTATGTGCAGACCGGTAGATGCGCCCGGACCAGTAACAAAAAGGTTCCTTACTATATTATTGGTAATCACCTCACCAGATGCACCGGAAGTATTCCGATAACCCTGTAATGTCATGTTAAAAGCTCCTGAAACATTTGCAATACTATTGTTATTGAGTACGTTTCCACTTAAAGTATAATTAGAAGTTGACTGATTGATAAGGGCTACTGTTAATGCGAAATTGCCGGCATTCACAACATTATTAATAATCCTGTTATTATTTATAGTAGCTGAAGTTGTTGATGAGTTTGAGTTCAACCAGGCAACCTGAGGAGCAAGTCCAGCAAGTGGTGAATTCTTTGAATTTCCACTGATAGTATTTCCACTCATGGATATATTGGTAACTGGAAGTGAAGTATTGTTCAATATTCCACTAAAAGTACCTGTACTTGTTATGGTATTGTTAAGTAAGAAATTATCGTTGATAGCAACAGTAGCAGAACTAACTGTACCATTTGCGATGCCTTGCCAAGTTCCTGTTCCGGCAAGTGTAGCATTTTGTATGGTATTACCACTCATATTTATAGTGGCGGCTGAAGCTGTATTCAAAATTCCCGTCCAGTTACCGGTTGTGGCATTAGTTATTGTACCCGTCACGGTATTGTTATTGATGGTTACCGTATTGGAAGCGGCTGTAGTTCCAATGGCATTGTCGATTCCCCAATATGATTGAGTAACCCCACCACCGATTACGGTAATATTGTTGTTATTCATGGTTGCATTGGCGCTTGTTCCGGCTTGACCATAAATTCCACGCAATGTACCTGGATGAGAAACACCCGTACCGGTATTGTTATTGATGGTATTGAAAGAAATATTCACACCCCATTGGTTGAGGGCACGCACACCTGCGGCTTGTTGTGTTCCACCACCTCCGAAATTCAGGATCTGATTTCCGGTTGATGCATTTGAGCCTCCAATATCATTGTTATTATCTCCCAAAGTAAATGGTGAACTGTCTAGGTAACCACTCAATCCTATTCCGTTATTTACATTGCTGATGATATTGCCATAAAATTTATTGTTCGAGTTGGTTCCTGCAGCAGATGCAGGTGCCCCCAAAGGAGTTACAACAGCAGTTGCAATAGCATTGATCACCAGGATACCTGTAGAGCCTTCGAACATTCCGGCACCGGGAGAACCATTATTGCTTCTTTTAAGTGTGATGTTACAATTGCTGATGCTGTTATTCCTTGCCCCATCAATTCCTGAAGCATTCAGTTTGAACAAGCCATATCCATATTCCATAGTAGAAAAACCAACAGTATTGTTATCAATCAGGTCGATCTGATCGATGCTAACATTGTCGATACCTCTTAAGCTAAATATACCATCCGCATTATTAGTACTTGGTGAACCTGTTCCACCTGCATAAGCAATGATCAATGGATTTGCACCGGAACCAGCTTTGAGAAAGCTGATCGTTCTTCCTGCAGTAGTTGCATTCAAAGTCACACTTCCCAATCCTAATCCACCGAGAGGAGCAATTTCAGTGTAATCTGCCGATACATCAAAACGCACATTCCCACTGATGGTCCGGGTATTTAAATCGTTGATCGCAGATGCAAAACTCTCATAATTGGTACATGAGGCAGGTCCGGAACCGATGGTATAATTTCCATTCAATGGAGTATTATCTACGGTCAAAACAAATGGAGCTGATAAAGCAGAACAACCATTCGAGTTGGTTACCTGAACGGTATAAGAACCGGGTAGCGTAGTTGAGTTGATTGAGGTTGTTGCACCTGCCTGAGGAACTCCACCTAAAAACCATTGGTAGCCATTTACACCAATTGTTCCGCTTCCGGGAACAGCAATCGCAGCAAGGTCGGTTGGAGTATTGGTACAAATCACCGGAATACCATTGATACTTACCGTAGGTACCCCAAATACCACAATTGCTTCTGAAGCAGTATTTGAACATCCGTTACCCGTTGCCGTTACCTGGTAAGTGCCGGCTCCAAGTGAAGAGGATTGTGTATTCGCCGTACCCAGTGCAATATTACCCGGATTGTAACGCCATTGATAAGTTATAGGGCCTGCAGGATTGATAGTAGCATTTGCTGTTAATATGGTACTTCCTGAAGGACAGAAACCTAATGCCCCGGTAATAGACAGTGTAGGTATCGATTTAATGGTTAGGGTAACCTGCGAAGTGGATGGAATACAAGGTGCCCCGTTAGGGTTATTTGAGGTAAGGGTCAAAGTAACCGTACCTGCGGTGATCTCTGCAGCACTAGGCGTGTACACTGCATTAAGTGTTGTGGCATTTGGACTGAAAGTTCCAGTACCTCCACTCCAGGTGCCTACTGTGGCACTTCCGCCAACTGTACCTGCAAGGGTATAGGTAGCATTAGCGCAAAAAGATGCATTTGCACCTGCATTTGCAGATGGAGGGTTAGCACAACCGGCAATGAAGAAAGTAGCCGAAATGGTATTGCCATTTGCGGTTACGTTGGTGAAAGTGTATGTACCAATAGGGCCTTGAGGAACACCATTTACAATTACATTCTGTATAGCATATCCAACATTAGGTGTAATGGTAAAGGTTTGGTTACTTCCGCAGTTTACAGTTACGGTACCTGATGGCGTAATGGTTCCATTTGCTCCGGCTGTTGCAGTGATGGTATAGGTTGGTAAGGTGACAACGAAATTTGCTGAAGTACTGGAACATCCTGCAGCAGAATAAACGGCAACAGTATATGTACCTGGTAATGTAGCATTAAAAGTAGTTGCAGGAGCTGGTGCACCTTGTGACACACCATTGATAAACCATTCATAACCTGTTATGGTTCCAGAAGCAATGGTTCCGTTGGCTGTTAAAACAGTTGGAGGAGCTCCATTACAAACTGTGTTACTTCCGGTAATATTCACTGCGGGAATAGGATTTACTGTCATGTTAATCGTACCTACCGGTGGCGAACCACAACCACCTGATACTAGTATTGTACAGGTGATGATATCACCATTCGCAAGTGCTGCATCGGTATAAGTATTGGTAATGGCAGCTATAGACCCCGTGGATTGAACAATTATGCCGTTCTTACGCCAGGTATAACTCTGGAAGGGACCAATCGGGCTAGGCCCGGCCGTAAACGTAACAGATGTACCCTGACAAATAGGACCGCTTGGGCTGGCAGTCATGTTAATAGAGGTACTTCCTGTTACGGTAAGATTTGCAGTTGCAGTGCTATTACAACCTGCACCGGCAGTAGCGGTAGCAGTATAAACGATTGAAGCTATTGGTTTTGTATATACGGTAGCTAAAGGTGTTCCCAAAACGTAAGGGGTGGTAGCTGCCGCATTGCTGAACAAATTGGTAATGGGCGTCCAGGTTACCGGAGCACGGCCAGTGCCCTTTATGCCTACACTATCTATATACCAACCATTGTATACTAATGAAGGGTCCGCTGTTAGCCTGAATCTTACCTTAAATTGAGTGCTCGATTGATAAGCAGTTAAGTCAATGGTTTCTCTTTTCCATAAACTGGTTGCCGGAGGGGTGCCCGGTGTAGAAGCACTAGTAGTGAATTGTGTATCCCAATCGGGATAACTTCCTGTTGAGAAACTAACCACACCATTATATAATATACCGGTTCCGGTATAGCTTGCTGTTGGGAAAGAGGTCCATGTTCCACCTCCATCTGTAGAATATTGTATATAACCGAAATCCCAGGGTGATCTTTCTAAAGCACAAATATGATTGAAAGTTAAAGATGGATTCTGGAAAGGAGATAAATTGATGTCGTTTGTGGTTTCAATCCAACCTATCGCATTATCCAAGTATGTTAATCGCATGGAACTGCTTCCCTGTGAAAAATAAGTGGTGTTTTGTGTGGCGGTAACACCGGTTCCCCCAAGTGAGAATTGCGATCCGCTTAAATCAGATTCAAATGGTTCGTAAAAAACCGTTTGATTAGGAAGCAAAGCGCCGGAAGAAGTTATGGTAGTAATTACCGGGTTGGCACAAACATTGGCAACTGCCGGACTAACTGTTAAAGCAGTTGGTATAGGGTTGATATTTGCGGTAACCGTGCCTACAGCTATGCATCCATTGTTAGCGCCTCCTGAAGCATCTGTTGCGGTAACCGTGTACACATTAGGACCGGTTGGTGGGGTAACCGTTTGTGCAGCACCGGTAAGCGGGCCTGGAGTCCAAACATATGTATATCCTGCATTTGCACTGGTTACATTCAGGTTTACACTAGTTCCGTTACATACCGTACCCGGTGTAACCGTTGGGTTGATGGCAGGAGGAGCTGTAACTGTAGCCAAAACTGGTGTTCTCAAACCTTCACAAATTGGGGTGATGTTCCAGTTATAAAAGAAATAATAAAAACCTGTTCCCAATGTTGATTCATTGATGATAGCCGCATTTGATCCTAAAACATAAGGGAATGCATTAGCAGGCAATGCCGTTCCAAAATCCCTCCAACAGTTGGCGGGGTTGGCACCCTGATAAATCGTGTAGGTACCGGGGGGAATCGACCAGTTAATAGGCACAGTTTCTCCTGAAGGATTAGCTCCGGCAAATGAATAAGTGGCAGTAAAAATGGGTACCCCGGTAGTAGTATTTCCAGGATACAAATTGATGGTATTAACCCCTGCATTTTGGGGGAACATTACTACCGTATTTAAAATTATTGTAGAATTGACGGTAAATCTCAATCCACCTGTAGGATTAGATCCGTTTGCACCGTTAGTAGTTGGCTTGCCACCAAAAACAGGAGGATCACTAACCGATGCACTTACATAAAAAGTTGTGCTTGAACTGATAACAGGTGTGGTAAACGGACTACCACTGGCTAATGAAGTTCCCCCTGAGGCGTTGGCATACCACTTGACATTACTTCCGGTAGCAGCAAGGTTTACAGTACCCACACCACAACGGGTTCCAGGTGTAGTTCCGGTTACTGTTGGATTGTTAACCGTAACAGTTACCGTATTCGAAACCCCTGGCGCTCCTGCACTACAGATCACTCTTAACCTGAATTGGGTTGTTGTGGTAATGGTGCCCGTATTGCCACTTGCCGCATTGGTTTGACCAGGGATATCCACCCAAACCGAACCATTAAAAAACTGCCATTGATAGGTTATGCCTAAACCGAAAGAATATCCTGTTGAACTTAATGTAGCAGAACCTGAAGCACATAAACTGGTTGTTGAAACTGTAGCTGTTCCGCCATTATTAGAAGTACAATTGGGAGGTGTAAATTCATCAGCACCAATATCAGGTGTTGTGGCATTGCGCACATCTTCATCAATATCTCTTGTGATTGTTGCTATGCTTTGAGCCACGGCATCTAAAGGTGAATTGAAGAAAAGATGCAAATCTGTGGCGGAAACGAATGAAGGATTGATAGAAAGCGAATTCACATCCTGCCCGGTAGCCGTGCGCCAGTTGGCAATGCCTGCTTGTGCAGCACCAAGAAATCCGAGATTGGTTCCTAAATTATAATAATCGTTGTAATTGATAGTTGAAAAAACCGTATTTGGTGCATTGCTGTAAATGGCATAACGGGTGTTGGTAGTCTGTTGATTGGAAAAGATGTTGTTGCGGATATCCAGATTATTACCTATCGTATTATCAATCCAGAAACTGGCTGAAATACCGGTATTCTGATTTGTAGTGAGGTTGATGCTGTTGTTGTAAATCCGGTATCCGCCACCAGTTGCCAGGCACATGCCATAACCACCATCATCAGGAGAATCTGCACTTCCAAAACCACCTGCAGCAATATCCCAGATAAAGTTGTTGGCAATGAGCATGTTGGTATTGGCTGAACTGGATTGCAATTGGATACCATTACATCCCCAGAAACTTGCAATTTTAATATCACTGATCTTATTTTTTTCGATGACACCACCAACGCTCAATCCACGCACATCAATACCCGAAGCCTGATTAACCCCTGTAGCGGTTGAAGTAACCCCGAAAATGTTGTTTTTGGTAATGCTTACATTAAGTTGATTGATAACTTGAACAGCCTTGAACCTGATTTTCTCGGCAACGTTTGTGGAACCCACCGTGTTATTGGTAATGATGTTGCCGGTCTCTATTCCGGAAGTTGGTCCAACCAGAGCAATCCCATTAAAACAGGTATTCACCAGGTTATTCTCATATGTATTGTTAGAATTGGCAGCTTCGGCAGCAGTACCAACCGTTACACCACTTGAAGCTATGATACATCCAAAAGTAGCGGAGGTACCTTTTACGATACAGTTGCGAATGATATTATTAGTAGCCGGATCAAGCGCTGTTGGACTACCCAGCCAGATGACACTTGAATTAGGATCTGTACTTGTATTACTGAAAGTAAGTTGCCTTGTTCCTCCCCGAAAACCATCAATGGTAACATTGTCGGCTCCATTCAATTTAACCGTTGAAGTAGTGAGGTTACTCGTTACCGTTACATTATTTGCAGTAGGCTGAATCAAAATGGTAGCATAGTTTGCTGCACCGGTACCACTGCTGTTCAAAACAGCCATGGCTGATTCCGTAGTATTGGCCGAAATGCTGATCACTATATTTCCCTGATGTGTTCCGGCATTGATCGCATCAAAAGCGGCTTTTAAGGTTAAAAAAGGACCACCAGCAGGCACACCTGCAGATGCCGTCAATGATACCTGCGCTCTTGCAGAAAAACCAATAGACATGAATAATAGGAAAACTATCGCCCATTTGGAGGACAAATAATTTTTACCGAAATCACTTTTCGTAAAAGCGTTTAAGTAGATTTTTTTCATTTCAAGAATGCTTAATAATTGAATAAATGGTTTCCTCACTACAGTTAAATCACAACTCCCTATAAATAGACTATGTCTCAGATATGCACACAAAGAACATATATAAATACAATTTCCTAAGGGTGAAATCAACAGTTTTTGAAGGGTCGAGGTCAAGTGGAAACAGGTGTTTAACTTAGCCCTGTGAAGTTAATATATTTTACCCTAATGTTATGTAAAATTTAAATAAAAATTTAGCGGCAGAGACAGAGCATTGGGAATGCTATGTTGATAACTTGTTTACAGGGAAGCTTTGAATGTATGATCAGTGCGGTAAAAGCATCGCAAATGAGAATAATAGGTTTAATTTCAACTCACTTATTCAACCAAAAGTTTTTCCTTCCACTTTATGCCATTCGAATCCTGGATCTCAATCACATAAAGCCCTGAGCTCATTATCCCCTTAGTTTGTATTGGATAAACGCCGGCACTGAGGCTATGCATGATATTTTTTCGCAATACAATCTGTGACACAGAATTATAAATAGTCACCCTGTATCTCCCCGTGGGCAAATTTTGCATTTTTAAATTCACCACTGCGTCTTTTACCGGATTAGGGTAAACCGATATTTGGGCAACAGGCCTATCGAACCAAACTTTTACTACCCTGCTTATCTGTACTTCGCCTGATGAGCTAACGGCCTTTATCCGGTAATAATTGTATCCTGCAACGGCTTGGGTATGGCTAAATTGGTAGTTTCCAGATTGGGCTACATTAATATTAACCAGGCCGATGTTGCTGAATTGTTGACCGTCTGTGCCATGTTCTACCAGGTATTTACCACTAATTGGCTCCTGCCCTACCTGCCAGGTAATATCCACATTCTCAACTCCGGTCTTGATTGCATTTACGGCAAGGAAACGAACAGGGAGTGCAGCCATCTGTTTAAAAACAATAAAGAATCTTCCCGACAACTTAGAATCAGGATCCGAATTGGTTTCAAAATAGATCACAGTACTGTCTGTTGCATGAATGGGCCATTTCCGGTTCTGATAACCATCAACCAGGTAGGCTTCCAAAGCATCATTTGTCCAGTTGATGTCTTCCGGATAAAACTTTAATTGATACCCCTGAGTGCGCAAATTACTGGTGTGGTAAAAGATAGTGTCTGTGGCTACAGCATGCGGCCTTGTATCGATGGCAAGCAGGTTTGATCCATTTCTGATACCCATATTTTCGCCGAAATTATCCAGTTTTCGTGCATCATTTTCATCAAACCACTTATCAAAGCTATTATCGAAAGCCACCGTATTGCCATCTGCAAGTTTACCATCAGCACTGTGAAGGTTAAGGCGTAAAAAACCACGTCCGGCAATAGCAGCATTCCCACTTCTAAACACATTCTGACTTCCCGACACTTTATTATTCTCTGAAAAATTCACCGTTCCACCTGCTGTTGAAAATACAAAGAAGGCTTGTCCGGATTGTATTTTAGAATAGGTTATTGCCGCATTATAATTAGCCGTTCCACCCGGAACCGGCTTATAACCATTCACACTGCTGATGGTTTGAAAAGCCCCATACCCGTTGAAGCTTGGCATCAGGGGATCCCACACATAATAGCGGGTATCCAGCCCTGTTGATGTTGATAAAAGGCTGACAAAGTCGATCGTTGATGCATACGGATTACCAACACTTTGAAATTTACCGGCAGGAACGGCACTCGACGGTGGCGCATCCCCCCCCGGCGAGTATACTTTACCGGTAGTACGAAGCACCGTTGTATTAGCGGCTTGATTGAAGGCGGTGACGCTCCTGTCGCCCCGGATAAAAATCATGTATCCCTTAGCGTTAGCTATCGGAAGTACATTCGAATTGGGAATCCCATCATAACCATTCGTTACCGGGTTATAAACTTTCATGGTGGCACCTGATGGAGTAGCAAAATCAAAACCTGCAGCAAGGGCACCGGGTACATTACTGGTGATGGTGGTGCCATAACCCGGTTTCGGATTGCTTGAAGGGCCTGTTGCTCCTTCCTGCCACGACTGGTTGACGGTTTGTCCGAATGTTGCAGCAGCGAGCAACTGCCAGCTCTTACCATGAGTAACCCCGGTTGGGATATAACGTTCAACAACGAAACGACCCGTTGTTCCGTACACAAATGATGCCGTTACCCCAACCCTGTCTAAACTGGCTGTTCCACTTGCGTTCGACATCAAGGTAATGGTATCATTTATAGCAACAGCCCCTGCAACCGGTTTCAACATCCCCGTAATGGAAAATTTCTTATTAAAAGAAAGCGTTCCGGCAGATTTATTCACTTCGAGAATATTCATAGCCGCTATACTACCTGTTGTTCCTCCCGGAAAAGACTGAGTCGTACTTCCATTCAAAACAAGGGTGCCATTATTAGTGATGGTTCCATCATTAGTAACGTTGCCGCTTATACTAAGTATACCTCCGGCGCTAATGGTAATGGATGCCCCTGTTCCAATACTGATATCGCGGGCTACGGGAGTTGCTGTTGTAATGATAGGAAAAATCGCGGGCCCAAAAGGTATCACCACATCCTTAACTGCTGTTGGCACACCACCGCACCAGTTCAAAGGATTTGTCCATACATTATCGATACCCACCCAGGTGGAAACGAGTGTCGGACTGATACTCACTGTTGCCGTACTGCTGATGTCGGCGGCTAAAGCTGTGCAATTGGCATCAGATAATGCAGTGATACTATAAGTGGTATTTGTGGCAGGACTAACCGTAAAAGTATAAGGAGTGGCTACAATATTATTTACGGTAACAGGCGTTGTTCCATCGGTGTAAGTAAGGTTCCAGGGCCCGGTACCGGTTAGTGCTACAGATAATGTTGCATTGGCACTGGGGCAGATGGTAGTGCTGCCACTGATAACCCCGGAAACAACCGGCCTTATGGTTACGTTTACGGTTTGTTGATTGGTACAACCGTTTACACTGGTGCCAATTGCAGTATAGGTTTGAGTAGCTGTAGGGTTTGCATAAACCGTAGAGGTATTGGTACCTGTGTAAGCAGCAGTTCCCGCTGCATCAGTAAACAAACCAGTGGTTGGGGTCCAGGTAATAGGTGTAGTTCCGCTGGTTGCAGAAATCAAAACATTATCTATCGCCCAGAAGAAATCCTGACGGGAATAGTAGGAAAAGCGGATATAATTAACCGGTGTACCTGCAAAAGCACTTAAATCAACTACCCTGTTCTGGAAGTTGATCTGTGTACCAATCTGTCCGTTATTGCTGGTATGACTCCAAACATCTGTCCAGGTAATATTATCCGCGGATCGTTGCACCCTGATAACCTCCGGACCAATAGGTGCTGTAATGCTGCCATCAAATGGAAGATAAAAATGCCAGAAACTCAAACTGGCAGAAGCATAACCGGTTAGACTGAAAGCAGGAGAACGTAAAATCGTTGTCGTTATTGTATTAGACGGGTTATCGTAACTGTTCGAAAGATAAAATTGGGATAAATCATTACTCCGGAAAGTATAACCCGCAGGTGCAAAAGTATAGTTGTTTGGCCTCAACGTCCACCGAACCTTTGCTCTGGATGCTGCAGGGCCGGTAAAAGTAGTATCCCATCCTGCAGGCAAAGTTGGGCCATTGAAATTTTGATTGATGAGATTATCAGCCAATGCACCACCGGAAGCAGTAAGCAATTGAGGAGCACTGCTGCTGCATTTGGTAACAGAAACTGGAGCTATCGTAACCGAACTGGGAATGGTGTTTACCGTAACGGTAACCGTTGTACTATTGAAACAGCTTCCATCATTACCTGAAACGGTATAGGTTGTTGTGGTGGTCGGACTTACTGAAATGGTTGCTCCGGTTGTTCCTCCGGGAGTCCAGGTATATACATAGGAGGTATTGGCACTTGTTGCCGAAAGGCTGGTTGATAAACCGTTACAGATACTTGCCGGAGTTGCAGTTGCTGTGATGGCGGCTGCGTTATTGATGGTTGCCGTTACCGCAACTCTCGGAGATGAACAGGCATTATCAAACTTCCAGTTGTAATAACACATGAAATAGGTCTGTATGAAATTATTGCCGGTAATCCGCAAGTCTGCCGCATTGTAAGGGTAAACTGCGTTCGAACTGTTTCTTCTCAATCCGGAAGGCGGCAACCCAACTTCACCCAAATCGGTAAACAAGTAATAATCTGTTCCCGGTGTGAGGAAGGTATTAACAGGAATGGTCTGTGCAGTTGCACCACCTGATACAGTAGTGGTATAAGGAATGGATGCCAATAAGGTATTACTGGAATTGTAAATTTGAAGGGTAGACGATTCGCCGGCTGCTATTGGAAATATGTCGATCGACACCAGGTTAGTGGCATTGATGATGTCAAAATACACTTCCCATGAAGTAAGCTGCGTTTCAATGGCGCCACCTTGTGCGGTTGGGCTTACAGGGCCGCATGAACCTGCCGTTCCGGTAAAAGTGGCTTCAGCATAATAGGTGGTGGTTGTAGCAATAGATGGCGTGGTATAACTGCTTCCCGAACCCAATGACAGGCCTCCGGTTGCTGCGGCGTACCATTTGATAACAGTTCCTACACTGCTGGTAGCCCCTAACGTTACCGTACCTGCTCCACATCTTGCTCCCGGCGCAGTGGTAACAATCAATGGTGTATTTACCGTAACGGTAACTGTATTGGAATATCCTGCCACTCCAGCATTACAGGTTACCCGTAGCCGGTAGTAAGTGGTTACGGTGATAACAGGAGGATTGGCACTGGTGGGATTGGTTTCTCCGGGAATTGGGAAAAACGTAACATTGTTGGTAGAAAATTCCCACTGATAAACAATTCCAACTCCGAAAGAAAACCCGGAAGAAGATAAGATAACCGCTCCTGAAGTACAAATAGTGCCTAAGCTACTGGTGGCCGTTCCCCCAAAATTTGCAGCACATGGAGGTGGGGTAAATTCGTCGGCACCGATGTCGGGTGTGGTAAGTGATCTGGTTTCTGCATCAATATCTGTAGTAATTCCCGCAATTGGAGTTCCCTGATCGTTCATTGGAGAAATCAATTGCATGTGCAGATCTGTTGCAGATACAAAGATCGGATTAGTGGCCACAGAATTTCCATCCTGACCGGTTGCGGCCTGCCAGTTGCCAATATTCACACGCTGTGTACCCAGAAAACCTACAAATCCATTCGCAAAATAATTGTTGAAATTGATGTTACTAAAAACGGCATTGGTCAGCTGACAAAACAAACCATACCGAATACCCGTAGTTTGGCGGTTTGAAAAGATATTATTCCGTACGTCCAAAGTACCCCCAACAGAATTGCCAACATAAAGCGCAGAACTGATACCTGCTGTTATTTGGTTACTTGCCAAATTGATGGCATTGTGTAAAATTCCATAGCCTCCGCCAGTTAGTACCGCTATGCCAACACCATTGTCTAGTTCATTTACATTATCGCCATATCCAATCACATCATAAATGAAATTATTTGTAACCCTTAACCCAGATGCGTTTGAAGTAGACTGGAGTGAAATCCCATAAGAGGGTGCCCCTGTTACAACCGTATTTCTGATATCAAAAATCCTATTGGCTGATATGCTTCCCCCACTAATGGCACCACTTACAAAAACACCTCCTGAAGCATCAGGTTCTGAGCCTGTAAACACAGCACTGTTCACCCCATTGATCTGATTACCGCTAATGACCATGCCAGTTTGGTTGGCAATGAAAATACCGCGGTAACCAAATTTACGTGCCGCCAAACCCGATCCAATCTGGTTGTTACTGATTGCCGTTCCTGTTTCACCACTGGTAAAACCGTTGATATAGATGCCATGATACGATTGGTAGATATTGTTGTTTTGATAAACATTATTCGAATTGGCTGCTTCAGCAAAGGCATTGATCACTACACCACTTCCCGAAGCAATACCTGCAAAGGTTGTAGTGGAAGCGTTTCCGGTGATGTTGCAATTCCTTATCACATTATTGGTAGAACCATTGGTGCTGTTAAAGCTGGCCACCCAGATTGCACAGGATGATGTTCCGGTACTGGTATTGGTGAAGGTTAAATTCCTGCTGGTTCCCCCGGAATTGGATCCATCGATAGTGATATAGTCTGCACCGTTAAATTTGATTAGTGCTTCAATCGACGAACCTGAAATTACAGGGTTAACGCCTGATTTCGGTTTTATTATAAGTGTATTGGCAGCACTGGCCTGAGGGTTTGAAATAAGAATGGGAAATGTTTCAGATGGGCCATATGCGGCATCAATCAATTCAAAAGTTACCGCTCCTGCCAAACAGGAATTATTGTAGGCATTGATGGCATCGGTAAGGGTTAAGTAAGTTTGGCCTGTACCTATTTGATAAATCCCCGGAGTTAGCGTGTTCTGAATAACATAAAACTCAGGGCTTGTTGGTGCTGTAGCTGCAGTTGGCGGATTAGTGGTATAACCTCCTGCACCAGCTGAAGGTTTTGCAATGATATTAGGAGTACCTGCATTATCCTGAGCAACAATATAATAGGATACAATATTTCCCGGAACTGCCGTGCCACCAAATGTAAACTGGTAATTGCCTGCACCTAACGATACAGCAACTGCCGGAGTATAGGCACCGGAATTTAGTTTCCAGTACAATACAGGCAATCCAGTTCCGGAAGTGGGCACACCGTCAACATCAGTGATATTGGCTACTAAGGTGCGGCTTCCCACGTTACAAGTGTTTGCAAGAGCTGTATAAGTGATTACCGGAGGTAAAGCATCTAGCGATGCATTGTTATTTTCAGCTGTAATGTTCTGGTAAGATGGCCCTCCTTTAAAAGAAAAAAACTGTGCCTGAAGCGATGAAAAACTGAAAAGAAAAATCATCAAAAAACCTAAACGCACATGCCGATTATTCCCTGAATTTCGGGAAGAAAAGGTTGATGAATCTTTATTCAATTTAATCATGGTATATATAATATACGCTATTTTTTAAACACTTTTTCAACTTCGGCTAGCTAAAAGTTGTTGTTGAATCTTCCATCCAAGGCTGTACCGCATTTACAGCTAAGCGGTAGGTTTAAAATAAAAGACAAATAGGCAATAAAAATAACCCATTTCGTTGAAAAAAAGAAGGATTTAGGCCTAAAATTACTTTTGCATTCCCCGATATTCAGGCAGTTCCGGGCACAGAATGTTGTAGTCAACGGATTACTACTCGATGATTCAATTGTATTTTCCCTGATTGCATCTGCAAATGGTAAATGCCTGCCGGTAAGGAAGAATTGACTGCCAATACTATAGCGCCATCCTTGGTACTCACTTTCCAATTCTTTTGCATAACCAACTTACCTGCACTATTGTAAAGTAGTATATCCCAGATACCCTCAACAGATCCCAACAACTGAATCCTGATTTGATGATTGGTTATAGGGTTTGGATAAATGTTTACTTCAACAGTTGATTTTTTCTTTTGAAGGAATAGCTGGTTACTGAAATGGATGCTCCCGTTTCTACTCAGTGACTTAACCCGATAAAATTGCCCCAATTTGCTTAATTGATTATCGGTATGATAATATGTTACGGGATTACCTGTATTCAACACTCCTGTTTCTGTTTGAATAGGATTATAACTCACACCATCAGTACTTTTTTCAAGTTGATACTCACTAATTTCAGATTCACCGGTTACCTTCCAAGTAAGGGCAGCATTATGATTGGCATCAACTGTTCCGATCAACCTGATATCCTGAACAGGTAGCGCCAGTAGGGGTTTGAAAACCATATAAAACCTGTCGGCAGCCTTTGAACCCGGTTCATTACTTATGGTTATAGTGATGTTGGTTGAACCGGTCGTATTCACCATTGTACGGGTACCTAAGAATTGATCTACCCAGAAAGCCTCCGCAACCCTACCCTGTAAGTGTTCGGGTAAAAGTTCAATACGGTATTGCTGATTGCGAAGATTGCCTGTTTGATAAAATACCGTATCCAGGGCAATAACCGGCTTTCTGGCATCAATTGCCAGCAAGGTTCCATTTCGTAGAATACCGATATTTTCGCCAAAATTTTCCAGTTTTTTTGCGTCAGTCCCATCAATACTATTGCTGAAACTTTCATCTAAAACCACCAGGTTGCCATCGGCCAGGCTTCCGTTACTACCGTATAAGGATAAACGAATAGATGCCGGAGCAGCAACTGCATTCCGGAACACCATGTTACTTCCGGTGAGTTTATTATTTTCTGCAAAATTCACGGTACCGCCACCAGTAGAATAAACAAAAAATGCCTGTCCTGATTGTATTTTGGAATAAGAAACTGCTGCGTTGTAGTTGGCTGTTCCACCAGGAACCGGCTTATAACCGTTAACACTGCTGATGGTTTGATAGGCACCATAGCCATTGCTTCCGGGAATTAAAGGATCCCATACATAATATTTTGTATCGATTCCCGTGGATGTGGTAACAACACCGGGGAAATCTATCGCTGATGCATAGGGGTTACCAACCGATTCTAATTTTCCTGCAGCCACATTGGTTGATGGAGGTGCATCGGCTCCCGGAATAAACAACCTTCCCCTGGTTCGCAGAGTGGTTACATTTGCAGGAGCAGTGCTCGTTTGAACACTGCGGTCTCCTCTCACAAAAATCATATATCCCTTTTTGTTAGCAACCGGTATTGCAGAGGTGTTCAAAATACCATTATCGATACCATCCCAGCGGTTAAGTACTGAATTATAGGTTTTGATGGAAGGGCCTGCAGGGGTATAAAAATCAAATCCACGGCCTACCGCCCCTGGTTTTTCACTGGTGATGATAGTGCCTTTAAATGGCACGGTGTTGGTAAGAGGGGCATTGCCTTCCTGCCAGGCATCCTTCATAGATTGTCCGGTAGTAGGTGTGGAAAGTAATTGCCATGATTTTCCATGGGCAATTCCGGTAGGGATATACCTTTCTACAATGAAACGCCCTGTGCCTCCGTAGATGATACTGTTTACGGTAGGCATCACATCCATGTTTGCGGTTCCTGATGCATCGGAAAGCAATGTTGCATCGAAATTGTTCAGCGAAAATCTGGTGTTGGCTGCAAAGGTGAAAGTGGCTTTCACGGCGATATTCCCAATCAATCCTTTCACAACTGCGCTTCCCCCTGAAAGTTTCAAATTGTAAAAAGTGAAAGCGGGTAAGTTCTGTCCAGCAGCTTTATTGAAATCTACCGTACTTCCGGTTATCGTGTAGTTATTTGTAGAGGGAATAAAATTATTGGATATACCGATTACACCGGTACTGCTGAGGATACGATCACCGCCTGTTGGATTATCGGTAAGGTTGAAATAATTTACCGGACGAACGGTTTGCGCATCGGTACCCTGCCCTAAACCATTTAAAGTAACCGTACCACCGGTGAGGCTATACGCTCCCGTTAGCTGCGGAACAATTACCCCATTTTTACCCAATTGCAGGTTTCCGCCTGTCATAACCAGGTTTCCGGTACCATTAAGGCTATAGTTGGCATCTACAAGCCCTGCATTTGTTGATAGGAACAGCGTGCCAGACACCGATAAGTTTCCTTGTAATGTGGAACCAATCGTATTGGTGACGGTGAAATTATTCAATTGGTTTACTGAAGCTGGCAAATCAACTCCTCCAACGGTACCAGCGATTGTTACAGAAGAGATATTATTCGCAGAAAGGTTATTTACATTTGCCGATATGGGGTTATTTATCGTAAGGGAATTTCCCCCAACTGTAAACAAACCATTACTCAAAGTAAGTACACCGGCAATATTGAGGCTCTTGTTCATAATGACTCCTGAAAAATTATTCACTTCCAGGTTGTTCATCGAAATAATATTAGCTGAGGTGCCCGGAAAGGATTGTAATGCACTACCCTGCAAGGTTATCTTGCCATCGTTACGGATATTACATACGGCAGCACTGTAAATTCCGGTGATTACCAGGTTCACTCCCACATCTACCTGTAATGTGCCCCCACCCGTAATCGTTAGGTCTTTGATGGTTTGGTCGGAACTGATACGGATGGTTCCACCGTTTACACTGATCGAATTGGTGGAGGGCAAGGTTCCTCCTCCCGGATAATTAAGCCGCAACGTTCCGCCATTTATAATTGTTGTGCCGGTATATTGATTGAACCCGTTTAAGTTAAGGGTACCCGTTCCTGTTTTGATCAGGCTCAATTGGCCTGTACCTGCATCATTCAATGAACCGCCGAATGTATTCACCAAAACGGTATTCACCGTAAGGGTTGCATTATTGGTACCGTTATCGATGGTATTTAGCAAGCCTGCCGTACCTGAAGAAGATAAGCCTCCAATCGTTAAGGAGTTGCCGTTTAGCTTCATCTTTCCGGCGTTGACACCAGATCCAAAAGACAATATATTAAATGGTGCAGTAGTTCGAAGCGCTCCTGCATTGCCTGCAATATAAGTACCATGATTAACATTGATGCTTCCTGAAAAACTGTTAACGGCAGCTGCTCCCGAAGGTGTAAAACTGAAATTACCCCCACCCGCAAGCGTTAGTGTTTGCGAACCGGTCATTAAAGTGGTTATGCTGATGGTACGCCCTGAACCGGCAACAAATGAACCAGCATTGATCAGGTTAAGCGTCATATTTAGAGAACCCCCGATACTGTTTCTGATTTCCACCAACGGATTTCCCAAACCGTAGTTTGCAATCAATAGGCTTGAATGATTATTACCTCCAACGTTACCTACATTTGATTGTGCTGTACCATAGAGGTTGAGCGTACCATTAACTGAACCGCTGCTGTTGCCGATTAATCCGGCATTTGCACCGCTGAAAGTATTAGTAAAATAGATAGAGCCCAGATGAAAGTCACCACCGGTAGTAGTCATATTTATTCCACATCCCGAAAGTGATGTTGCAGCCAAACTAGAAAAAAGGGCAACATCATTGCTAAATCCTGAAGATGCTCCCGGCACACCGGGGTTGGTTGTCCAATTGGCACCTGTAAGCCATGCAGAACCTGAGGGGTTTTGCCATATTGAGGTATCTGATCCGGGATAATCAATCACGTTGAAAGAAAAAGGAGCACTTGTTGTTAAAGCCATACCTGAAGAAGCTGAACAGGTGAGTGCTACCAGATTTTGAACAAGGTCGTAACTCAAATTATCAATAGAGATGGTGTTAGCTCCATTATACATGGTGGCAGCCGGAGCATTACTATTAGGAAAAGTAAAAACACCGGTACCTGCAGCTAATGCAAATTGGATATTGGTGTCCTGATCAACATCTGTTGCTGTGTTAGCAGCATCCTGTGCCTGTATGGTAATACTGAAGGGAGCAAGGGCGATAGGTGAAATCGGACTTATAGAAATAATAGCCAGCTTTACAGGCCTCTTTAATGTGGTGAAATTAGCCATACTGCCATAAACCGTTCCTGCATTGGTTGTGGCATATGCATAAAAATAATATGTGGTATTAGGTAAAAGAGCAGGAATATTTGAAGAAAACTGGCTTCCGGATAAATTACCCGAAGGCACTACCGTACCACTGCCAGCTGCGAAAGGAGCTGTACCGTATTCAATACCATAATCCAGTAAAACGCCACATCCGGCATTGGAAATGGTGCCTTGTAAAACTGCAGAGGTGGTGGTAAGCACAATAGGAAAATCGGATGTCACGCTTGCAGAAGTATTTACGCCACTACCCGTTACCGGTATGTTCAATGGAGGCGCACCTGCACCGGAGATTGGTATAGCTCCATTAAAACTATTTATCGCAGTTGGAGAAAATTTCACAAAAATGAGGCACCCTGTTAATACAGCTCCAGTATAGCTATAATCTGTGCCTGCAGTTGTAAGTGTTATGGTATTGCTGAAAGGGCCAGAACTGTTTGTTGCAAATGTAAAGCCGGTAAGAGGACCAATGCTGATGTTTCCTCCATTCAGAACACTACCTGATAAACTGAAACTGTTGGTAATGGTATTGGTGTTGATACATACCGAACCAAATCCGGAAAGAGACCCTGCACCACTTGATGGCACAGATAACGAAGGAATATTGTTTAGTAAAGTGAATGAATTTTCAGTTCCATAGATTGTACCGCCACCATTAGTTGCATAAGTATGGTAGTAAAAAATTTGTCCGGGAGGTGCTAAAGCTGATAAATTTACAGAAAAGTTACCCCCGGATAGATTGGAAGAAGGCACTATAGTACCTGTACCATTGGCAAAACCGGGTGTTGTGCTATATTCTATGCCATAACCTGTTATAGCTGAGCAGCCTATTGAAGAAATAGCAGCACCAACTGTTGCACTATTGGATGTGATTAAACTGGTGATCCCATTCGAAATAACAGGTACTGTATTTACGCCGGAACCTGAAGCAGGAACAGAAATGGCAGCTGCACCTCCTCCGCTAACCGGAATATTACCATCATAACTGAGTAAAGCTGTGGGTAAAAAACGGATGTAGATAACTTTGTTTTGTGCACCCGGACCAGGCAAGGTAAAAGTTGTAGAAGAGGTAAAAGTACTGTTATCCTGCGAAAATTGAAAGCCTGACAGGGGCCCCACGGTAACATTAGCTGAGGTTAAATCGGTACCGGTAAGTGTAAATGTATTCGATCCGGGAACAGTATTGATGCAAACATTACCAAATGAGGTTGGCATATTTGATGACAAGGTTGGTGCCGGTGTAACGCTTCCATTCAAAGTAAAATCATCAATCCTGAAAGTACCTGCAGTGCCTGTAATTCCGGTTAAGGTTATCAATACAGTTAACATACCGGTTTGGTTGGCAACTGCATTAGAAACTGTAGTTGTACCTATTGCAGCACCGGCTGTTGGAGTTGTTCCAGATCCAACCGATATCCCATTAATGGTCATGGCCCAATTAGTTGGCCCTGTTCCACTTCTTTGCCTCCAAAAGTTAAATGAAGTAACAGAAGCCTGAAACCCGGGTTTCACTTTAACGAATAAAGTGATGGTTTTTGTTGCAATAGTTCCAGCTGTTAGTGTAATGGCTTGCCCTGAACTTCCGGCAGAACTCCCCCAGGCTGAATTGCTGTTTGTCCATGCCGAATCCAGCAGATTGCTGTTTATTATTCCCGGAACCGGAGTTGCAGTTGCCAAAACAATATAGGGATGCCCACTAATAGCTGTTGTTCCAAAATTGTGCTGATAGATGGTTTGAGCGGTTAATAACTGATAAAAGAAAGTCAAAAATAATAGTAAACAGAAAGAAATGAATGAGCACCTTTTAATAATGGACACACGTAGCTTCTTCATGTAATTATTTTTTCCCTTTTGAGGACTGAACGCTGGCTGGGTGAATAGTTTTACAGAGGTATGAATTGCGGCGCAAAGATATTACATTATCGATCTTTGCTATATTTTCTAATTGTTAAGTAAATAACAAATTATACAGGCAAATGTTTTCATAAGTAGTTGTAAACGAAAAAGAGGCATTTTAGGTGCCCCTGAAAATCATGAAAAAAAATAACTGTCCAAAAAAACAAGAGAATTACTACAAAAACTTCATTTTAGCATACACGGTATCTGAAAGCAATTAACGATTATAGCAAGCTAACCGG
Source organism: Sphingobacteriales bacterium (assembly GCA_026391525.1). GTDB lineage: Bacteria > Bacteroidota > Bacteroidia > Chitinophagales > Chitinophagaceae > Ferruginibacter. The sequence goes on from JAPLEF010000061.1 coordinate 23,779, forward strand.
AAGACTGAAACGATGATGATCTTCACTTACAATTACCAATGTATAGTTTCCGCCAGGAAGGTTTCGAGGCACTTCGATTGTAGTGGTTCCGTTGTTAGAATTTAGTGTGAGTGCGCACCTGTAAAGTATCTGACCATTAGCACCAATCAGCTGTACATTACATTTGCCGGCATTTATGGAATTGTAATGCAATTGAATACGTTTTGACTGAACAGGATTTGGATGAATACTAAACTGTAGTGTTGCAGCTATTGAGGTAACTTTTGCTACCGGGCTCACCTGAACCTGGCCATTTCTACTGAATGCCTTAATACGGTAGAAGTTGTTACCAGAAGAAGCGTTTTTATCTAATAAAGAATAACCAATTGCTTGTCCGTTGTTGATTAATGGAACTTGTATGCCTATCACCTCAAAGTTGCCACCGTCTGTACTCCTTTCAATCTCATACTTTTCAATATCCATTTCATTGGCTGTAGTCCAGTTCACTTTAACCTTAACATCAGCTTTACGACTGGCCGAAATTGAAGTAAAATTAACCGGCAACACTTGCACTGGCCTGAATACGATATAAAAACGTGATGCAGCTGCCGAAGCCGGGTTATCGTTTACAGTAAACGATATAAAACTACTGTCGTTTAGGCTCAATGCCGTTTCTGTTTGCAGAAACTGGTCAACTAACCATGCCGTACTACTTACCATACCCAAATTGACTGGTGCAAAACGGAACTGATAAGCCTGTTTACGCAGGTTTGATAATTGATAGAATAAAGTATCATTTAGTGCAATTGCCGGCCTCGCTTCAACACTAAGTTGTACACCGGAACGGAGGATACCAAAATTCTCTCCTGCATTTTGAACTTTCAAAGCATCTTCGCCAGTATAACTTGAATGAAAACCAGAACCAAAAACTGCAGCATTCCCATCAGCGATAACGCCATTGGAACCGGTAAACAAATATGCCCTCAATGTGCTTAGGGCTTGGTTAAAATTATTGTTTCGAAAAACTATTTCACTTCCCGTTTCTTTTGCTGATTCGGAAAAAGAGATGTTTCCGCCGGAGCCGGAGCCAGTTGCATGCACCAGAAATGCCTGTCCAGACTCAATCCTCGTTACCTGAACACATCCGCAATAATTAGCTGTTCCTCCGGGTACCGGAAAATAGCCATTTACACTACTGATGGTTTGGTAACCTCCCAGCCCTCTTGTTCCCGGCAATAATGGATCCCAAACATAAAAAGTTTGGTCTATGTATTCGGAGCCAGGCTTGTTGATCCTTACAAAATCTATTGCAGAAGCATATGGATTTCCGATAGATTCAAATTTATTGGGAAGTACAGTTGTTACCGGAGGTAGTTCTCCTGCACTTGCAGTGTAGAGATTTCCTTTTGCCCTAAGCACGGTTGTATTGGCAGGGCTGTTGAATGCCGTTACCGACCTGTCGCCTCTCACAAAAACAAGGTATCCCTTTTTGTTAGATATCGGCGTTGATGTTGTATTGGGTACACCAAGCCAATTATCTGAAGCCGGATCGTATGTTTTCATGGTAGCGCCAGCTGGCGTGTAAACATCAAACATCGCCGGCAATGGCGAAATATTACTGGTGATCTGTGTTCCATAACCATTATAGCGGTTTTGGTTAGCTGCTGTTGCGGTATCCTGCCATGCCTGATTGATGGTTTGATTTCCATAAACAGGTACTGATAGGTATTGCCATGATTTTCCATGTGCTAATCCGCTAGGGATAAACCGTTCAACTGTTGCTTTACCTGTCAATACCTTCCCCGTCATATTCCCGAGCCAGGCAGTTAAAGTGGCGGTTGATTTCAAGGTAAGGAAATCGCCTGTATTAAACCTTAACCCGGATGCAGTAAACTCAAGTGAACGGTAAATATCCAGTGCACCACCTAATGTAACACCTGCAGCACTGCTGTTGCCGATTCGCAAATTCAAACATTTTTGTTGCAGGAACAACCCGGCAGGTAAAGTTTGTGGGTTAGTGCCATTCATTAAAATGGTTCCAAGGGCCGCATCAATCTTTCCCCCGCTTAAATTAATATCACCGTTGATTTGTAATAGAGAATTACTGCTTAGTGTAATCAATGGGGCAACTGCAGGTGCCGATAAATTAAGATTACGTAATGCCTGCGTTCCACTTACCGTTGGCATATGAACATAACCTCCAGTTACGATAACATCTGTATTGCCATCCGGAATAATACCTGCTTCCCAGTTTTCCGGTTGCGTCCAACTTACAGATTGATTACCTACCCAAACCGCAGTTCCGGTTGGCAAAAATTCATCACATCCCATATCCGGTGTAAGTGCATTTCGTGTTTGACTATCAATATCGCCGAAATTGAACCCTGCTATCGGAACTGCAGAATTGTTCAATGATGCATTGGAAGCAGGAACCAGCCTCAGGTTCACAGGTGCGGTAAAAACCGGTACCACATTAATTGAGGCTGCATCCTTTCCGGTTGCTGTACGCCAGGCTGGCAAAGTGGTTTGTATTACATTATTCATCATTCCGAATGCCACTACACCCGAGCCGGTAGGATTGATTGCATAACAATTATAGTTAAGCGCAACAAACTGAGTGCTGTTAGAAGAGGCCATCACAACAACGGCTCCATACCCGATACTACCCGCACGGCCCAGATTATTTACCATGATATTATTCCTGATATCCGCATAACCGATACCCTGTATCCTGATACAGGTGGAAACCGCATTATTCTTGTTGAGCGTATTGGTGAAGCCCACACTTCCCCCAAGTGAAATACTATTGTGATAGATGAAAATACCGGATTGTGAACCCGATAACAAGATACCAGTAGGGTTATTTAGTGTTACAGAAACATTCGTATAATCATCACCGTCGCCTGAAATATTGGCAATCATGTTATTGGTCAGCCTCACATTGGCGTTTGCAATATTGGTATTCACAAAAATACCCTGCGCCCCGAAACCATTGCTGCCGGTATAGTTGAGGTTATTAATCGTATTGGCATTGACCAATGTATTTTTCACATTGGGTGCCAGCCAGATACCTTTATCCGCCAAATCATCATTGCCGGTGAAATTGGCAAGTAAATTACGCTCTACCAATGCCCCGTCTGTTCCTTGCAGAAAAATTCCGCAATACTGGATCGCATTCGCACCAGTGCTGCTCATATCATTCAAACGGATAAGGGTATTGTTTCCATTGCCGCCTAAAACTGCCGCATTACCATAAATACCATAATAGGCTCTACGTATACTATTATTTTCTATGGTAAGGTTATTGAAATATCCTGCAGCATTGATTGAAGCAGCATCTGAAATTACAATCGCTGAGGAAAAAACAGTTCCATTGGTTATGGTACAGTTTTTTAATGTCGATCGAGTAATAGGTACGGTTCCGTTTGAACCGAATAAGATTGTTCTTGCACCTGATGTTCCCAAATTACCAATCGACAAGTTCCTTGAACTGGATCCGTTGTTCGAACCATCAATGGTAACATAATCTCCCAGAATACGAATCAAACAATCACTATTGATGGTTCCAACGATGTTCGAATTTACCCCAGCTGCCGGCTTGATCAACAAAGTGTTGGTTGCACTGGCTGCTGCATTTTTCCTGATTTCCAGAGGAAAAGTTTCGTTGGTACTATAATTGGCATCTGTGAGTATAAAGGTAACCGGCCCTGCTATACAAACATTGTTATAGGCATTTATTGCCGCTGTTAAAGTGGCAAAAGTACCCGATGTTCCTACAGTATAAGTACCATTCAATGGTGCGGAAACCGTTATGGTATTGATTGCTGAACCTACACAACCTGTACCCGAATGAGTAGCAGACACATTATAACTTGTAGTTGCATTTACAGCAGTGGCAAGTGGATTACTGATGCCGGTGTTATTCAGGAAAGTGGCTGGCGACCATGCATAACTGTAACTACCACCAGTTGGAGGATAAAAGCCCCAGGTTTCACCGGTAATAAGGTTCCATGAAGTTTTATTGCGGTTTGAAGGGGTAAGGGCTAAAGTACCGGATTGATTTTCAATCCCCAGTGTTTTCTGGTAATTGTTACCAAGGTCGTTTACTATTGAGGCAGCTATTTCAATATGCTGGTCGGTTTCGTAGAACCGAATTTGCCCGGTTACATTCCCAACGTCTACGGGTATACGATAAAAACTCAATCCGATATAATCGATAACGAAGACACGGTTTGGACTGCTTCCATTCACAAAATAGCGAACATTTGCTCCCGGATTTACCGAAGGGTCTACAATCAGGTCCTGCCAGCATAAGGCAACTATAGCATTAGGGTTTAACACATTGGGTAATGTTTGTACCACATTAGTTGGGCTTCCCGTGCTGTTTTGCAATTGAACGTAACCATTACTGCTTACAAACAATTGGGTGACAGGTGACCCATAATAACTGAATGCAAAAGGAATTGGCAGAGCTGCAGATACCGCTTCATCTGTCGCCGTATTCCAAATGGTAGTTGTTAGGCCATTCGGAATCAAGAGTTGATGGGTAAGGCTCTGTAACGTATAGTTGGTGCCGATAGCTGCTCCGATTGCCTGTAACTGGCTATTGGAGCCTGAACAGAATATGGAAGGGTTAGCCGTTACCGTTACCACGGGATTATCATGTATGGTAATTGAGGTGCTAACCGTATTGCTGCAGATTCCGCTGGTAAATTGGTAACTTACCGTATAAGTTCCTGCGATACTTGATGACGGCATGATGCTGCCATTGGTAGTGTTGATAGTCAATCCTGAACCATTACTGCTATAGGAACCCCCTGTTGTGCCGGTTTGAATCACGGATATGCTACCCAATGTACTTTTACAATACCTTACAGACGGATAACTGATGGTTGCTGTTGGGCTGCCATTGACAATGATGGAAGCGCTGCTTCCGGAACCTATTCCACATAAATTACCGGGTGTTACCGTCAATGTGCCATTTGTAGCCCCCGAGGTAAATTCAATCTGGTTTATTGGCAGCAAAGTAGTAGTTGGAAAGTTGGCCCCTGTTCCGGTGTAAGCCCAGGTATAGTAACTCGCTAATGGCGCTGGTGAAACGGTATATTGCGCAACACCTCCGTTACATATTGTAAGTGGACCGCTGATGGCCCCTGAACCTCCAGGGCCTGTTACGCAGGGAAACCAGGTATAAGTGAGCCCACTTGAAGGTAATAAACTATTGTTGAACCTTATGAAATCTGTATTTACCAATGCATTACTGGTGCTTGCCCATCCGGTTGTGGATTTACGTGCATTAAAATCGCCTGATCCATTCCCTCTTAACCCAACCTGCACATTCAAATCCAAGGCAGAACTGGTGGTGCAAGTTCCATAAACAACCTGAACAGTTTGTAGTTGTGAGTTACCACCTGCTTCATTAAGGATAATCTGAAAACTGAAACGGTCACCAATATTCATGTTATGCCTTTTGACTTGCGTCCATTGCACAACAAATTGCCTGTTTGGTGCAACTCCTCTCGTAAATGCATAAACGCTGGAATATGGGATAATAGAAGTTACTCCGGCTGCAGTTGCCAAGCTGCTCATAGTGATGGTTCCTGTAGTATTGTTGAACGCAGTTACAACAGTTCCGTTGAGAATTCCGGTTCCGGTTAGCCTTGTGCCGATTTGGATGTTTGCAAAAGAAGAAACACCTGTAATAGTTGCAACCCCATTTGTTAAAGTACCGTTGAAAGCGGTAAATGATTGCTCTTCGATATCGGCATTAAACCCGGCAATACCATTGTTATTGCCCGATCCATAAAGATAAACTCCAGTAGGATCGGTTATGCTTGCATAAGACCCACCAGCATATGTTCCTGTCATGCTGATAGATGTACTTGAACTCAAAGCAATCCATCCATCAGAATCTACTCCTACTTTTGATCCAACAGGATAAATTATGCCATTATAGTAAAATGCAAAAGGAAGGGAATAATTACGATGCGTAGTATCATCCCAAATCAGGTTAAATATCGCTGCCGGAGTACTGCTACCAATAGGAGCATCAGGCTGATAAGTTCCGTTTGATGATGAAAAAACATAGTTGGAAACCTGACCACTCCCATCATTAATGAACACGAACATACCGGCTACAATGAAAATTGCGCACTTGATATATAGCTTTTTAAGCTTGCCCCAGGCCAGTATGAGGTTATTGTATAACATTATCTTTTTTTACTGGATGGCTTTCAGATAAGAATTTACATGATCTGTAAAGCTTGGAGGAA
>JAPLEF010000061.1:30058-72203 GCA_026391525.1 Sphingobacteriales bacterium
TACATACGTAGCTTTTCCAGATGAATTTTCAAAAAAAGAAATAAATAGGCTGGTTTTAGATAAAAAAAGGCACCTAAAATGTCAACAGTACTTTGAAAGTAGCGCTGACTGGTTGATTCATGTATAGATTAGGGGGCTAATACGGGCCGCACCAGGGTATTATATTCTGTAAATGGGTTGATTTCCCCTCTGAAAAGATTAAGCTGACCTGATATTGCCCTCATGAATATTCATTAGTTCATTACCTGCAATAAGGCAAACTAACCTCGCCGGGTAGTGATTGTGCTTGCTTTTAATTTCTACATAACACAGCATAGTATTCCATGTATTAAGAAAATCCGCTGGGTGATGCCTGATGACCACAATAATGGTATGTTTAGTAGCTTAGTTTTCTTACGCTTATCATTTAATTCACCGTAAAATCGGATTAACATACGTTTTGAAACTGATTGATTACTGCAACAGGTAAATGCCAATGCCGGTATTACATATTCACTGTAGTATACAAGCTAGGGTGCTTTTAAACAGTGGTGCCGATGCAGTAAATGCAACAATTTACCTTCAGAAGAAATGGAAAATCATTCGTGGGTATAAAAAGTAATGCGGGCTCGGTTTTTTAAGGTCAAAGAAATGGATATAGTCATCTCACTATTCGATATAAATGTAGAAAAATGTAAATGAGGATGGCAAGGTTTTGAATTGAAATTATGGATGACCCGCTTTTTATACCAATGTGATTTATATAATATGCCAATATTTTATAAATCTTATCCCGAATCCTTTCGGTATTAGAGCAATATCCTACGGTATCAAACAAATAGTATAATGAGGCGATAGCCGATAGTGGACTATATTGTTTGTTCAATCGGTATATGTTTATAATGAACATAAAAAAAGGCATTTTTGTACAAAATGCCATCGTGGGGCAGGGATTAAAACGGGTGTAAATACTTATAAGACATTAATGCTTTTTACGATAAACTGATTGTTAGAATCGATGATTTTTAATTGGTAAATACCTGAATTAGTATTTGCAGGCAATACCAATTTTTGCAATCGCTGACCTTGAATCACTTCTACGGATGGTATTTTTTGCACTGCTCCGGTGTTGCTGATTAAAATAATATTATATTTTCCTGAACTTCCTGAAGGGAATAAGATATTGACAGTTTTTTGCTCTACCGGGTTAGGATAAATGATGAAATCCCCGGCATTTAAAGCCTTTTTCATATTTACTTTAACGATGCTGCTGTATTCTGCCAGCCCTGATAAACTGATCATTTTAATCCGGTAAAACTGATCGCCGTTTTTAGAGGGCGCATCAGTGGTTGCATATTTACCTGTTGCTTCTGCCCTATCTGCTTTTAGGGTTTCAATAGCGGAAAAATGAATGGCGTCTGCGGCATGCTCTACCACAAACTCTTTTGTATCTCTTGGGCTGGATACTGTCCATTTTAGACTGATGAAATTCGTTTTCGATTCGGCACTGAATGCGATAAATGAAGAAGATAAGGGTTCCAGTAACGGATTCCGATATTCAACCCGGAAACGATTAGATGCTGAAGATGCCGGAATACCGTTTATAGTAAAATCGATATAGTTGGTATCATTAAGCAAAAGTGGCGTTCTCGTATTGAGATAAGTATCTATGAAATTCCCAATCAGTCCAAGATGGTTCAGGTTATTATTGATGATTCTTAACCGGTAATTTCTTTGTTGCATATTCCACATCACAAAAAATGTGGTGTCGTAGATGTTGATTTTCTTGCGTTGTTCAACAGATAGATTTACCCCATCACGTACGATGCCTAGGTTTTCCCCGAAATTGTTCATTTTCAGCGCATCGTCGCCAACCTCATTGAGAAAAATATCATCATAAACGGTGAGGTTTCCATCAGCAAGTGTAAAGGTTCCGTTAGTTTGTGTTTGAAACAAAGACACCTTCATAGTTTCAGGCGGTGCTGTTGAAGTTGACTGCGCAATGGCAGCAGTATTGTTGCTTAACAACCATACAATTGACAATAGAAGCAGTTGATTTTGCTTTAGGGTAAATAAATTTTTCACTGGTTTTATTTATAGGTGAATTGTTGGATATGAACCTTAAACGCTTAAAATGCTCATTCTATTGTATAAAATGATTTTGTCAGTAATAAATATAGGATAAAAAATACTATTCTAACTTTTGGTTTTGATTATTTACGGGTTTACCTTCTACTGTTTTGATATAGATATCCTGTTGAGGGAATGGAATTTCGATTCCTTCTTTTTTGAACTGTTTATCGATTGCCTGTATGATATCGCTTTTGATGAAAATCCATGGATGCATTACCGTATCAATCCAGAACAAAACGCTGCATTCTACAGCACTACTGCCAAATTCTCTGAATATTATCGATGATGCAGGATATTTCAACACCCTGGGATCTTCATTCAATACTGCTTCAAGAAGTGATTTTATTTGGGCTAAATCTGCACTGTACGCTACACCAATTTTTATATCAGCCCTGCGTTTGGTATCACTAAGTGTCCAGTTAATCAGGTGAGCATTTAACATATCACCATTGGGTATGATCACATCAGAGCCATCCCAGGTAGATAATACGCTGCTTCTGAATCCTATTGATTTCATTATGCCTGATTGGCCGTTGATATCTACCAGATCGCCCACATTCAATGGTTTCTCAAAAGCGATAATCAGTCCGCTTACCAAATTATTAACCAGGGTTTGCAAACCAAAACCGATTCCAACACTCAATGCGCTGAATATGATAGCCATCTTATCTATTGGTATACCTGATGCTGCAAATGCAAAGAATAACCCTAAACTGAAAATGATGATTCTCACCAAAAGCAATAAACTTCCAATACCTTTCTTCCCTCTATTTTCCGGCTGATGTTTTTCTACTGTTAAAAAAGTATACAAAAGTTGACATAACGGATTTTCATAGTACTAACCCTTTTTTTGATCAGGAATGGAAATGGACATTATCATTTACTATACTATATTTTTTTTAGGAATCAAAAGCAATTGAAAAAAGCTACTCGTTGACCTATGTACTTGATAAATATAGGAAGATTGTACAACAACCCGAAAAAGTATAAAATGAAGATGTTGATAACAAAAAAGCCCGCACAGTGATGTGCTGGGCTTTGTGGGAGTTGACGGGGTCGAACCGCCGACCCTCTGCTTGTAAGGCAGATGCTCTAAACCAACTGAGCTAAACTCCCCTTTCCATTTTCAGGACGGCAAAGATAAGGGTAAAATACTTTCTGCAAAATTTTTAAGAAAGATTATTCAAAATGGGATTTTTGAGTATTATGTAGCAGCATCGATAAAATAAATCTATTAATTTTGTACCCTAATGCCTATACAAACATCATATCAACCAAAAACCGATGTGGCTACGGATGCCCTGGTAATGACAGAACTGGAATCTACCTTCAGCCTGTTAGTTTGGAACGATGAAGTGAATACCTTCGAATGGGTAATTGAAACGCTTATGGAAATTTGCGGCCACTCTGAAGAACAGGCTGAGCAATGCGCCATGATCATTCATAACAATGGTAAATATGCTGTTAAAAATGGCAGCTACGAATTATTAAAACCGCAATGTGATGCCATCACCGAAAGAAATATTGGTGCCACCATTGAAGTGTTGGTGTAAAACGGCTTTGGTTCTTTCACACTATCACCTGATAAAAACTCATATTTGCTAAGAAAATTTTCTAACCCTGCATACTGAAAGTTTAATTCAGTCAAACAACCATCTCATTGGCCCAAACCAATTTTTTTTCAGGATGATTTTCCACATATTGATAAAGGCTGTTTCGTATGAAATCATTATCAACCATAGGTTCAATTAATTCTTTCAAACTGTTGATATTTTCAACAGTAAGATTTTTTTCAAGATATCCCATACCCCAGAAACTTCCTCTCTCGATTAGCAAATAAAGCTGCTCATGTTCGTCAAGGCCATCATCAACCACTGCGAAAGTAGGCAGACGCCTGGCTAGTGCCTGTAATGCCTGATGCACTTTTTGGTTATACTGTTCCTGATTTCCCATCATTGCATAGTCTTCCTCAGTGATGAGCGTTTTATCCAGCAGACAATATTTCAGGTTCAGGTTGAACTCTACAGCCAGTTTTCGCAGCATCACCAGCCCTTCATGCAGCAAGTTGAACTGACATAAAACCGGTAAGCCTTTTTTCTTCCTGTCGATTGCGAGACGGATATATCCTTTATTATCTTCAAACTGGTAAAGCCCATATTGACGAAGTGGCTGTTTCTGGCTTTTATTGTATGAAGGCCATAGCCGTTTGATTTCGGCACTTTCAAGTACCAGAGCGTGCAGCTCATTAACACAAACCTTATGATCAATAGCAGAAATCTGCCTCAGGAATAATTGTGTGCGTTTATCAATACCTTGTTTATTGAAGTGGCTCACTACCCTTTTGCGGATATTGATTGCCTTTCCCACATAAATTACTTTACCTGCAGCGTTCTTAAAATAGTAAACACCTGGTGCTTCCGGAAGAACCTCAATTTGTGCTTTATCGAGTTGGATAGGAAGCCAATGTTCTCCCGACTTCCTGCTAAGCATTGCATTAATATGCCCTTCGGTATCATTGGCCAATAATTTTTCGAATAATGCCACAGTAGCAAGTGCATCACCGGAAGCACGGTGCCGGTTTTCAATCGGAATATGCAATTGTCTGCATAAATTACCTAAACTATAAGATAAAAGCCCAGGGAAAATTTTCCTGCTCATCCTTACTGTACATAATTTCTTCACCTGCCATTCGAATTGCGACTGTTTCAATTGGTGACGGATAAAGGAATGGTCGAAATTCACGTGATGGGCAACAAAAATGGAATGCTTTAATAATTCATAGATTTTTTCAGCTACTTCTTCAAAAGTAGGCGCCCCTGCAACCATTTCATCACTGATACCCGTAAGCGAAGTAATATGATAAGGAATAGATTGTAAAGGATTGATCAGCGTTTCAAATCGCTCTACAACCTTATTGCCGTCGTGAATAAAAATGGCAATCTCTGTAATACCATTTCCACCGGCATGTCCACCGGTTGTTTCAATATCTACAATGGCATAGGTATTTCCTTTTTTCACGCTTACAAAGTAAAGGCAAATTACTAACATATTTAGCCGGAAATTTATCCTTTGGTTAGGATGCTGAAAAAAACTGCCATCGGTTTTGTAACTTCGCCCTCTTTCAACAACCATGTATTGATGGAACTTTCTAAAAATTTTGAGCCGCAGCAAACCGACGAAAAATGGTACAGCCATTGGATGAGCAAAAATTATTTCAGTAGTGTTCCTGATGAAAGGGAGCCATACAGCATCGTGATTCCGCCTCCTAATGTAACAGGCGTATTGCATATGGGGCATTGCCTGAATAACAGCATCCAGGATATCCTGATACGCAGGGCACGGATGAGTGGCAAAAATGCCTGTTGGGTTCCCGGAACCGATCATGCCTCCATAGCCACAGAAGCCAAAGTGGTAGCCATGTTGCGTGAAAAGGGCATTACCAAATCTTCATTGAGCCGCGAAGAATTCCTGCAATACGCCTGGGAGTGGAAAGAAAAATACGGTGGCATCATCCTTCAGCAATTGAAAAAATTGGGCTGTAGTCTCGACTGGAACCGTACTTCTTTCACCATGGACAAAGATTATCATGATGCCGTATTGAAAGTGTTTTGCCGATTGTACGAAAAGGGTGTGATATACAGAGGAAAGCGGATGATCAATTGGGATGTTAAAGCGCTTACTGCATTAAGTGATGAAGAAGTGATCAGAAAAGAAACCAGGCAGAAACTTTATCATCTTCGTTATGAAGTTGTAGGAATGCCTGATGGTTTGATCATCGCCACTGTTCGTCCGGAAACCATAATGGGAGATACGGCCATTTGTGTACACCCCGCTGATGAACGATACAAAGCATATCATGGCAAGTTTGCATTCGTGCCGCTTATCAACAGGAAGATCCCCATCATTACAGATGAGTATGTTAGTATGGATTTTGGTACCGGTGCATTAAAAGTAACTCCGGCCCATGATGTAAACGATTATGCGCTGGGGCAAAAACATCAGTTGGAAGTGATTGATGTGTTTAACGACGATGGCACCATCAGTGAAGCAGGATTAATTTATGTTGGTACAGACCGTTTTGAAACACGGAAGAAAATTGTACTTGAATTGGAATCAAAAGGCTTCTTGGTTAAAACGGAAGAATATACCAGTGAAGTAGGTTATAGCGAACGTACCGATGTAGTAGTTGAACCAAGGTTGAGTTTGCAATGGTGGGTAAGCATGGCCGATCTGGCTACACCTGCCTTACGTGCGGTGATGGAAGAAGAGATTCAATTTTATCCTCCTAAGTTCAGAAACCTTTACCGCCATTGGATGGAAAATATCAAAGACTGGTGTATCAGCAGGCAACTGTGGTGGGGACATCGCATTCCTGCATGGTATGATGATGAGGGAAGATTCGTGGTTGCAGAAAATGAAGAAAAAGCAGCAGCCGCATACCGTCAACAGTACGGTGATGTGTACCCGAAGTTGAAACAGGATGAAGGTTGTTTGGATACCTGGTTCAGCAGCTGGCTATGGCCTTTTGAAGTTTTCAAAGGATTCAGCAATCCGGGTAATGAGGAAGTACGCTATTACTATCCTACCCAAACCCTGGTTACCGCACCTGAAATCATTTTTTTCTGGGTAGCCCGGATGATCATGGCCGGCTATGAGTATATGGGTGAAAAGCCATTCCAGGATGTTTATTTTACAGGAATCGTTCGCGACAAGCAAGGAAGAAAGATGAGCAAAAGCCTGGGCAACTCCCCCGATTTGCTTGGTTTGATTGAACAATATGGCGCAGATGCCACACGTTTTGGTATCATGATTGCCTCACCTGCAGGGAATGATATCCTCTTCGATGAATCGGCATTAGAGCAAGGCAGGAATTTCAATAACAAGATCTGGAATGCCCTCAAGTTATTGAAAAGATGGGAGCAAAACCAGGATGAAACCTTAGGTTATCAAAGCCATTTTGCCAATCAATGGTTCCATGAAAGGTTACATGAAGTAAGTGCGGAAGTAGACCAATTGATGCAGCAATTCAAACTAAGCGAAGCCCTGAAAACGATTTACTCGCTGATATGGGACGATTTTTGCAGTTGGTACCTCGAGTGGATCAAGCCGGGCTTCGAGCAACCGATGCATCCCGAGCAATACCGGCAATGTGTGGCGTTCTTTACTGATCTGATGCAACTGCTGCATCCTTTCATGCCATTCATTACTGAAGAAATTTATCATCAACTGCAGGAAAGGCACGACGACTTATGCGTCAAGCAATTGGTTACCGCCCCCACTCCTGATAAGGCTCCACTGCAACAGGGCAGTTTGCTCAAAGAGGTGATCAGCGGACTGCGCGACTTACGCAACAAGCAACAAATGAAACCGAAGGAAGAAATAAGTTTATCCGTGCAAGCAACTAACGTTAACGACTACCTTCATATCAAAGAAATACTTGCCCGGCAGGTGAATGCGGCTACGATCGATTTTGATGGCAACTCGGTTTCCGGAGCAGTAAGCACGGTGATAGGAAGGGATAAATTCTTCCTCATCGGCAGCCAACCTTTCGATTCCGGCCAACAAAAAGAGGATTTGGAAAAGGAACTGTCGCATCTGAAAGGATTTCTCATCAGTGTTGAAAAAAAACTCGGTAATGAACGATTTGTACAAAATGCCCGGCCTGAAGTGCTGGCGCTGGAACAAAAGAAAAAATCGGATGCTGAAACCAAGATAAAAGTGATCGAGGAAAGCCTGGCACAGCTTTGATCAAATGTTAAAGAATAACCGTTAATCCGGAGATGTTGTAACTTTCTAAAAAATATCCAGATGAATAAAATGATATGGGTTTGCTTGTTGATGACCTTTTTTGCATCCCCGGTTTTTGCTCAAAATAAACCTTCAAACTCAACTGTTACGCAAGGCAAAAAATTCAAGCCACCGGTTTTGAAAACCTTATTACTCAACTTTACCGATTCAGTTGTGGTAAGTGTAACAGAAGCACAACAGGCACTTGGCGGGAAATTAACGGTGATGGATGCTGCAAAAAAAACATACACCCTTACTTACTACCAGGTTTTATACGAACGCAGGGTAATGACAGAAGACGAAGAAACAGGAAAACTAACGCCAACGCGTACACTGATTTCTGACCATTTCAAAACGACGCCCCTCCCTCAAACATGGGTCAGCCAAATCAGTTCGCAACTGAAGCCGGGGGAAATGATCTATTTTTTCGACATCATCGTTAAAGATGCGCAAGGCAGGGTAATGTATGCTCCTGATTTGAAACTGATATTACGCTAAATCATTACCATACCAACTGGTGCGTTTGCTTGATCACACCCATTACAAATACGCTTTGTACATTGCCGATATTTTCTATCTGACTCAGGCGGTTTACATGAAAATCGTAATAGCTGTCCATATTCTCTTCCACCACTTTCAACATGAAATCAAACTCACCTGAAATATTATAACATTCCACCACCTCATTCAAAGCATTGATGGTTTTGATGAATTTCACTCCTGCATTTTTGCTGTGCTCTTTAAGAGACACATAACAGATGACCATCAATCCCTTTTTCACTTTGGCATGGTCAAGCAAAGTTGCATACTGTTTGATTACCCCTGTTTGCTCTAAACGCTTGATTCTTTCATGTACCGGTGTAGTACTGAGGTGAATTTTTTCGGCAATTTCCCTCACCGTTATACGCGCATTTTCCTGCAATAGGCGGAGAATGGCCAGGTCGTTGTTATCCAGTTGTAGCAAACCAACCGGCATTTGTTCTGTTTGTACTGCTTTTTTCATGATAATAAGCACATTTATTCTCAAATATAATACTTATTTATTATTTTGTTCTATATTTTATAATTTATATAGAAAATAATACTACTAACCATATCTTTACAATCTAAAAAAAAATATATGTCAACTACATTAAGTTCGATTGATTTTAAACTGAAATACAAGGTTAAGGATATGTCTCTGGCAGCCTGGGGCCGTAAAGAAATCATGCTTGCTGAGGCCGAAATGCCCGGTTTGATGAGTATCCGCAAAGAATATGCTGCTAGCCAACCTTTAAAAGGTGCTCGTATTGCAGGTTGTTTGCACATGACCATCCAAACTGCAGTATTGATTGAAACCCTCGTGGCTTTAGGAGCTGAAGTGAAATGGAGCAGTTGCAACATTTTCTCCACGCAAGACCAGGCCGCAGCTGCCATTGCAGAAGCTGGTATCGGAGTTTATGCCTGGAAAAGTCAGACTCAGGAAGAGGCAGACTGGTGTATTGAGCAGACCCTTTTCTTTGGTAGTGCCGATAAGCCGCTGAATATGATCCTCGATGATGGGGGCGACCTTACCAATATGGTGTTCGATAAATATCCGGAACTGATCAGCCATGTAAAAGGGTTGAGTGAAGAAACCACTACCGGTGTTCACCGTTTATATGAGCGTATGGCTAATGGCACCTTGCCTGTTCCTGCCATCAATGTGAACGATTCAGTTACCAAATCGAAATTCGATAATAAATACGGTTGTAAAGAATCCCTGGTTGATTCTATCCGCCGTGCTACCGATGTAATGATGGCCGGTAAAGTTGCTGTTGTTGGCGGATATGGTGATGTAGGTAAAGGCTCTGCTGAAAGTTTACGCGGTGCTGGTGCACGAGTGATTGTTACCGAAATTGATCCGATCTGTGCTTTACAAGCTGCGATGGACGGTTTTGAAGTGAAGAAAATGATTGATGCGGTTAAAGAAGCAGATATCATCGTGACGGCGAGTGGTTGCCGCGACCTGATCACTGAAAAGCATTTCAGATTGATGAAAGACAAAGCTATCGTTTGTAACATCGGTCACTTTGATATTGAAATCGATATGGCATGGCTTAATGAAAATTATGGCAATACCAAAAATACCATAAAACCTCAGGTAGATCTTTATACCATCGAAGGTAAAGACCTCATCATCCTTGCAGAAGGCCGTTTGGTAAACCTGGGATGTGCAACCGGGCATCCAAGTTTTGTAATGAGCAATTCATTCACCAACCAAATACTTGCTCAGATTGAGTTGTGGACTAACACAGCGAATTATGAAAATAAGGTTTATGTGTTGCCAAAACATCTTGATGAAAAAGTTGCCCGCCTGCACCTCGCTAAAATAGGTGTTGAACTGGAAACCCTTACCGATGCACAATCCGATTATCTGGGTATCAGTAAAGATGGTCCATACAAGGCTGAAATGTACCGATATTAAAATAGTATTATCGCTTAACGAAACTGCCTCAGGAAAATTGAGGCAGTTTTTTTTATTTAGGCAATGTAATTTCATCGTGAAATTCATCAACGTACACTGTCATATCAACAAAATTCCGCAAGAAAATGAGTGGGTGATCAATAACCTCTATCAGGATTTTGGAAATTTACCGGATACAGGATTCTTTTCTGCAGGTATACATCCTTGTTATATTCCATCCCTTAATCTGGAAGAACAATTCATGGCATTGGAAGAATGCATAGCTGATCCATGGGTACTAGCTATCGGAGAGTGTGGATTGGATAAATTAAGTGCATTCCCCATGGAAGTTCAACTTCCTGTATTTCTAAAACAAATCGAGCTAGCCCTTTACAGCAAGAAACCTCTGATCATCCATTGTGTAAAGGCTTATGAAGAAGTAATGCGCCCGCTAAAAGAAACGACATTCCCTTTACCGGTGCTTTTCCATGGCTTCAGAAAAAACATTCATCTGGCTAAGGCACTTATCCATAAGGGTTATTACCTTTCATTTGGCACTGCACTGCAATTTACGTCGGTACAGGAAGTATTTGCAGGTTTGCCAATGGAGTATTTATTACTGGAAACCGATGATAGCCAAATACCCATAAGGCAAATCTACCAATGGGCAGCCCAGGCAACCGGTCTGCCACAGGAATCCTTAATTTTACAGATGAAAAATAATGCCTCGAAATTTTTTAATCATGCCATCCCATGAATAAGGATATAGCCTGGCTGGGCAGAACCACTTTATTGATTGGAGAAGAAAAAGTAAGGCTGCTCACCCGTAAACACGTTATGGTTGTTGGCATGGGCGGCGTAGGCTCCTATGCTGCCGAATTCATTTGCAGAAGCGGAATCGGAAAGATGACCATTGTAGATGGTGATGTGGTAGACCCTACTAATCGTAACCGTCAGTTGCCAGCTTTGGCCACCAACCATGGGCAATCGAAAGCAGGCATCATGGCCGAACGATTATTGTCTATCAATCCTGAACTTGACCTTACAGTAATTAGGGAATTCGTAAACCCCGAAAAGGTAGCCACATTGCTGGAGGAAAAGCCAGATTATGTAATTGATGCAATAGACAGTATCACACCGAAACTTACTTTCATCCAACATGCGCTTCAACAGGAATTAAGGATGGTGAGCAGCATGGGAGCAGGTGCAAAACTCGACCCCACTCAATTAAGAGTAGCCGATATTTCAAAAACGTATAATTGCCCGTTCGCCCAACAGATCCGGAAAATGCTGAAGAAACACAAGATTTATAAAGGATTGAAAACCGTTTTCTCACCCGAAGCGCCGATCAAAGAAAGCCTGATGCTCACCGACGGGAAAAATTATAAAAAATCAGCCTATGGTACCATTTCGTACCTTCCTGCAACCTTCGGTGCTGTAGCGGCTTCAGTTGTTATACGCGACCTGATGAATGATCCCATCTCATGAAACATTGCCGGTAATACTGAACTAAAATTTTCGATACGATGATCAAGTTGTCTGTTAACATCAATAAACTCGCAACCTTACGGAATGCCCGTGGAGGAAATAATCCTGACCTGATTAAGGTAGTTAAAGATATTGAACGTTTTGGTGCAGATGGCATAACGGTTCATCCACGCCCTGATGAAAGACATATCCGTTATACTGATGTTTCTGCAATCAAAAAGGTTATCAAAACAGAATTCAATATTGAAGGAAATCCTGCTGAAGAAAAATTTGTTGCACTGGTACTTGAACAAAAGCCTGATCAGGTAACACTTGTTCCGGATGCCACCGAACAAATCACCAGTAACCATGGCTGGGATACCATCACGCATAAGGCTTACTTAACTGAAATCATTCAAAAATTCAAAACCGCCGGAATCAGGGTTTCCATCTTTGTAGACCCCATACCTGAAATGGTTGAAGCTGCTCAAGCCTGCGGAACCGACCGCATTGAATTGTATACGGAAAGCTATGCGGTTCGATATGCATCAGGAGAAAGGCAATCTGCCATAGCTGATTATCAGGCAGCAGCCGAAAAAGCGATTTCTTGCCATCTTGGAATCAATGCCGGTCATGATCTTGATCTGAAAAACCTGTCCTTTTTTGCAGCCAATATCCGTGGATTGCAAGAAGTATCCATCGGTCATGCCTTGATTTGTGATGCGATATACCTTGGATTGGAAAATACTGTTCAATTGTACAAAAGGCAACTGCAGCTTACTAACGAATTAGCGTAGCCGAAAAAAATAAAACCATTTACTTGTTGAGTAAACTTTCCAATTTGCTCTCAAGTGCTTCTCCGCGTAGATTTTTACCAATCACCACACCATTGGGGTCGATCAGGAAATTCTGAGGAATGCTTTGTATTTGGAACTGCTGCGCTACTGAATTACTCCAGCCTTTCAGGTCGCTGAGCTGAGTCCAGTTCAAGCCATCTTTGGCAATAGCATCAAGCCAGGGCTGTTTGGTTTTATCCAGTGAAATACCTAATACGGTAAAATTTTTGTTCTTGTATTTATTGAAAGCATTAACCACATTGGGGTTTTCCTGACGGCAGGGTCCGCACCAACTTGCCCAGAAATCTACCAGCACATATTTCCCTCTGAATGAAGACAGGCTTACCATTTTACCATCAGGATCTTCTTGCTGAAAATCAGCCAGGGTTTTCCCCATCGGGTTGCGTTTGCCTTCTTCAATCTGCTGTGCAACATATTTGCCAATTGGTGAAGACTGAATCTCCGGTGTTAGTGTACCAAACAATTGTTCCATTTTTTCTGAATTGTCATTCATCTGATTGATTCTGAATATAGCCAATGGAGTTACATATGAATTGGGTTTCTTAGCAATAAAGGTTTCCAGTTCGGAAGTCACTTTCTTCACTGCAGCGGGGTCTTTAGGCTCATCGGTTGTGAACAATTTTTCATAAGGCTTGGTGATCCGGTTATACTCAGTAAAATCATCATGAGTTGGCGAGCCTTTTACAACTGCCTTTTCCAGCTCTCCTTTTGTTGCATTGATGGATACTTTGCTGTTATCGAGGAATAAAGGGATATAAGGCGCTGCTTTGTCGAATGAAATGAGTTTGAAATCGGGAAACTCCAATTTTCCGGTAAAGCTGAATGTTCCACCAGCTACTTTAGTGGTTTGTTCTGGCATACCGTTATTGCCATTGAGAAAATCTACGATTGTTCCATCCGGGTAATCAGAAACTTTACCAGTTATGACAAAACCTCCTTCCTGTGTTGAAACAGCTGTAGCAAGAGGTTCAGCATTGGGTTGCTTTTGAGCTTCAGCAAAAGTAAAAAAGGTAAAAGAGCTTAGGATCAGCAGAATATTTTTCATATTTATCGAGCAATTTTTTTTGATTTAGCCCCTTGCAAATTAACAACTTTCATTGTTTTTACCTAACCGTTTTGATCAATTTAACAAGTAATAAGAAAGTTGAGAAGATGGGTTGAGAACGCTAATCTTTGAAAATCAAATACTAAGTTGTTTCAATTCGTGTTTAAACCGCAATACCTGGGCCATATCTTTAGTACCGGTTTCTTTTTCAAAAAAACAATTGAGGTCAACGCCAAAAAAATCGGGATGCCTGAAACGGGTCACCTGGGCTGCATCTTCAGGACTTATTCCTCCGCCCACAAAAAAAGGCTTTTCAATCCTGGCACCGGCAAGCGCATTCCAATCAAACCCGGAAGTGATGCCCGAAAAATCTTTCTTCTTAAACGTATCAAAAGCATAATAATCACAGGCATCATCAAACTCCTGAATGAGTTCATCAATGGCTTCCGCTTGTAACCCATCTATGAAGAATGTTTTGATCACTGAAATATCTTGTGAAACCTTTTTGCAAAAACTTGCCGGTTCAGAACCTTCAAACTGAATCAGGTCTAAACCAAAGATTTGAACGGTTTCCATGATTTCTTCGTAAGCTGCATTAACAAAAACACCTACTTTACTAATATCAAGGTCAGCTGCCTTAAGTTCAGCACCGGAGATCCTTTCATTGAGATAATAACGCGATTGACGGTTGAATACGATCCCTGCGAATTCAATATCCATACCATCCAATTGCTGCATTTCTTTCATGCTGGTGATACCACAAATTTTTATGTTCATGTTTATATTTATTAATATCAGTTCTGTGCTGTTCAGTGCGTTTTCAGGCGGGATGCCATAATAAATTGTAGGGGATGGATTTTTATTATCTACGTTTTGGAAAGGTAAATGAAAAATCAGCTTTGGTCAAAGTTTTTATTCCGCCAACCAGTTATGTATAATTTGTTCCCCGGATGGAGTGAGGATGCTTTCCGGATGAAATTGAATTCCTTGCACATCAAATTGTTTGTGTTTCACACCCATGATTACACCCTGATTGTCTCTTGCTGTAACTTCGAGTATTTCAGGAAACGATTCTGCTGAAATCACCCAACTATGGTACCTTCCCACCATAGCCTGGTTAGGCAACCCTTTAAATAAGCCGGATTGGTTATTATACAGATGTACAGGAATGGCTACACCATGAAAAACCTGTTCCAGATTCAAAAGCTTCCCTCCCATGGATTCGCCGATTCCCTGGTGCCCAAGACAAACCCCAAGTATGGATTTTGATGGGGCATAAGTTTGAATGATATCCATCATTTTACCCGCTTCAGATGGTATTCCCGGACCCGGCGAGAGGATAATTTTCTGATAATGAGCAACTGCATCCAGGTCAATTTGATCGTTATAAACCACATCAATTTTTTGATGCTTAATTTTTTCAACCAGATGAACCAGGTTATAAGTAAATGAATCGTAATTGTCTATAACGAGTATTCTGTTTATCATCAGCTTGGTTTGCCTTCTATAATTTTCAACCTCATGTAAAAATATTACTTTCGTTGTGAGATGTTCTTTCTAATCGCAATTTAACTTAGTTATCGATCCTCAATCCCTTCGTTTCATCCCATAAATTTTTGAATATGCTGATATGTATTTTCGGAGCAACAGGTTTGGTTGGCAAACAACTGGTATCCCAGGCCCTTCATATGGGCCACGAGGTAAGGGCATTCGGAAGAAATGTTTTCACTGCCGGTTTTCCGGAAGATGAGCATCTCGAATTAATTCAGGGTGCCCTCTTTGATGCAACAGATGTAGCGCATGCCGTTAAAGGTGCAGATGCTGTATTTTCGGCTATCGGTGGTGGTTTTGATGGCACTGATAAAACCCGTTCATTGGGCATGAAACAAATTGTTGCCCAAATGACGGTTCATGGCATAAACCGGATCGTTGTTGTTGGGGGAATGGGTTGCTTACCGGCAAGCGCTGACAAGCTTATTATGGACATACCTGATTTTCCTCCCCAGTTTTTACCGGTAAGCAGGGAACACCTGGAAGCTTACCATTATCTGGCAGCTTCCTCACTTAACTTCACTTTTGTTTGCGCACCGGATATCTTGCCAAAATTGGTAACCGGAAATTACACAGTAGCCCTTAACAGCTTGCCTGAGCCCAATAATCATAAAATAAATGCAGGCGATCTGGCCCTGTTCATGCTCAGGGAAGTGCACGAGAATACTTACCCGCGCAGTAAAGTTGGCATCAGTAATACCTGAGAAACGGAGGAACTAATACCTGAAAAAAAATACCGCTTCATTTGAAGCGGCATCAATAATGAAAGGTATGATCAGGCAAATTTCTTTGCATCTTCCAGAAACTTAGCTAACCCGATATCAGTTAGCGGATGTTTGAGTAAACCCAAAATAGAATCAAGCGGACAAGTACAAACATCTGCACCGGCTTCTGCACATTTGATGATATGGTTCGGATTGCGTATAGATGCGGCAAGTATTTCAGTACGATAGCCCTGAACACCGAAGATCTGGCTCAACTGGTGAATCAGGTCCATTCCATCCCAACCGCTATCATCAATCCGGCCAATAAATGGGGAAACATAAGTTGCTCCGGCCTTTGCAGCAAGTATCGCCTGACCTGCAGAAAAAACAAGGGTGCAATTGGTACGTATACCATTATCAGTAAACCACTTGATCGCTTTGATACCGTCTTTGATCATTGGCACTTTTACAACGATATTCTTGTGGATGGCTGATAATTTTTTCCCTTCTTCAATGATTCCGGCAAAATCGGTTGAAATCACTTCTGCACTGATGTCGCCATCAACCAATTCGCAGATATCCTTATAGTGCTGCATTACAGCCTCCTGCCCCTTGATGCCTTCTTTCGCCATCAGGGAAGGATTGGTTGTTACCCCATCGAGAATGCCAAGATCATTTGCCTCTTTAATTTGTGCCAGGTTGGCTGTATCAATGAAAAATTTCATGTGAAAAATTTGGAGATGAAGGATAGTGATTTCCCGGAAATTACCGGTGGCGCGAAGATACTGGTGAAAATGTTTGTACCCAAAAGGATGGGCTGGTTTTTAACTGCCTGTTGAAAATTGCGCTAATTCAGTGCAAAAGTATTCTGATGGATTTGAAACTTATACCGATTGGACAAACAATATAGTCCAATATCGGCTATCGCCTCATTGTACTATTTGTTTGATACCATCGGCATTTATACCGATTGGACAAACAATATAGTCCACTATCGGCTATCGCCTCATTGTACTATTTGTTTGGGATAAGATTTATAAAATATTGGCATATTATATAAATCACATTGGTATTACCTGACTATTATCGCCAACGCCTTAAGTTCAGGGCATAAAAAATGGCAAGTTACTTACATCGCACCGCTCAACCATCTACCCTTGCTACCTTCCGGTTCTGGGGGAGTTCAACAGGAGCTGGTCGTATAAGACTTGCCGCTGCAAATATACGCGGTTCTCATTTAAATAATGGCAGCAGAAAGATTTATTATGCCTTTCCATCAGAAACTGAAACCCGCCCTGTCGGATCGCGATTTCACGGTACCAACACCAATCAACTGGTCGTTACGGTCGGTAAAGGATTTGTAATAGATGAGTATGGTGTAAATATTTTCTGTTTCCCAATAGTTACCTTCCAATTCTGTTCTTTGCCCGGGATTTTGCTGATCAACAGTGATATACGTATAATTATAATAGCCTTGTTTTAAAAAAGCACTGCAGCTGTATTTCCCGGTTTCAGGATCATATTGCATTTTCCATTGATCGGTAAACTGGAATCCGGTGAACTGTCCGGCGAGATAAATATCCCTGTTCGTGTAGGGGTTACCGTCTGGTCGAGCAAAAGAAAAATGAACCGTCGCATAATCGCCCTGCCATAACGGATTGATCGTTTCATAGGTGCTGATATTGTACATCCCGTTCAGGTCGGGAAAAAAAACATATCGCTGACCGGAACGGTCGATATCTGTTTTCAGGAAAAGTGTAGTTGAAGATTTAGTGTATGCGCCGCTATCTACCCTGTCGCTTTGCAATCGGAAACTTCTAAGATCGAGCCAGCGCCATTCTTTTCCTCCGGGAAAAATGCCCAGATTTTCAGCATTGTATTCCAGTACATTCCCTCGAACATAGGTAGGGAGAATGTTGCGCTGGGCGATATCCCATCGGTTGTTTTGCAAGATCACTGCTTTTACTTGTTGCGCCGCACTGAAGGTATTCAGTCCCTTGATGTTTGCCGAAAAACGCAACTTCTGATGTGTACTGAAAAGCTGCGGCGTGAATGGCTGTACCACTTCTCCAGAAACGATTGCCTTTTTTTCAACCACCAACATACGCTTGGTAAAAGCCAGTTTACTGGTATCGCCATCCAGAAAAACTTTAAGGATATAATTTCCCGAACGGGTTGGTGTGATATTATCTTCCGGAAGAAATGCCTGATAATGGGTATATCGGGTAAAAGCTATCGATGAAAAGCGGTAGGTGCTGATCCGGTTTTGGGTAAAGCCTTTGATATAATCAAAAGCACTGAGGTTGGCCGGCTTCCACTGATAATCGCAGAGCACAAAAGTATAATAGAAATTTTTCACATTGCCTTCCAGATCATCAAATTCCAACTCCAACAGGTTGGAAGAATTCAACATATAAACCGGTAGCCCCTGTTGGTTTCCATATTCAAACAGTTGTGCAGTTCTGATGGATGACATATATATCTTCTCCTCCATTTGCGCCTTTACGATTCCACCATCCAGCAGAAAAAAAAACAACCAGCCAACACAAAGCTTTGAGAGGAGATTCATTAAGTTGTGTAATTCATTTACTTTTGAAAGATAGCAAATTTATCGGGATTGAATGTTTCCTATTTTATAGCCAAACGGAT
The DNA here is from genome assembly GCA_026391525.1 of Sphingobacteriales bacterium. Taxonomy (GTDB): domain Bacteria; phylum Bacteroidota; class Bacteroidia; order Chitinophagales; family Chitinophagaceae; genus Ferruginibacter. The sequence goes on from JAPLEF010000061.1 coordinate 48,656, forward strand.
TACATCAGGCAGCAGCCAGACTTTTTCACGTTTCATTATCAGACTGGCCATAGCTGCTACTGCATTGAGTGTGATGGTGATGATTGTAGCATTGAGTTTTGTAAATGGCTTTCAACAAGTGATCAGCAATAAGGTATTCAGTTTCTGGGGCCATATCAGGGTTCAGCAGGATTTTGACGAGAAGGCCAGTATTGCAGAAGAATATCCGATCGAAACAGATGCAGGAGTAGAAAAATACCTGCATTCCATTCCTCAGGCTATTTCGGTAGAACGATATGCCACCAAATCGGCCATCTTGAAATTTGAAGGAGGAATAGAGAGTGTACTTTTGAAAGGAATTGACAGCGGTTTTGATTTCAACCGACTGCAATCTTTCTTACGAAATGGAAAATGGTTATCCTTTACCGATAGTGGATACAGCAGTCAAATCAACATCAGTACCCATACCGCAAACCAGTTGAACATAGATGTTGGCGACAGCCTGTTGATTTTTTTCTTCAGGCAAGATGGCAGCAAATCTGCAAGAAGGCTAATGGTGAGTGGTATCTTCAAAACCGGTATCGAAGAATACGATAAAAACTTTGCCCTTTGTGATATTAACCTCGTAAGGCGGATGAACAATTGGGCACCCAACCAGATTGGCGGTTATGAAATTTTTTTAAAAGATTACCGTCAAACAGACAGCATCACTGCAAAAACTTATGCTGAACTTCCGCAAAGCTGGTACGCGCGTTCCATCAAAGAAATCTATCCGAATATTTTCGACTGGCTGGGGCTTCAGGGCCAACTGAAGAACATCCTGCTGGCCATCATGGTTGTGGTAGCCTGCGTGAACCTGATTACCTGTTTGATAATACTGGTGCTTGAAAGAACAAGGATGACGGGTGTGCTAAAAGCCATCGGAGCTGGTAATTGGGCGATCCAGAAAGTATTTCTTTACAACACGGCATGGATTGCCATCACCGGAATACTCATCGGTACTGTTGCAGGTTTATTACTGTGCTGGCTGCAGGAAAAAACAGGCTTTATCAGGTTGAATGAAGAAGCCTATTTCATGTCGAAAGCCAGTGCGCAGGTGATCTGGTGGCAGGTGGTACTGGTAGATCTTTTCACGCTGGGAATCTGTTTCCTTACTTTGCTCATCCCTACCCTGCTGATCAGGAAGGTTTCGCCATTGAAGGCGATACAGTTCAGATAAACATCAATTGCGTTTATTCCTTACCGTATAAAGCAGTATGGCTGCTGATACTGCGGCATTGAGCGATTCAGCCCCGCCAAATGCAGGTATGGTTATCTGCTCATCTGCTTCTGCAAGCACTTCCATACTGATGCCATTCGATTCGTTGCCGATGATGAGGATGGCAGCTTCTCTCCCTTCAATCATTGCAACTGGCTTTCCGTGAAGTGTTGCAGCAAATTTTGGAACGGCAATTTCACTTTTAAGCCAGGGTATCAGAGAAGTGTAATGAACATTGACTCTTCCCAGACTTGCCATCGTACTCTGTACCACTTTGGGGTTATAGCGCTCAACAGTATGGTTCGAACAGATGATTTGTGGGATACCAAACCAATCAGCGGTTCTGATGATGGTACCCAAATTCCCAGGATCGCGAATGTCATCAAGAACCAGAGTGACCGTGTTTTCAGCTGATAAGGGCGATGTTACCTCCTGCTGCGAAAAAATGGCTACCACTTCGTTCGCACTGGTATAACTGCTTATCTTTTCTAATTCAAAATCCTTAATCACTTCGAGATAGGGTTGGACCATTTTCAGCTGGTTTGGTTCGAGCTTCGAAACCCAGGATTCAAGGGCATACAGGCTCCTGCAAGCAAATACGCCGGTATGTAAAAGTTCAACAACCGTTTTGGGGCCCTCGGCTACAAATGCCAATTCAGCATCCCTCACTTTTTTGTGCTGCAAACTTTGGATATATTTGATGTTGTTTTTGCTTAACATCTACTGAACATTTATGCCTGAACTTATTAAGTATGTTGCCGGATTTCGCTGGTGCTCCGGTATCGGGCTATGCTTTTGGTGGATGTTCATCGCTTCCTGTGGAAGGCCGATCGTTTCCAAAGCACCTAAAGACACCTATTTCCTTTACCGCAACAACATCGAAGTTAAGGGAGGAAATTTTACAAAAACTGAAAAAACAGACCTCCTGCTCCGGCTCACCGCACAACTGGATGATAGCGCCAAAGTAAAAACGAAAAAGAAATTCTTCTTTTTCAATTCCCTGAAAAGACCAAGCCCTTACGACAGCAGTATCTCCAGGAACACTTGTGAAGACATGAAGGCATCACTTTTTCATGCCGGTTATTTTCAGTCGGAAGTGAAGTTCACCACCGACACTATAAAAAAGCGGGTAACCGTAACCTATAGTGCTTACCCCGGAAAACCCACCATCATTGATACCTTACGCTATAGCTTACGCATAGCCGAAATGCAACAATTGGCTTTGCAATCAAAAAGGCAATCTTTTCTAAGAGAAGGTGGACGCTTTTCGAAAAACGCTGTGCTCAGCGAAATTAACCGCCTGGTAGACAGTTTCCGGAACAATGGCTATTATAAGTTCACCCCCTCTGAATTAAAAGTACGCGGCGATACTTCCATCGAAGCCCTTACAGCCATCAGCGATGATCCTTTCGAACAATTGCAATTGCTTGCTGAAGCTGCACAAAGGCGTGACTCCCCTCAGATCAAACTGGCGGTTGTAATCAAAACACCGCGCGACAGCACGAGGCTGAATAAGTATTATATCAACAAGATCATCATCTACCCCGATTTCAGGCAGGGAGAAAATCCTTACGACACAACAGGATTGAAAGAACTCTCCACCCAGCAATTCACCATAAGATATTATGAGGCGATTTTCAAACAGCAACTTTTTGCCCGTAATATCAGCCTTCAGCCTGGGATGATTTTCAAACAATATGAATATTACAAAACACTCAATAACCTTACCAAGGCCGGTGTATGGCAGAGTGTGAACGTACAGATCACCGATGTGGAGGGAAGTGATAGTTTGATTAACATCACATTCGAACTCACCCCAAATAAGAAATTCGGTTTTGAAGCAGCACTTGAAGTGAGTTATTCTGCATCATCCAACACCAGTAACATCCTTGCAGGAAACCTTTTCGGGTTATCAGGCAATCTCTCGCTCACCAACAGGAACCTTGCCAAAGAAGCAATCCGAATGACCCACAACATAAGGGCTGGTGTTGAACTCAACAATAACAACAGGGGTGCCAATAGCAAACTCATCAATTCTAATGAAGTGAGTTACGGTAACAGCACATTTTTTCCCAGACTTATTTTTCCTGTCATACCAACTGCATTCAACAAAAAATCTGATAAAACAAAAGGAGAAACTTATATCAATTTAGGATTGGCCTACAATACCAGGTTAAACCTTTTTAACCTGCAATCGGTAAATGGTAATTTTGGCTGGACGGGCATCAACAAACGAAACTGGAAATGGGGTTGGACCTTTTTTAACCTTGGCTTCAGTTACCTTTTCAATGAAAGTGACAGCTTTAAAACGATCCTTGAACAAAATCCTTTCCTCCAATACTCCTACAATACGGCTTTGGTAAATGGAATGGGTATCACTTTTTCTAAAACCATCGGAAACCTGAAACACTTCAGAAGCAAATCAAGAGAATTTACCAAACGATTCAATTTTGAAGAATCAGGCCTCACCTGGGGATTATTACCCATCCTCAATAAATACAAAAGAAGGTATGTGAAAGCTGAATCTGAATTCAAATACAGCATCAGTTATAACAAAACATCCCTGGCCTTTCATGGCATCCTGGGCATCGGCATACCCTTATTAGGCTCTGATACGAACCGCACGCTGCCCTTCTTCAAACAATATTTTCAAGGAGGAAGCAACAGCATGCGCGCATGGCCGGTGAGAGGGATCGGCCCAGGTGGAAGACCGCTGGTTCCTTTCTCTTCCACCACCACCATTTTTAACGACCGTACCGGTGACATGCAAATAGAAGCGAATATTGAATACCGCTATGATATTGCAAGAATCATCCCGAATACCTTAACCCTTCGGGGCGCGTTATTTGCCGATATCGGAAATACATGGAATTTGAGAAATACAAAAACCGACGGATCAACAGACAGCGCCCAGTTTAAATTCAGCAACCTCTACAGCCAATTGGGAGTTGCTGCCGGAACGGGTTTCCGGTTAGACTTCAATTATTTTGTTTTGCGCCTCGACTTTGGATTTCGGTTTAAACGGCCCGATTTGTATTATGATAATAACGGTTGGAAAATACCCGATATCGGGTTTGATGATTTCCTGAAAAAAATCTTCACCAGAGGAAATAATGATGAATACCGCAAATGGCGATATGAAAATTTCAACTTTACCATCGGTATTGGATATTCATTTTAGAAATGAATTGAATTGCTCATTGAAGTTGTTCCATCGCATCCAGCCATTGTTCGAGATGCTGTGCTTCATCAACCCGGTATTCACCAATCCTTGTTCTGCGCAGTGATGATAGATAAGCGCCACATCCCAATGCTGCCCCGAAATCGTGAGCAATGCTGCGCACATAAGTTCCGGTAGAACAGGCCAGCCGGAATTCAACCTCCGGTAATGCTATTGCAGTAATTTCAAAAGCGCTCACTTGTATGGTACGTTGCTCGGGAACAACCTCTTCTCCTCTTCTTGCCAAATCGTATAAAGCAGTGCCTTCTTTTTTTATAGCAGCATAAACAGGAGGCCGCTGCTGTATCGTTCCGATGAATGCCGGCAATAGCTGAAGCATTTGATCCTTACTGATAAGTGAAAAATCACGGTGTTGTTCAGTAACACTTTCCCTGTCGTAGGTAGCGGTTACAGCACCCAAAGTAAAAGAACCGATGTATTCTTTTTCGGCTGCCATATAAGTATTGATAAGCTTTGTAAACTTACCGGTACAAACAATCAACAGGCCTGTTGCTAAGGGATCTAGGGTTCCGGCATGGCCTACTTTCTTAATCCCAAGGGTGGTTCTGATTTTTTTTACTACATCGAAGGAAGTCCAGTGCAGTGGTTTATCAATTAAGATCATCTTTCCTGCTTCAAAATCAATCCTAGCGGTTTCTTTGATACGAAAAGGTAAACGCCTTTCAACTTCTTCTTCTTTACCCGCTTGCTGCTCTTTATATTTCTGATAGTAACTGGTTTTTTTATAAAGCATCTGGATTATTGCATTGAAAATTTTAAATGGCTTGTCTCTTTTTTAATTCAAGGTATTTGTTCAAAGCATTTATAGTGAGTGCCTCGGGGGTGCTTAAAACAGAAGCAATACCGTATTTCTGAAGTTCTTTTATAATCAATCTTTTTTCAAAATTAAACTTTTCAGCGATGGTTTTTACATAAACATCCTCCAGGTTCAAGGCCTCTGCATGTGCAAGTGAAATGAGTTCGGTATTTTCGAAAAACACCACCAACAAAAGATGATGCCTTGCAATTGAACGCAGGTAAGGCAATTGACGTTTCAATCCATTCAACGATTCCATATTGGTATAAAGGATCAGTAAACTACGTTGTTTGATCTTACTGCGTATTTGGAGATAAAGCATTTCAAAATCGGGTTCCAGAAAACCGGTTTCCTGCTTGTAAAGAAACTCTATGATTTTATCCCGCTGAACCGGGTTCCTGCTGGCAGGGATAAGGGTTCCCATCTTGTTTGCAAAGGTTATCAAACCGATCTTGTCCTGCTTCTGCAAACAAACATGGCTCAGCACTAATGTGCTATTGATGGCATAATCGAGCAGGGTTAATCCATTGAACGGCATTTTCATCAGCCGCCCTTTATCGATGATACAATATACCTGTTGCGATTTTTCATCCGTATAATTGTTCACCATCAGGTTTCCCTTTCTTGCAGTTGCTTTCCAGTTTACCGAACGAAAATCATCTCCGGTTACATATTCCTTGATCTGTTCAAATTCCATACTGTGGCCAAGTTTACGCATACTTTTTGAGCCTTTCTCATTTAATACTGAACCTTGTGCACTTAACTGATAGTTTCGCAATTGCAAGTATGAAGGATAAACAGAAACGGTTTTGCTGGCAGTTGAAGTCACCCTTCTGGATACGAGTCCTAATGCAGATTGCATATATAAGATGATATTGCCAAATTCGTAGTTGCCCCTTTCAGTTGGGCGGATAGTGTATGGTAAAAGGATATCCTTGTTTGCAACTAGTGTTGTTTTCATCGAAAAATCACGCACCTGAAGTTGTTCAGGCAACTCATCAATGACAGTTGCATCATAAGATACTTTCATTTTATTCCGGATACGGATAGTTACCTTGTTAACATCACCGTTACTCAACCTGTCGGATAAATTGCGTTTAATGGAAGGCTTTTTTGTGATGATGAATAAAAAAAAATAATCTGCCAGCGTTAACAGAAAAGCAATCAATAAAATTAGTTGTGCCCAAAAGAAAAACAGACTAACAAAAAAAGATAACAGCAGAAAAACTACACACACTCCGATCATGAGGTAAAACCTCAGCGGGAGAAATAAATCGCCAATATATTTACGAATAATTTTCAAGTTATAAATGCTGTTGTACTATGATATTTGGTTAACGCGGCACTTCAACAGACCTGAGAATTTGTTCAATCAATTCATCAGGGTTCAGGCCTTCCATCTCTTTTTCGGGTGTCAACATGATGCGATGGCGAAGAACATGAGGAGCCATTGCCACTACATCTTCCGGTATCACAAAATCCCTGCCCTGCAATGCAGCGAATGCTTTTGCAGCTTTAAGCAAAGCCAGGGAAGCACGGGTGGATGCTCCGAGATATAAGGAAGAATTGTTGCGTGTTTCATGAATGAGCAATGCGATATAAGAGGTCAGCTTAGGTTCAATACGCACTTCAGCAACGATATGCCTGAAACGGGAAAGCTGGGCAGGATTGATCAGCTGAGCCACTTCTTTAAGCAATTCATTCTGGCTTCTGCTTTGCTGCTGCTGAAGGATCTGGATTTCCTCTTCCAGGCTTGGATAGTTCACGATGATCTTAAAAAGGAAGCGGTCGAGCTGCGCTTCAGGTAACCGGTAGGTTCCTTCCTGCTCAATCGGGTTCTGTGTGGCCAGAACGATAAACGGAGGATCCATAAAGTGCGTGTACCCGTCAACGGTAACCTGCCGTTCCTCCATCACTTCAAACAATGCCGCCTGGGTTTTTGCCGGGGCTCGGTTGATTTCATCTATCAGTACAATATTACTGAAAACAGGGCCCGGCTTGAAAGTGAATACAGCTTCCTTAGGATTGAAAATGGCTGTACCGATCACATCACTTGGCATCATATCGGGTGTAAACTGCAACCTCGAAAACTTTGCATCAACAATCTTTGCAATCAATTTGGCAGCAAGTGTTTTAGCCACTCCGGGAACCCCTTCAATGAGGATATGTCCATCGCAAAGTAATCCAATCAGCAACAATTCAACCATCTGCTGCTGGCCAACAATCACTTTTGATACCTCATTCCTGATTTCGTGAAGCGATGCATTTAGTGATGTGATATCGCTTTGTTCTCTGAAAAACTGTTCTTCCATTCTTTTCGTTTTTTATAAAATTCCTGAATATGTTCATGCAAACTAAGCAATTGCTGGTCACTGAAATTTCCGGGTGCTCCGGCTAATGCAATTTCCTGGTATAGTTTTGTGGTTCTTTCCAAACTGATCCCGGTTTTACGGCTTAAAGATTCCAGAAAAACCACCGTTCCGGGTGCTGTGGTTATGAAATAATGGCTACGGATGTGTTCATTGAAATGGCTGATCATCTTTTCAGCAATGCTCCTGTTGTCTTTTCTCAATAAGTACAACCTTGCAATTGATTCTGTAAATTCAAGCGAACTATTTTTATTAGGTGTGCTTTCCCTGATGATCCGTTGCCTTCGTTTACCTCCGAATAAAATATAAACAAGCAATAAACCTGCAAGTAACCAGGTGGCTAACAACAGCGGAGGATGTTTTTTAATTTCACTAAAGCCGGAAAAATTATTTGCTTGTTGAGGCTGTGATTGTTTAGCATAATACTCATTCCAATAAATATGTTCTGGTGAAACGGGCATCAATTGTAACAGCTGCTGAAAATACTTATCGTTGTTTTTCGTAAGTAAAAAATAATTGCTGAAAGCACGGGGTTCGGTATGAAGGAACAATTTCCCTTTCCCCCAGAAAAAAACAATACAATTCGGATTCCCTTCAGCATTTGTACCGATAATTCTGCAGTAACGGTCGTTGAGAGTAGAAAAAAAGCTATTGAACGGAAGATAAAAATAACTGTAAGTTCCTGGTTGGGTATAAGCTTCCTCTATGAGTGCGATGGAGGTTTCCTGAAGCAATGCAGGAATGGCAAAATTAGAAAAATCGGATTTACCAACACCACAAAAAAGCTTATTCATCAAAACGGTATCCATATATGCCGATGCCAGTAAAATCACATTTCCACGATAAACATAATCAAGCATCTGCTCAACTTCATCTTCATTGGTGAAAAAATGGCTGCTTATCGAGCAATAAAAAGCCCCGGTATCGGTATTGCTTTTCATTCCTGATTTAAACGATTGCTTTACTATTTCCACCTCCTGATTGGGAAAGCAGTTTGAAATCATACGATGGGCAACGAACCCTCCAAATGGCTTCTTTTCTTTTGCCCCATAGGTTTCTCTCAGACTGGGCAATTTTTCTTTAGTGCTGCAACCTGTTAAGATTACAATCAATAAAGCGGTTAAATATGTGCTGATCCTATTCAAAATCCAACTTACTTTTTTTGGAATTGGGTGAATTCATTTGCTATTTCCTGGTATTGATCTGTACTGATTGCAACCCTTCCAAACCAGCAATATTCATAAATGCGCAACAATCTCGAAAAATCAATTTTACGGTTTGCGGGTAATTCCTGCAGGTATTGGTGATTGGTTTTTTCTGCAGAAAGTTGAACCAGGTTTTTAGCAGCCATCTTATGCAAAGAAATCAGATAATGATAACGTATGGCCATACGGTAATCGCCTGCTTTTTCAGCTTCTGTAAGCAACTTCCGGTGATCTTCAGGCCTTGTTTCCTGAAAGAGATCGTCAGTTTTTGTTACTGAAGTAGCAGTACTGTTCTTAACGAAAATACCCTTACTCAATAATAAACGGTATAAAAGATAGCCAACGAAGAAAAATGCAAGCAACCAAAGTATGATTCGAAACAATGAAGCAGAAAAAAGCTGGCCCAACACCGAAACATGTTGATTTTTTTCTTTCATCATATTACTCATCGCATCTGCCTGTTCCTTGCGAAGTAAACGTTCGAGTTCTGTAACTTTTTTTAAATCACGGTCTTGTTTCCACTTATTGATCGAATCGGGTGACAAAGTCAATTCATTGACATAAATACTGGTGTCGCCGATGATATCCGCAATTTCTTCTTCATCTTCAGATGCAACAACTTCATCTGCTTGCTGAGCTGAACCATGCAAAAGGAAACCAAACAATATTGCTAAAACCAAAATCAGCCTACGCATGCTTATCTTGTATTCGGTGAATAATGCCTTCGCCCCGAACCTGAAAGCCTTTCCGGGATAGCCTTATGGGATAAATGATAAAATACCAAACAATCAATCCTACAGAACCAAGCAGTATCAGTAGGCTGATCCAAACCGGCATGCCATTATCGGCTTTCTTGTCGAAGGTTTCACTCATCAGGTGGGTGATATAACTTTCAAGAAATGCCGCGAGGATAAAAAATGGCACCAGACAAATCATCACTTTCACCGCATCTCGTGCCGCTGTTTTGAAAGACTCCATTCGTTTTCGGGTTCCGGGAAATAAAATTCCATTGGCTATCATAAAGCCTGCAGTTCCTGCAATCACAATAGCTGATATCTCGATGGTTCCATGAATCCAAATAACCAGAATCGATTTCATGCCTAATCCGTTTGTGAAAAACAGTTGCTGAAAACTGCCCAGCATGAGTCCATTACTCCACAATAAAAACCAGGTGAATATACCCAAACTGAAACCACCCATAAATGTAGTGAAAGCTACACGGATATTGTTTACTGCAATCCTTACAAACATAGAGAATGGGTCGCCATCTTTATAAACTCCGAATGGATCGCCATTGGCGATATTGTCTTCCGTCATGTTCACATAATCATCTCCAAGTACTCCTCTGATAAAGGCAGGATTCTGATACGATGATAAGAAACCGATGGCAACAAAAAGCAAGAAGAGTATGCTCGTAAAAAGAAACACTCGGTGGTATTTCCTGAAGAGCAACGGCAATTCATATTTCCAGAACCGGAAGATGCGGCTGTACTTTTCTTTTTTATTCCGGTAAATAGACTGATAAATGGATGCCGCTATGCCATTGATCCAACGGGTTACTTTACTTCGGGGATAAAAAGTGCGGGCATAGGCCAGGTCATCTATGAGGGTAAAAAAACGCTCGGCAGTTTCATCCGGGTGCTCACTGGCCTGTTGCTGATAAGTTTTCCACTTTTCCGCATTCTTTTTGATGAACATCGCTTCCCGCATAAAGCTACTGCTGCATCCGGTTTTATAGACGAAGCAGCTGCCGCCCATCCGAAATGACTTACACTATACAATTTGCTGCATATTTACTGAATAAAAAAATATCCTTTCCAGTTTTCCCTCCCTAAATTGCAAACAGATGCCGATCATCAATATTTCAACCGCTTTCAATATTGAACTCGAATTTGAAGTAGCGCCATTACCGAAAAGGATAGTAGCTTATACCATTGATTTTGGTTTGATGCTACTTTACCTGGTGAGCATGAAATACCTGCTTTATCAGGTATTGCAAATTCCCGACACATCGCATACCGGGTTCGATATCCTCGTTATATCGTTACCGATGCTGCTTTATTCTTTGTTGTGTGAACTTTGGATGGATGGACAAACAGTAGGCAAAAAGCTACTCAGAATAAGGGTTATCAGTTTGAAAGGTGGCGAACCAACGCTCGGGCAATACCTCATCCGATGGATCACCCGCTTTTTTGAATGGCCCTTTCTTTTCGGCTATGTTTTTTTATCGGATACCGCGATACTGGTATATGCTTTTAGCACCGGATTTCTTGGGATAGGCGTTTTGATTGCCATTGCTGCTACGAACAAAAGCCAGCGGATTGGCGATCTGGTTGCCGGTACGGTAGTGGTATTAACCCGTTCTGCCATGAGTGTTAACGATACTGTTTTTATGGAAGTACAGCAAAAGGGATATCAACCCATGTTTCCGGAAGTGATGAAATTAAGCGACGGAGATATCAATACCATCAAGTCGGTGCTTACCCAATCGAGAAAAACAGGCAACCGGGACATGTGTTACCGGGTAGATCAGAAAGTAAAGCAGGTTTTGGGTATCAATGGCGATATGCTTCCGGAAGTATTTCTGGAAAAACTTTTGGAAGACTACAATTACCTTGCAACGAAAGAGTAATGAACCCCGGATTCAGAAAAATATCCTTCCAGTTTTAATACGCTCTTGCAAAAAGCACTCGTCTGCTACTAGGCTTTCCCGTTAAAATGCAAATACCGGCTTCCTCAGCCGAGTCCAGAGGGATGCAGCGTATGGTAGCTTTGGTTTCATCCTTGATTTTTTCTTCCGTATCTGCTGTACCATCCCAATGTGCGGAAATGAAACCGGCTTTATTGTCGAGGATATCTAAAAATTCATCCCAGGTATCGGCTTTCCGGATATTTTCATTGCGAAACTGCAAAGCACGCTGGTACAGGTTTTGCTGGATCTCTTCGAGCAATATTTCGATTCTGGTATCGAGTCCATCCAGCGAAACGGTTGTTTTTTCTTTGGTATCTCTGCGGGCCATTTCTACAACATTTTGATCCAGGTCGCGGAGGCCTAATGCGAGGCGAACGGGAACACCTTTCAGTTCATAGGCGGCAAATTTATATCCAGGTCGAGAATGGTCGCTATCGTCGTATTTCACGCGGATTCCTTTTGCTTTCAGTGCCTTCACCAATTCATTTGCTTTTTTATCAATAGCTTCCTTGCTTTCCTCGCCTTTGTAAATGGGAACAATCACCACCTGAAGCGGTGCAATTCGTGGAGGAAGAATCAATCCCTCGTCATCACTATGCGCCATGATCAATGCCCCTATCAACCTGGTAGATACGCCCCAGCTGGTAGCCCAAACGTATTCTTGCTTATTTTCCTTATTGAGATATTGTACTTCAAAGGCTTTGGCAAAATTTTGTCCAAGAAAATGGGATGTACCTGCCTGCAGTGCTTTGCCATCCTGCATCAGGGCTTCTATGCAATAAGTATCCTCAGCACCGGCAAACCTTTCTGATTCTGATTTAACCCCAATAATCACCGGAACAGCCATGTAGTTTTCTACAAATGTTGCATAAACATTCACCATCCTGATGGTTTCTTCTACTGCTTCATCTTTAGTGGCATGAGCAGTATGACCTTCCTGCCAAAGAAATTCTGCGGTACGCAAAAATAAGCGGGTTCTCATTTCCCATCGCACCACATTGGCCCATTGGTTGATGAGGATGGGCAGATCGCGATAAGATTGTACCCAGGTTTTATAGGTATTCCAGATAATGGCTTCGCTGGTTGGCCTGATCACCAGTTCTTCTTCCAATTTGGCTTCAGGATCTACCATGAGTTTTCCTTTCCGGTTGGGGTCGGCCTTCAAACGATAATGGGTAACCACTGCACATTCTTTCGCGAATCCTTCTGCATTTTTTTCTTCCGCTTCAAACAGGCTTTTGGGAACCAGGAGCGGGAAATAAGCATTCACATGGCCGGTTTCCTTGAACATCTTATCCAACTGATCACGCATATTTTCCCAAAGTGCATAACCATAGGGCTTTATCACCATACAGCCTCTTACAGCAGAATAATCCGCCAACTCGCTTTTGATAACCAAATCGTTATACCACTGAGAATAATCCAACGCCCTGCTGGTAATTTCTTTACTCATTTTTTAAAGGTTAACATTGCCTTCCCGAACAAACGGGCATTTCCGGCATGAACAATTTAATAGAATGCTTCCCATTTCAGCACTGAAAAAAATTTTGTAAAAAGTATGGGCATTTAGCACATCTTTAACAGCAAAACCTAACCCTGATGCGTCTATAGTTATAGATTTGTAGGGCATTTCAGGCAGCAGGAATCCTGCAAAAGTAATAACTTCAAATTAGAATCCTTTTAATCATTACAGCATGAAAATAAAAATTTTACTCCTCGCCATCATCGTTGCTGCAGGTACCGGTTGCAGCAACTCCTACAAAACCACTCAAACACCCGATGATGTTTACTTTTCGCCGGTAAGGGCATTGGAAGAGGAAAAGAAATCGGAAAGCAATACTTTTAATAGTGCCGAAAACAGGGAAATCCGTATGTCTCGCTACGACAGCAGGTGGCGCAATTTCAATGATGATTACAATTTCCGTTACGACCCTTACCGTTACGGATACAGTTATGGGTATTATTACAATCCTTTTTATCATCCCTGCCCGGTATTCATTTCTGGATTTTACCCGATCAATCCTAAAAACAGTACCCCACGCATGACCAACCTGGGAAGCTACTATTATAATAATATGCAAGTAGTGAACCCTAAAACTGGTACTACGCAGATGGTTCGTTCCACCCGAACTTATAACAACAGCAATCGAAGCAGTTTAATACGAAGGGCCATAACCCCAACCAATGACCGCTCTTCGGGAGATAACGATACCAGAAGTTATTCACCTTCATCCGGATCATCGCAAAGCAGCGGAGGCAGAAGTTCATCCGGTGGAGCAGTAAGCCGCCCGGGAAGGCTCTAATGCTTATCAAATGCCAAAGAATTTGCTTTTTTCGCAGCAAGTATTCAGTTGCTGTAACCTAAACTTATTTCCATGAAAATATTTTTATCCCTATTTCTCATTTTTGGTTTGATCAACATTTCACAAGCCCAGATTCCTGAAGATGCCATCAGGTACAGTTGGTTCCCACACAATGGCTCGGCAAGGAATATGGCTACGGGTGGAGTGATGGGTTCACTAGGTGGTGATATTACTGCTGCTTTTGTGAATCCGGCGGGTATAGGTTTTTTCAAAACGGGTGAATTTGTAATCACTCCCTATTATTTATCGCAGACCAATAAGGCCAATTACCGGGAAAACAGTACTTCTGCTGATCAACCTGTTTTCAATATCGGGCCTACCGGTATAATCATAGGATCGCCTAATCGAAATAAACCAAAAAACAGCAGTGCCTTCAGTATTGCTTTCAATCAAACCGCCAATTTTAAAAACACCATACGCTATCGGGCCAGTAACAATTACAGTTCGTTCAGTGAACAGTTTGCGGAAGAATTTGCCAAAAGTGGTTATAGCATCAATGATGTACTCACTACTAATTCTCCCTTGCCCTATACTTCTGCACCCGCTTTGTATACTTACCTGATAGATACTGTCAGCATCAATGGAATCGTTCAGGTTAAGGCTGCGCCGGAATATCTGCTCGATTCTGGGCTTTCTGTGATGCAGGATATGGAAAAAATAACCGGAGGCGGCATGTATGAAATCGCATTTGCCTTTGCAGGAAATATCAACGACAAACTTTACCTCGGTGGAACATTTGGTATTCCATTGGTTGATTTCAAAAGCAAAACCACATTTACGGAATCGGATCTTTCAGGAGATACCAGTAATCGTTTTTCATCATTCACCTACACCGATGAGTACCGTTCTCAGGGTGCAGGTGCCAATTTGAAACTAGGTGTGATCTACCGTCCGAAAGATTATTTTCGGATAGGCTTTGCCGTTCATACCCCGAGTTTCATGTCGCTAACCGACACCCGTACCACGTTAATAGCAACCCAATTAGAAAATCCGGTAAAAAACTATTCCACCGACAGCAGAATTTTCACCAACAATCAGGAAGGGGAAAGCAGGTATTTACAATACACCCCCTGGAAACTCCTTTTGGGTGCATCGTATGTATTCAGAGAAGTGGAAGATGTAAAAAAACAGCGGGGTTTCATTTCTGCTGATATCGAATATATCCAGCATCGCGGCAGCCGGTTCAGCAGTAATAATGAAGAGCCAACAGGTGATGAAAAAAATTATTACAAAGCGTTGAACAATGTTGTTAAGGATATCTATAAAGGTACTTTTAATTTCAGGGTTGGTGGCGAATTGAAATTCAACGTCATCATGGCCCGCCTTGGTTTTGCTTACTATGGCAACCCGTACAAAGAAGAAGCCTTAAAAGCAAACCAGTTGCTGCTCAGTGGCGGATTAGGATACCGCAACAAAGGATTTTTTGTTGACCTCAGTTATGTACACAATACTAAAAGGAGTATCGACGTACCTTACCGCCTTGAAGACAGGGCCAATAGTTTTGCTGAGCTTAAGCAAAAAACCGGACAGGTAGTTGCCACAGTAGGGGTTAAATTTTAGAAGAGATATGTGCCAGCACTGCTTCGTAATCCGGAGCCATCCAATGATATGCTGTTTCCCGCCTGAACCAGGTAAGTTGGCGTTTTGCACAATGACGGGTGTTTTGTCTTATTGCTGAAATAGCTTCATCCAATGTACATTTCCCTTCAAAAAAAGCAAACAATTCCCGGTAACCCACCGTTTGCAAAGCATTAAGTTTTTGATGAGAAAAAAGATGTTCCGCTTCTGCGAGTAACCCGGATTCCATCATAGCTGTAACCCTGTTGTTGATTCGCTGATATAACATTTCCTTTGGCAGTTCCAGTGCCACCGGAACGATATGGAAATCACGCTTTGCCTTTATCCCGGAATGAAAACTTCGTATAGGCTTACCTGTTAACTTAACTACTTCGAGGGCACGGAGCAACCGATGAGGATTTTGCTGATGGTCGGTTTCAAGAAATGCAGGGTCGAGTTCCTGTAGCTGCAGTTGCAACCAAAGCACACCATGTTCCAGAAACTGGTCATTTAACTGCTTGCGTAATAAGGGATCTGCCGGAGGAACAGGATCTAAACCAAACATAAAAGCCCTTAAATACAATCCTGTGCCTCCTGTCATGACCACTACATCATGTTTGCGGAACAATTCATAAATGGTTTCGAGGGCATATCCGGCAAAACCTGCCGCGGTCACCTCATCAAAAATGGAATGCGTATTGATAAAATAATGAGGCACCAGTTGCAATTCTGCGGGTGTTGGCTTTGCAACGCCGATATCCAGTTCCCGGTAACATTGACGGCTATCCGCAGAGATAACTGCTGTTGAGAAATGTTGAGCCAATGGGATAGCCAAAGCGGTTTTGCCAACGGCTGTTGGTCCTGCAAGGATGATACAGGTTTTGTTCATGGTAAACGATGGCACAGTGAACGTATGCTATTGATGTGGATTAAAAGCCATCATTGGCTTCATCTGCAACCATATCGTCGGTTGATTCCTCATCGCTTTCAGTGGAATCGGCATCACCTTCTTCCCCATAGCCTTCCTTCATCGCTTCCGGTTGCAAATCGTATTTCTCTTCCATTTCAGCAAGGCGGCTATCGATGATTCCCTTTGTACCGTACTGAGATGGTGCGATGCCTTCAATACGAACACAGGTTGGATAATTCAATTTTGTATTTTCTTCCCGGTCTACATTGATGAGTTCCACCATAAAGTGCCAGAACTTATTGAAATCATACTCATAGATGAATTTCTGGTTCGGATCTTGTACCTGACTTCCAAGAATCACCTCTTGCATCATAAGCGGAGGTGCTGGATAAGTTTTATCGTAAACTTCAAGGGTAATTTCCCTGCCCCGTTGCCAGGCATCGTTACTTTTGTAAAAGGTTGCTTTGTGCTTATTATCGAACTCATAACTTTTCAGGATAGCATTATGCAAATCGAAAAAAGTTTGGTTATGCCTGATAACAATATCACGGTAAGTGCTTTCGTCGTCTTCCCAGTAAATGCGGAATTTTAATATGGCCATAATCAAAAATAAGTAAAATATCAGTTTATGCCCTCTAAAGAAATGTATTCTATGCAAAACTATTTTTTAATTAGGCACAGTTGTTTTTATACATAACCCCAAATGGTTTGTGTTTAATGGATTAAACCGAGCTCCTCCCCTTTCTTTACCATGAAGAGATGTGCTTGTTCGAATTCATTAGGGATATCTCCATCCAAAATGGCTTCACGTATGGCATTTTTGATAATACCCACCATACGTCCGGGTGGCAAGCTAAAATAAGCCATGATCATTTCACCGGTAACCGGGGGCTGCCAGTTGCGGATATGGTCATTTTCTTCCACCGCTGCACAGCGCTGTTGAACCAGTTCGAAATTCTCGAGGTATCGCTTAACCTTTTGTTTGTTTTTAGAAGTGATGTCTGCCCGGCAAAGCATGAACAGGGCTTCCAGATCTTCGCCGGCATCGAAAATCAATCTGCGTATAGCCGCATCAGTTATGTTCTCTTTCGTGAGGCTGATGGGCCGAAGATGAAGGGCCACCAATTTCTGCACAAAACGCATCTTTTCATTCTGGGGTAATTTCAGTTGGGTGAAAATCTTAGGCACCATCCTTGCCCCAACCACTTCATGCCCGTGAAAAGTCCAGCCATGACCCTCTTCAAATTTCTTGGTAACCGGTTTGGCAATATCATGCAGAACGGCAGCCCATCGCAACCAAAGATCGGTTGTAGTTTCAGCGATATGATCCACCACCTGCAGGGTATGATAAAAATTATCCTTATGCCCCATACCATCGATGATAACAGCACCCAGCAGAGCGGTCATCTGCGGGAAAATGATTTCCAGCAATCCCGCCCGGTAAAGCAAATCAAAACCTACTGAAGGTTTGGCACTGAGCAATATCTTGTTCAGCTCATCAGCAATCCTTTCCTTGCTCACAATCCGTATTCTTTCGGCCATTCTTTTGATGGCTTCAAAGGTTTCGGGCTCTATTTGAAAACCCAACTGACTGGCAAATCGGATGGCACGCATCATCCGCAATGGGTCGTCGCTAAAGGTAGCTGCCGGTGCCAGCGGAGTTCGGATCAATTTATGGCTGATATCTGCCAACCCGTTAAAAGGATCTATTAGTTTTCCAAAATCGGAAGGGTTTAAACTTATTGCAAGGGCATTAATGGTAAAATCACGACGATTCTGGTCATCTACCAAAGTTCCGGGAGCAACACTGGGGTTCCTGCTTTCGGATTGGTAACTTTCTTTTCTTGCCCCCACAAATTCAATTTCAAGTAACTTCCAATCCTCCCTTATTACATCAAATTCCTGTTCAGGTAAATTTTCAGCCATTTCCATACCGGAAGCTGATTGCGGTAATTTGATCTGTGCAGTTCCAAAATGCTTAAAAAAACTCACCTTCGGGATAGGTTGAAAACACCTGGCCACTTCATTAGCCAGTTCAATACCATCTCCAACGCAAACGATGTCGATATCTTTGGTTTCGCGCCCGATGAGTTTATCGCGAACAAACCCTCCAATTACAAACGCTTCCATTTGCCGTTTTTGGGCACAAGCGGCGATTATATCGAGGAGTTCCAGTTCAAAAGGGTTAC
The DNA here is from genome assembly GCA_026391525.1 of Sphingobacteriales bacterium. Taxonomy (GTDB): domain Bacteria; phylum Bacteroidota; class Bacteroidia; order Chitinophagales; family Chitinophagaceae; genus Ferruginibacter. The sequence continues at coordinate 67,215 of JAPLEF010000061.1, forward strand.
ATTCAATATCCATGGCCTGCAAAAGTAAAGGATATTGCCTTTTCGGCATAGAAATGACAAGAATCGACAGTGAATTATTCTACAACCGACATTCATGCATAATCAGTTTATTCGGCATCAAAGTTGACCATTAATACTTTCCTGAGGAAATAACCCAATAGGGGTTAATTTTGCCGGATTGACTTAATTAAAAGATATGATGAAGCAACTATTGATGCAGAGTGGCGAAGATGAAATGGAATTCATGCCGATCATCCCGCTGAATGAAGAAGAAGAAGATGGAAACGACTTACAACCCATCCCTGATGAATTGCCCATACTCCCCTTACGCAACACAGTGCTGTTTCCCGGAGTAGTGATTCCCATTACCGTTGGCCGAGACAAAAGCATCAAAGCCGTTTCAGATGCCTATAAAACGGATAAGCTGGTGGGTGTGGTAGCCCAAAAAGATAGTAATATTGAAGAACCCAGTGTGAGCGACCTCGAAGCAGTGGGCACTGTGGCTAAAATTGTGAAGCTGATTAAAATGCCCGATGGCGGAACAACCATCATCATTCAAGGTAGAAAAAGATTTCGAATCGAGAGCATCACAACAGAAGACCCCTATTTCAAAGCCCGAATCAGTTTACTGGAAGAAGATAAAATCAGTGGCGACCCCGACTTTGATGCCATGGTGAGCAGTATCAAAGACCTGGCTTCGCAGATCGTAAACCTTTCTCCAAATCTGCCGAGTGAAGCTGCCATCATCCTGAAAAATATTGAAAACCCTTCATTCCTGATCCACTTCGTAAGCAGTAACCTGAATTGCGATTTAAAAGAGAAACAGAAACTGCTTGAAATCAATAACCTCAAAGCAAGGGCTGAATTGTTGATGAACCTCATGCATACTGAATTACAATATGCAGAGCTCAAAAATAAAGTGAATACCAAAACCAGGGCAGAACTCGACAAACAGCAAAGAGATTACTTCCTTCAACAGCAGATGAAAACCATCAAAGATGAACTGGGTGGCGAAAATTCTGCTGAAGTAAAGGAAATGATGAAAAAGGCGGAACAGAAAAAATGGCCGGCATCTGCCAAAGAAATGTTTACCAAAGGGATTGAAAAACTGGAGCGGATGCACCCCACCACACCTGATTATTCGGTGGTTTATAATCATCTCGATTTACTGCTAGACCTTCCCTGGCAGGAATACACAGAAGATTCCTACGACTTACGTAAAGCGAAAAAGATACTTGATAAAGACCATTACGGAATGGATAAAATCAAAGAACGCATACTCGAATACCTGGCTGTTTTGAAACTGAAAGGTGATATGAAAAGCCCGATCTTATGTTTTATCGGGCCTCCGGGTATCGGTAAAACCAGCTTGGGTAAAAGCATTGCAGCAGCCATCAACAGGAAATATGTAAGGGTAAGTTTAGGTGGACTTCATGATGAAAGCGAAATCCGTGGCCATCGTAAAACTTATATCGGTGCTATGCCTGGCCGAATCATTCAATCGATCAGGAAAACAAAATCCGGCAACCCTGTGATGATCCTTGATGAAATTGATAAAGTGGGTAGCGATCACCGGGGAGATCCTTCCTCCGCATTACTGGAAGTATTAGACCCAGAGCAAAATAACAGCTTTTACGATAATTATCTTGAACTGGAATACGACCTGAGCAAAGTACTTTTTATTGCAACCGCCAATAATTTAAGCAATATACAACCGGCACTTCGCGACAGGCTTGAAGTAATTGACCTGAGTGGTTATGCCATTGAAGAAAAAATAGAAATCGCCCGGCAGCATCTCTTGCCCAAACAAATCGAGATGCATGGTTTGAAAATGGATAGTTTCAAAATAGATAACGCAGTTCTGGAAAAAATAATCACCGACTACACCCGTGAAAGCGGGGTACGGGAACTCGACCGTTTACTCGCCAGTGTGATGCGCTATCAGGCTAAAGAACTGGTAATGAAAGGTAAATTGAAAACAACCGTAACTACAAAAGATTTACAGAAAATTCTGGGAAGAGCCCGCTATACCAACGATTTATATAAAACGGCTAATATGCCCGGGGTAGCTGTAGGTTTAGCCTGGACCTATGTTGGTGGTGATATATTGTTTATCGAAACTCAATTAAGTGAAGGGAAAGGGGAATTACAGCTTACCGGAAACCTCGGAACTGTGATGAAAGAAAGCGCCAGCACTGCATATACCTGGATTCAGGCTAACGCCCGGAAATTAGGAATTGATGCAACTCAATTTAATAAAACGAACGCCCATATTCATATTCCCGAAGGAGCTGTTCCAAAAGATGGCCCAAGCGCAGGAATTACTATGATGACAGCTTTGGCCAGTGCTTATACCGGCAAAAGAATCAGGCCTTTTCTGGCGATGACCGGAGAGATTACCTTGAGAGGGCAGGTATTGCCGGTTGGAGGCATTAAAGAAAAAGTACTGGCGGCAAAAAGAGCCGGCATGAAAGAAATTATCATGTGCACTCAAAATGCTAAAGACGTTGAAGAAATCAACCCCGAATACATCTCAGGCATCAACTTTCATTATGTAAAAACGATGCAACAAGTTCTTGACATAGCTTTAACATAATTTGGGAAACTAATGATGTCTATCTATCATATTACTTGTGGTTGTATCAACAAGTTTTATGTTGGTTGTTTTAAGGGTTAAAAATATGCCCCCCGACTCTTCGGGGGGCATTTGCATTTTTGAAATAAACCTATTAGATTTGTGTTCTCAACGGTAATTGTATGCCGTTTGCATTTGCTTATCCCTCTTCCTGAATAAACCGCTCCCGACTCTTACGAAGATCATGAACTGCAGCATAGTTTGCATTTCCTTTCAGGCTTATAATCAGATTTTTTACCACAATAAGAAAAAATCAGCTTATGTTATTCTCTACAAAACTGAAGTACCCGTTATACTTTTTAATCACATCAGTAATGTCGGTATGCTGTTTATCTGTTCAGAGCCAGTCGTTTTGCAGCGATGAAAATGTATTTTGGCTCGAAACTTTTGGAACAGGAACAACCGTAGTTACCAACCCTGATGTTACTGCTGGCAGTTTAACCTTTCAGCAAACAGGAGGATTAAGTGCAGAAGGTACATATCGGGTAAGCAATATTTCCCAGGGCTTACCGGAATGGCACAATACACCTGATCATACTGCAAATGATACAGATGGCAGGATGATGGTGATCAACGGCCAGGCTTCCGATTTTTTCATCCATACCGAAACCCGGATTAATGGGTTTGCTGCCGGCAACTATTCTGCCAGCTTATTTCTGATCAACCTCAACACACCAGGTACATGTGCGCCTAACCCTTTATTGCCCGTTATCAGTTTCAGGATTGAATATCTTAATGCAAACAACAACTGGGTTGCACTCAACAATTCGCCGGTTACTACAACCGCAGTTGCTCAATCTGCCACTCCTACCTGGGTTTCATTGGGTGGCGTATTTGTGTTACCATCAACAAGTCCGTTTGTGGTTACTCAATTACGGATTGTTATAACCGATAATGTTTCCGGCGGTTGTGGAAATGATTATGCCATTGACGACATCAAACTGGCAACCTGCCCTTCAGGCTCACCCTTACCCGTATCGTTTTTAGGCATCAGTGCAGCGAAGAAAGGAAGCGGTGCCATCATAAACTGGGCAACTGCAAGTGAGATCAATCATAAAGCATTTTATGTAGAAAGAAGCAACAACAATGGCACGAGCTGGAGTAGGATAGCAACCATTCCAAATACAGGTAACCAAAATAGCCAGACTACCAAAAACTATCAATGGTATGATGCCCAACCCGGCACATCGGTTATTTTATACCGTATTCGTCAGGAAGACATTGATGGCAAAATTTCGCTTTCGCGCACGGTAAAACTAAATATTGATGCCAATACTACCGGTATCACAGTTTTAGAAAATCCTTTTAAAGATTTGATAACGGTTGATTTTTTTGCTGCATCAAGGCAACAGATTAATGCATCACTCATAAGTGTAAATGGTAAACAATTGCTTCGTGAAAGTTTTTATATCAATAAGGGTTACAACAGGAAAATTTTCAGTGCTGCTCAACAATTAGAAGCCGGCACCTACCTGATGCAGTTTACATCCGCCAATGGCAATGTATTGCATACTGCCACATTGGTAAAACTGAATAAATAATTCATCACTCAACGGGCATTGGCTTTCTCCATCCAATCTTTTTCTTTTTCGGTGGAGAGGGCTTGCATGATGCCGATCAAAAAAATAGCTCCCACATTTGCAATGAGAAAGATCATTTCGTAACTGTGGTATTTACTAATTTCAAAACTGAAACGGGTAAAAAAAGTACGTAGATCCAACACAAAAAAGATAGCCCATGCCAGCAGAAATGTGGTAAAGATGCTATAAGAAATTCCCCTTATAATTTTGGAGGGATGATATTTAGTTCGTTTGAAATAAATCAGAAAAATACTCCCAAATAGGGCCACAGGAAGAAAAATGAGCAGGCCCATATATAAATAAGCAAACCAGGGTATTTGATTCAGCAGACCAAAAATAAATCTTAGCCCCAGTAATATCAATCCCAACGCAAGGATGAAGGCAACAAAACTCAGGAACAAAGTTCCCATAAGCCGAAAGTATTTTCCGGATTGTTCTTCCATGGCTGCAAGTTACGGAATGCCCTTTTGCAAATGTGCTATTGTGTAACATTATTGTATTTAAGCAATTGTTGAATTAATTAGTAAACCCTGGATATTAAAGCATACCTTTAGTCCTAAACACACAATAAATGAAAACACTAGTTAGTTTTATCCTTTTTGGAAGCTTATTATCTTCATGTAATCAATCTTCTCCAGCAGCTTTTTCAAAAGCGCCAATTGACTCATTAATCTTAAATTGGGAAAAGAGTTGGAATAAACATGATTCTGTTGGAGTAAGGAACTTATTCATATCAGATGCATTGCTCATTGATGACAATCTTCTTGCTATGAA
>JAPLEF010000123.1 GCA_026391525.1 Sphingobacteriales bacterium
AGCATTCGGGATAAGATTTATAAAATATTGGCATATTATATAAATCACATTGGTATTATTTATACCTAGGCGTATGTTCGTCAAAAAACTGATTAACCGTCTTATTCCAGTTGTTCAGTGATTCTGAACGTTGCTTATTCAGGTCGTTCAACGTTTGATTGTATTTCTGCGATTTGTTATTGATGTCTTTCACCGCATTGTTATAGGCGTCGACATCAGCTTTAGAAGGATCAGATTTTTTTTGAAACTCTGTTTTAATCTTCTCAAAATTTTCATTGGCAAGTGTAAATTCACTTATTGTTGCAGTAGCATCAGCCTCTTTAATGTAAAATTGCAATAGCGATTTACAGGCATCGGTAACAGAATTATCGCCTTCATAAGATTTTATCGTTTTTAATTTTTCCAAGCCTTCTTCCGAATATTTCCTGAGTGCATTTTTCGATTGTTCTACAGCGGTTACATTTTTCTTACTTATGGCTTCCACCAGCGATTGTTCTTGTACATAGGGTTTGAAAAATATCAGGTAAACTTCATTATAATATTTATTGAGATCATGCACTTTCTCTAGTTTTTCTGATAGGGCATTCGCCTCTCCTTCCACTAAGTTTACATTATGTGCCTTGGCGAAAGCAATTTGCGCTTCTCTTACCCGCTTATTACCTTCTTCGAGTTTTAGATCGATCGCATCTTTTACATTTAGTAGTGCTTCCATTTCATCGTAGCTGTTTTCTGCAATTTCCTCGAGGTTCAATACCCTAGCATAATCATCATTTAGTATATTGAAATACATTTTCATAAAATTGACAGAAGTGTCTCTGTAACTTTTATCGCCTTTATACGATGGCATACTGCCAATATTCATCCTGGCTTCTTGTACTTCGTTTAAAAGTTTCTGGCGGATGTTTTCCACTTTACGGGCTTTTTTACCATGCGCCGAAGCACTGGCATAAGCCATGTATTTCTTGGATATATTCTCCTGTTGCTTTCCTATGTAACCCATATATTCACCCGGGTTTTCGAAATCCTGTGCGTAGGTGTTTTTACTACAAAGTGTCAGGATAGTAAGGCAGGTTAAGAGTAAAATTGCTTTCATAAATTTTATCAGTATTAAAGTTTATTTTCAAATATAAATGTTCAACCCGAAAAATCCCGACACTATTATAAAATTGCCCGGAAATCATCTCTATATTTTACCACAACCATGCAAATCTTTGAAAAGCTATTTTTTCCCTGTCCAGTCAAGCATTATGAACATCGCCTCCCTGATCACAGGGTCTGTTTTTATGTTTTTTAAATAGGCTTCATTTACTTCTTTACTATATTCACCTAAAAGTGCAAACCGCTCCTTATCGAATGAGTTATTTAATACGCTAGTTTGTTCTGCTGCAGGTAGCATTTCTTCACTGAGTGACAGGTATAATTTTTTAGCTTCCTTGTACTGCTGCAGGTAAGCGGCCCAGGTTAATGAGACCGATCTCGCTTTTTCATTTTTTTCAGCCAGTTGTATATATTGGCTTACGGCATTGAAATAGGGACTTGCAGAAGTCCTTTGATCACTATTAGCTTTTAGTGTTGTAATCGGCAAAGCAGGTAAAGCTGTATAGTTACCTGCTTTACTCCTGTCGGGTTGTAAAGCACTCATTTGTGACTTTTCTTTGTAGTTATCGCTGCTGTAAACATCGGGTAAGTCTATATCCGGTTCCACCCCGGTCCATTGGGTTGTGCCTCCGTTTACTCTGTAAAACTTTTCACCGGTTACTTTTACAAAATCATCATACTTTTTATTAGGATCAGGCCTTGCTGAATCCATTGGCAGAATACTTTGTGCGGTGCCCTTACCGTATGTTGTACCGCCTACAATTATGGCCCTGTTGTAATCCTGCAGCACTGCGCCAATAAATTCACTTGCGCTGGCACTAGCCCCATTTACCAGCACCAGCAACGGTCCGTCGTAAATGGTTCCTCTGTTGGGATCTTTTAAAAATCTCACTTTCCCTTCCCGGTCTTTCATGGATGCTACAGGACCAATGTCAATGAAAATTCCGGCTAACTGCATAGCTTCCCAAATGCTTCCGCCGCCGTTATATCGCAAGTCGAGGATAAGGCCTGCAATATTATCTTTTTTCAGCTTTACAATTTCCTTGCTTACATCGTTTGCACAGCCATCATAGCTAACTTCATCCATTTTTTGCATAGCTGTATTCTCACGGCTGTAAAAGCCTGGTAAGTTGATATAGCCAATGTTGCTATTACCCTTCAAAATATAGCTCTTTACTACTTCTTCTTCACTGGAAATTTTTTCTTTAGCCAGCTTCACCATTTTTATTTCACCTGTAACTGTACGAACTTTTATTTCTGTGTCGGATTTATCTCTCCCCGCAAAAACTGCCTCTATCTCGCTTTCCGTAAGATCGGTGATATTTTTAAACTCTCTTCCAATTCGTACAGCCACCAACACGTCGCCCTTGTGCAATTCTCCGTTCCGCCATGCACTGCCTCCTGGTTGCAGAAAGGAAACTTCGGGTTCTCCTTTGTCATTTTCTTCCACATCAAATCCTAAACTGTATTCAGAAGCACTCATCTGGGTTTCAAATTCATCTTTTACCGACATGTTCATATACGTGGTATGCGGGTCGTAGCACCAGGCTATGCTGTTCAGGTAATTTTCCTGGTGATCTTTTTCAAAATCCTCCGGCGAATTGCCCAACAATCGTTTGATATATTTCTCCTCGTGATTTTTTTGAAGTGCAACTGCTTTTTTTTCTGCGGCAATAAAATCTGCGGGCGATAAAGCGGTCGAATCATTATCATCAGCAATTCTACGGAGTACTTGCCATTTCAGATATTTTTTCCAACGCTGCTGCAACTCATTATCATCTGCTGCAAATGTGGTAAATGGATATTGCAGATTTTCATTAGAAGAAAAATCGAGTGGTTTTGCCGATACTTTTTTAATAATAGAATCCACACGATACAAGCGATTACGATACAGGGCAACGCTTTTGCGAAAGAACTGCCACTGACCTGCATTCATCTCTTCATCTAGCTTCATTTTAAAAGGTTCCAGCACTGCTATATCAGCCTTAGTAAAAAAAAGCTTTTCGTTATCTAAAAGCTCCATCCATCTGTTATACAAGCGGATAGAAGCCGTGTCGTTCCATGATAGCGGCTGGTAATGATTTTTTTCCAGGAATCGTTTTAAAATAAGCGCTTTCGGTTTCAGTATATCAGTTTGTTGCGCATATGCCATGCTCACAAAAGAACACAACAGTAGGGTAAGTATTTTTCTCATAAAGTGTAAAGTGTGCCGGTAATAATAAGTTTTGTGTTACAGGAATCACCCTAATTCAATCCCACCAGAAGAGCAAGTTATAGTTAATTTTCGATTTTGGCGATTCCGCTAGATGAAAATATCGCGTTGGTTTGTGTTGCCACTTAGCCAAACCATATGGATATAAGTATATAGCACTTTTTTCACGCTATAAATGCAGTAATGTGATTTAAAATCAACATTAAATTTCTTCTTCTGTTACAACATATATTCATCTGCTTTCAAATTTAGGTTACACCGGAAATAGTACCGGGAAAAGCCTCTTCTAGTTCTGGTTGTTACATTTCGGTGCTTTATAAAAGTTTCGTACATTTAATTATAGGCTGTTGGCACACGGAATGCATTTTCTCCATGTGCAAAAATGCCTTCTGTTATTTACTATATTATGAAATCAATTTTCAAGCTCCTAATCTTATTCATCTTTTTTCTTGAAGAGAGCTATGGTCAAGAAATCGCTTCAAATACTTGCGACAGTACCATATTGACTAAGAAAGAATATGAAAAATGCATGTCAGACACTGCATGGACTGCAGATA
>JAPLEF010000089.1:0-19015 GCA_026391525.1 Sphingobacteriales bacterium
GATAATGTTTGCGAAACACCATATTCCTATGGTTCATCTTCTAATAAAAGTGGGTATATTAAAATAACCAAATATGATGTGATAAACGGGATATTTTCAGGAGAATTTGAATTTCATTTCGTCAATCCGGATTGTGGACTTGGCGATACTATCGATATAACTCTCGGTCGCTTCGATAAAAAACTAAACTAATAAAACTTCACAAAATGAAAAAACTACACTTCTTATTAATAGTAATGTTTATTGCTATTTCGGGTTTTGCTCAGGGTGATACGAGGGTGACCGAGAATTCACATTTGTTAGTAAATATAAAGTAACAAAGAAGATATAAATTTTGTTTTCTTTTCACGCAAAAATTCAAGCCTGTAATCAAGGATCAACTATTTTTACTTCCACCAAGTATCGAAGATTTTGTTCCTGCCGGCCACCTAAGCTTGTTGGCTTTTGTGGTTCGAGCCGCTGGTGAAAAACACCAGGCGGCGGCGTTAAAAAAAATGAAATCAAAACTTGAATTGAAAACTCCCAAACACACCAAATTCTGATTTGGATTGTCCGGGGATGGCGCCGGGACTTAATTTCCAAACCAAATCTACACGTAAAATTTTAAGGATATTATCAATACCGGTACCTAATTCCATGTACATTTTCCGGTTCAGTATTTTGAAACTGTTGTCGCTGTTGTTGAGTTCCTGATTGGCTTGAGAAAGGTTGCCCCATAAACATTTCACGTTCCAGAACTGGCGCCATTTTAATTTACGGGTAAGTGGGATGAATCGGAACAAACCTGAACCGAAACCATGCTCAACATTTACTCCGGCATAAGTGTCGCTCAGGTATTCAAAACGGGTCATCAGGTTAAAAGTGTTCTTGTTGTAATAATAGATATCATTACCCGGGTGGTTTTCCAGAAAAGTAAAAGGCACCGTTCCCTGTATTTTTCCTCCGTAAATTTTATAACTTAAACTACCTGCGGTGGATAGACGAAAATTATCTTTAATGCTTAGGTTGATGCGCTTGTAATTGTAATCGCTGTTCACTACTCCGGGAAAGCCTTTGCCTAGGGTAAGTTCTACGATAGGGTATTTACTGCCCAGGGAATACCGGAAATAATCGCCTTCTAAAAACTGCTCAAGGTAGGCGTAACGTATTTTCAAAGCCACTTCAAAATTGTTGATAGGAGCTGTTTTTGCTTCGGCAACAAATGGTAGGTTTTGCAGGGGTGTATAAATGCGGTGGAGGAAAAAAGCTTCAGTAGAAAATCCTTTGCCCCATTCGTTGAGAATTTCGAATCTGGAATCTTCCAATTGCAGGAATTTGCGGCTGACATTAGGTTTTCGGATAGCCAGTGAAAAAATATTATCCTGGCTTACTTCACCGATCTGGCTAACCCCATTATCTATATCTTTCGAATAGGCCACATGAATCCTTAACAGCCTTGGCGTTCGCTTAATAAGCCAGTATGCTTCTGCACGCCCTTTTATTTTTTTATCTTTTGTTCCGTAAGCCAGATAACCATGCAGGTAAAGGTTCTTATGAAAACCTGGATTGGTGCCCAGGTCGAAACGAAACCTGGTGCCTTCCCATACATTGCTGCTGATCCAATTGAACCAGGGGCCTATTTCCAGATTGCCCACATAATTGTATCCTGTAGCAAGGAACTTAATCCTCTTTTTCATTTTCTGAAACTTGGGCATTTGTAAGAGCTTGTCTACCGTTTCATAGATGGCTTTTTCATTCACCGATAAGGAGTCGTGGCGCATAACACTCCAGGCCGAATCGGTTTTGGTATTATTGCCTGATAAGGTGATTACTTTCTCTTCGATATTTTGTTGTTCCAGTAGGTTGGTAATAGAATCGCTATTGACATTTATATTTTTATAGGAAGTAGATTTCCTGCCGATCAGTGTAAGGCTTTGTTTACCCAGAATGGTGAAGTCGGCAAAGAACTTATCACGGTTTAAAAAATAAGTACTGTCGTTAAGGGGAATGAATTCCTGGAAGATACTGATCCGGTTGATGTAGTTCACATTCGCATCCTTACCCAGATAAAGAGAGATCTTCCTGATCTGATAAGTTTTTTCGGTCACCCAGGCATCGCCTTCAAAGGTGCTTTGTCCGGCTCGTTTCGGCTTGAAAACGAAATGAAAAATTTTCACGCCCTGAACCACTTGTGTATCGGGCACCGAAAATTGATAAAAGGCATCTGCATTTTCATTGAATGGGCCGATGAAATCGCGGTCCATCACATTTACAAAATTGCCGTAGATGTTCACGTTCTGGTTCATTACCCCCAGCATCTTGCTGATGCTTTCATTGGCAAAGCCTTTGGTGTTACTGGCTTTTATGGTTTCCTGGTATTTTCTAGGGTTTTTCTGGTACGCATAATCGCTCATCGTTTCTATAAGGTAAGCGGGTAAGAAGGGTTCTTTTTCCGAAATGCTGTCGATATTGTCGAATACAAATGAAAAAGGTTTGATCAGGAAGTTCTTTTTTGCTTTGTTCACATTGAAATTCTTGATATCAACTTCCAGTTTGTTATACGCTTCGTAGCTGAAATTATCGAGGTTGTAACGGTTGTACTGTTTTTTCTTGCTCATGATTTTCTTCCACAGATACAGGCCCCGGTTTACTTTTTTGGTACGGATGACAAAATCTTTCAATCCACCCCGCTCCAGATTGACCGTTATATTAATTTCATTGCTACTTTGTTTCACTCCGATTTTAGCCACTTCATACCCAACGTAACTGATCATTAAGGTATCGGAAGGGCGGTTGAAAAGCACAACGCTGAATTTCCCTGCCGTATCCGACGTGGTTCCGGTACCGGCTTGTTTGAAAAAAACAGAGGCATAAGCTACAGGTTCTTTGGTATGCGCATCCAGAATTTGCCCATTGATGCGTACACTTTGTGCCCATAGGGAGAGCGGCAGCATCATCAGCAGGAAGAAAAGGGCTTTCATGGTAGTAGAGGTAGAAAAATCTCGTTTATGCCTTACTGTTAACATACAGCCAGGCTTATTTTTCATCAGGGGAATTCAGTTTTTCTGTTAACAGTTTTACTGCCGATTCAAGTTCTTTGATTCTTTTTTCCAGTTCCGGCAGGTTGCGGGTAATGGCCTGGCTGCGTAAGGCAGCAGTATACTCGTGAGCCGGCGAACCGGTTACGGCAGTGTTTGCACTTTTTATAGATTTGCTTACGCCGCTTTGTGCGTTAATTTTACTGCCATCTGCAATTTGAATATGGCCAACAATACCAACCTGGCCACCGATCATAACATTATTGCCGATTTTGGTACTACCGCTTACGCCAGTTTGTGCTGCAATCACCGTATTGTTTCCAATTTCTACATTATGGGCAATTTGAAGGAGGTTATCCAGCTTGGCACCTGATTTTATCAATGTTTTTCCGATAGTTGCCCTGTCGATTGTGGTATTGGCGCCGATTTCAACAGCATCTTCGATCATCACGATCCCTATCTGCGGTACTTTTTTTAAACTGCCGTCGGGTTGAGGAGCGTATCCGAACCCATCACTTCCAATTACCGTACCTGCATGAATCACCACATGGGAACCGATGATACAATCGTAGTAAATTTTTACCCCGGCATGTATAATGGTATGATCTCCAACTTGAACCTGGTTGCCCAGGTAAGCCCCGGGGAAAATTTTTACTCCATTGCCAATTACAACATTTTCTCCGATATAAGAAAAAGCACCTAAAAAAACATCGTCACCAATTTTAGCTGATGGATGCACATAAACCGGCTCTTGTATACCGGTAAGCTGTTGTGTTTTGATTTGCTGGTATTTGTAGAGCAAACTGGCAAAAGCACTGTAAGCGTCGGGTACCCTGATGAGGGTAGCTTCGATAGCCTGTTTGAGTTGAAGTTGCTGGTTTACAATGATGATAGAAGCTTCAGTGCTATAGAGGAAGTCTTCATACTTAGGATTTGCCAAAAAAGCCAGTTCCCCTTTTTTTGCTTCTTCAATTTTTCCAAAAGCATCTACTGCAGTATCCGCATTTCCTTCGATGGTTCCTTTTACCATGAGGGCGATTTGTGCGGCACTAAATTGCATAAATGATTTTTTTTTGGACGATTTCAGTTCCGGATCATCTCCTATATTGCTTTTTTGGCGATTAACCCGGATAACAAATGTAATATTTTTTAACCTTGCCACGAAGGTTTTCATTGATCAGGGCATGATCTACCTCTGAAATATCTTTAACCTTACCATCTTTAAACAGGATATAGATGTGTTCATGTTCAAAATTGTAGGTGCTGCTCGAGGCTTCCCCTTCAAATACCAGCCATTCCAGGCAGGACGTTGAAAAGCCCGTTTTGGCTGCTGCCTGCGCTCGCTTTTCTTCAAGCAGATCAGGATTTACCGGTTCTGCAAAAAAATGCACTTTGAGGAGTTGCCGGTTGATCAGGCCCTTACAGAGATAGGCCAATACCGGATCGTTATGCCGGCACCATTGTTTGATGGCCATCATCAGATCGGTATCATCAAGCTGGCAAAATTGATCGAGGCTTACTCCTCCGGGAGGCCTATTGATAAAACTATTAAGTGGTTCCGGGCATGGCGCATGCAGCATCTTCGCCCTTTTCACAATTCTCTTAAGCATCTGTTCGGCGCCGAGAACAGTTTTGTGCAGATAAACCTGCCAGTACATGAGCCTGCGGGCCACCAAAAATTTTTCGATGGAATAAATCCCTTTTTCTTCCACCATAAGTTGCCCATCATGAACGGTAAGCATCTTTAATATCCGGTCGTAACCAATCACTCCCTCATTCACACCGGTAAAAAAACTATCTCTGGTTAGATAATCCATACGGTCTACATCCAATTGCCCACTCACCAGTTGATGAAGGAATTTTTTGTGGTATTTGCCGGTGAATATTTCAATGGCCATATTTAATTTGCCATCAAAGCTTTTGTTGAGCGATTCCATCAGCAGGATTGAAATTTCCTCATGCGGCATGCCTTCTGCCAAAACAAGTTCCAGTGCATGCGAAAATGGACCATGCCCGATATCGTGAAGAAGGATGGCAATTTTTGCGGCCTGCTGTTCTTCAAGCGTAATACTGTGGCCTTTACTGATCAATTCCTGCAATGCAGAACGCATCAGGTGGTAGGCGCCAAGCGAATGGTGAAGTCTGGAATGAACCGCACCCGGATATACCAGATTTGCCATTGCCATTTGCTGGATCCGGCGGAGGCGCTGATAATAGGGATGGGCCATGAGCTGATGAATCAGTTCGTCGTCGATAGTTATAAATCCATAAACCGGATCGTTGATTATTTTATGAAAGGGCATGATTTGGGATTGGTGATGGCATCTGTTAAAAGAATGAGAAATAGGACAGCGCTCCTGCTAAAAAAATTAAATTGCAGGGCACATGCCATTTAGAGGCTCAATTTACAGCAGCCTTTCCAAATATTTCAATTACCGGTAATAAGTTTGTTCAGCATGCAAAAATATACAACATGAGTATCGCCAGGATCCTTTGGGTAGATGATGAAATAGACAGCCTCAATTCGCAGGTGATGTTTTTAGAAAATAAAGGCTATGAAGTGCAAACGAAAACCAATGGTTTTGATGCTGTGGAATTTGTAAAGGATAATATTGTAGATGTGGTGCTGCTTGATGAAACTATGCCGGGCATCACAGGATTGCAAACGCTTCAGCAAATCAAAGAGGTCAACAGCAATCTACCCGTGGTGATGATTACCAAAAATGAAGCGGAAAACCTGATGGACGAAGCGATAGGCAGCCAGATTAGTGATTATCTCATCAAACCCGTGAATCCGAATCAGGTTTGGCTCAGCCTAAAAAAAATCATCGATAACAAAAGGCTGGTTGCCGAAAAAACCACCTCCGCTTATCAGCAGGAATTTCGCAGCTTGTTCATGGCTATCAGCAACAATCCCGATTATACGGAATGGATGGAAATCTACCGTAAGCTGGTATATTGGGAACTCGAAATCCAGAAAAGTGACAGTCCGGAAATGCAGGAAGTTTTTCAAACCCAGAAACAGGAAGCCAATACCGATTTCTTTAAATTCATTTCAAAAAATTATGCCTCATGGGTTTCGCCGAAAAGTACCGAGGCACCCATCATGAGCCATAACCTGCTCAAGTATAAAGTGCTGCCTCATCTTGAAAAAGGAACGCCTTTGTTTTTTGTGCTCATCGATAACCTGCGCTTCGACCAGTGGAAAACCATACAGCCGATTTTTGCAGAAAGTTTCCGTATTCATGAAGAAGAAACTTTCTATTCGATATTGCCCACTGCAACGCAATATGCGCGAAATGCCATATTTGCCGGAATGTTGCCGGTGGATATCGAAAAGCAATTTTCTGCACAGTGGAAGAATGATGATGATGAAGGTGGAAAAAACCTTTACGAAGAAGAATTCCTGTTGGCTAACTTGAAGAAGCTGGGTAAAAATGACCTGAAAGTTTCTTATACCAAGATCACCAATAATCATGATGGCCAAAAGCTGGTAGATAATATCCATAACATGATGCAGAACGATTTCAATGTGATCGTATATAATTTTGTGGATATGCTCAGCCATGCACGAACCGAGATGGAAGTGCTTAAAGAACTTGCCGGCGACGAAACAAGCTACAGGAGCATCACCGCCAGTTGGTTTGAACACAGCCCGTTACATCAGGCTTTGAAAAAAATCGCCGAGAAAAAAATGAACCTGATAGTGGCAACCGATCACGGAAGCACCAGAGTAAGAACACCCGCAAAAGTGATTGGCGATAAGCAAACTACGGCCAACCTGCGATACAAGCATGGCCGCAACCTTAATTTTGAACCAAAAGATGTGCTTTCTTTCCGGGATCCGCGTGAAGCAGGGTTGCCCGTTCCGAATGTGAATTCCTCTTTCATTTTTGCAAAAGGCGATTTGTTTCTATGTTATCCGAATAATTACAACCATTTTGTAAACTATTACCGCAATACCTTTCAGCATGGGGGCATTTCGCTGGAAGAGATGATAATTCCGGTGATCCGCATGTCGAATAAATAATAACAGCTAAGAATAGATTTTTATCAACGATTGTTGAAAAGATTTTTTCATAAACAAACGGATATTCGGGAGTTTGCAGCATCATCGAAGGAAAGCTAAAGTGGGCACTATGAAATATACACAACATACATTAGATAAATTTGAACAGGTTGTTGAAGAAGCAGGATATCTCATCCGTTATGAAAGAGGCACTTTCCAAAGCGGCTATTGTATTTTGCAGGAAAAGAAAGTGGTGGTGCTGAATAAATTTTTACAAACCGAAGGCCGCATCAATACCCTGATTGACCTCATGCCACAACTCAGGATCAACATCGACGATCTCACGCACGAGAGCCAGAAACGTTATGAAGAAATCATGGCCAATCTGCATGCGCAAACAGCTTCCTGATTAAGTTTTTTTTACCTTGCTTTTTTTAGCCTGCAATGCCATTGAATATTGTATTTTGCAGTCATGTTTTGTCCTGAACTACGGATCCGTTTTCTGGGAACAGGCACCAGCAGCGGTGTTCCGATGATTGCATGCCAATGCGATGTATGTGAGTCGGTTCATCCCCACGACAACCGCCTTCGCAGCAGTATTTTGGTTGAAAGTGATACCACTTCGATTGTGATAGATACCACTCCTGATTTTCGAACCCAAATGTTGAGGGAAAAAGTGAACAGTCTGGATGCAGTGCTGTTTACACATCCGCATAAAGACCATATTGCCGGGCTCGATGATGTAAAAGCATTCAATTATTTTCAGCAGAAGCCGATGAAAGTTTATGCCAATGAATTAACACAGGCGGCATTGCACAAAGAGTTCTCTTATGTTTTTGCACAACAGAAATATCCCGGCATTCCCGACATACAACTGCAAGACATAGGCACGGCTCTCTTTCATATCGGTGACATTCCTGTTCAGCCCATTTTGGTATGGCACCTTAAGATGCCGGTTTTGGGGTTTCGTTTTGGTGCATTTACCTATATCACCGATGCCAATCATATTGAACTGCCTGAACTGGAGAAAATAAAGGGTTCAAAAATAATGGTGCTCAATGCCCTTCGTAAAGAAAAACACATTTCCCATTACAACCTTAGCGAAGCCATCGATTTGGTGAAGGAACTGAAAGTGCCTGAAGCCTATTTTACCCATATCAGCCACCAGATGGGGAAACATGAAGAAGTTAATGCGGAATTACCCGATGGAATACGGCTTGCCCACGATGGAATGTTGTTGAAACTCTCCTGAACGGAAGAGGGATTTCTCCTGTTTGAAATTTCTAGCTGTGTTAGTATTGTGGGATGCATGAACGGCCTTCCATACACCCGCTGGTTCTTACTAAAAAAGAAAGAAAAGGCATCCTGTTCTTTGTGATCCTCCTGCTCATCACTCAATTTTCTCCTGCTTTGCTGGATTATTTTTATCCCGCCCCTTTACCCGAATTTTCATCCGAAGCAGAATTGAACGCGCTGCTTCGTTTACGCGATGCTGATAGCCTACAAAAATTTTCAAAAGCCGAAACAGGATCTTCAAAAGTAAACTATGAAAAGGCTTTCAAGGAAAATGGAGCGAAAGTACCTCTCTTTGCTTTTGATCCCAATACGCTTTCTGTAGCCGGATGGCAGTCGCTCGGCATATCAGAGAAAACGGCAACGGGTATCCGAAAATACATTTCACATGGCGGAAAATTCAGGCAACCGGATGACCTTAAAAAAATCTGGGGACTTTCAGCAGCTAAACTGGATCAGCTGCTTCCTTATGTGAAGATTGCTGCTGAAGAAAAATCAACTCCTTCATTTACCCGATATGATGAAAACAAGGCTCAACAAAAATCAGCTCAAAAAGCAATAGATATCAATCTGGCCGATTCAGCCCAATGGGAATCCCTGCCCGGGTTTGGGGCAAAATTATCTGCCCGTATGGTGCAATTCAGGCAAAAGTTGGGCGGATTTCACCAGATAGAACAGGTTGCAGAATTGTACGGGTTAAAAGATTCCGTATTTCAGGCAGTGAAAACACGTTTGATAATCACCAAAATCCCTTTACGGCAGATCAATATCAATTATGATCAGGCAGTTGAAATGAAAAACCATCCTTACCTGGGGTATCGGCTGGCCAATGCTATCGTTGCTTACCGGGAAAGCCACGGATTATATAACGCGATTGAAGATATTAAGAAAATCCAGTTGATTGATGAAAAATTGTTCAACAAAATTTCGCCTTACCTCACATTGGAAAAAAAATAAGTATTTGCTACAGGGGCTGTACATATATACTTAAATTGCATCCTCAACGAAACGAAATTTATGAATTTCCGGCAGGATGAATTAACAGTACAGGTAGCCCATTCAGCACGTGAATTTGCGCACCAGCATATCAAGCCTCAATTGATGGAGTGGGATGAATCGCAGGAATTTCCGGTGGCTGTATTTAAAGCATTAGGTAAACTGGGTATGATGGGCGTTTTGGTGCCGGAACAATATGGAGGTACCGGGCTTGGTTATTTTGAATACAGTGCCATCATACAGGAAATTGCAAAAGTTTGCGGATCGGTTGGATTATCGGTTGCCGCACACAATTCCTTGTGCACCGGCCACATATTATCATTTGGCACTGAGGCACAAAAGCAGGCTTACTTACCCAAACTGGCTACAGCGGAGTGGATTGGAGCATGGGGTTTAACCGAGCCCAATACCGGTAGCGATGCCGGAAATATGAAAACGGTTGCCGTTAAAGACGGGGATGATTGGTTGATCAACGGCACTAAAAGTTGGATCACTCATGGTAAATCGGGTGATGTTGCTGTAGTGATATGCAGAACTGGCGAACCCCGGGCGAAGAATAATTCAACTGCGTTTATCGTTGAACGTGGTACTAAGGGTTTCAGTGCAGGTAAAAAAGAAAACAAGCTGGGTATGCGGGCCAGTGAAACTGCGGAAATGATATTCGACAACTGCCGTATTCCTGATGCCAACCGTTTGGGACAAGTAGGGGATGGATTCAAGCAGGCCATGAAAATACTCGATGGTGGGCGCATTTCTATTGCCGCATTGAGTTTAGGTATTGCTAAAGGAGCTTATGAAGCTTCGGTTAAATATGCCAAGGAACGTCAGCAGTTCGATCAGCCGATAGCAAATTTTCAGGGCATCTCATTTAAGCTGGCTGATATGGCTACCAAAATAGAATGTGCCGAGTTGCTCATCAACCAGGCCTGCGATTTAAAAATGAAAGGCTTGCCCATGACTAAAGAAGCGGCCATGGCAAAATATTATGCCAGTGAAATTTCGGTAGAAATAAGCACGGATGCCGTTCAGATTTTTGGCGGCTACGGGTACACGAAAGATTTTCCTGTGGAGAAATTTTATCGCGATAGCAAATTATGTACTATCGGTGAAGGCACCAGTGAAATACAAAAATTGGTGATCAGTAGGGAAGTACTGAAATGATTTTGAGATAATAAAAAAGCTGCCAGCAATTATTGATGGCAGCTTTTTTATTATACTCCTTCCCAGAAACGTCTCTCGAAGAGGACGTTTCGTTTTACTTCTTTTGATTATACTTTTTTCTCTTCGCTTTTTTCATCTTTGCTACCAAAAAAGCTACTCAGTTTTTCTTTAGCACTATCAAAAAGGTCTTCTGCCTTATCAGCCGCATTTTTAGCAAAGGCTTCAACTTTTTTACCGGCATCTGAATCCATTGCCTGATTGATTTTTTCTTTAGCCGAATCGTATAAATCTTCTGCTTTATCGGCGGCTTTATTGGCAAAGGCTTCAACTTTTTTACCGGTATCTGAATCCATTGCCTGGTTGATTTTTTCTTTAGCCGAATCGTATAAATTTTCAGCTTTGTCGGCAGCTTTTTTAGCGAAATCTTCCACCTTGTCTCCTATACTATCAGCGCTTTCTTTTGCATTACCGGGTAGGCTGCTAAGAGCCGCCTGAGCCGTTTCTGTTGAAGATGCTGCCGCAGGAGCAAAAAGATTGTCTACAGCTCCGGCCATCATAGGAAATTTTTCTTTTACAAAATCTTTAATGGTGTCTACGGATTTTGTAGCTTGATCTGCACTGATGCCTGCTTTTTCTGTTAAACGATTGATAAGTTCTTGCATGATTTTTTATTTAAAGGTGCGTAATTTTTTATACAAAATCAATAATTAATTGTGAATTATCTGCAGTATTTTTTATTCGGTATCATACCGGTCTACCCTTTCAATGCCCGGTAATTCAAGCAGCCTGTTCACCAACTGATCTAATTCTTCTTTGTCGTGTACAAAAACTCTTACATTACCATTAAAAATGCCTTCATTGGCTTCGATGGTCATGGCAGAGATGTTAACTTTTAACTCACCACTGATAAGATTGGTGATTTTATGGATCACTCCAACATCATCTAACCCGATGATTTTCAAACCTGTTAGGAAAGAAATCTCCTTATTTTTAGCCCATTTGGTTTTCACCACCCTGTGGCCGTAGTTGGCAAGTAATCTTGCAGCATTCGGACAATTCGTTCGATGAATTTTCAGCCCCTCACCGGTACTGATAAAGCCAAATACGTCATCACCCGGAATCGGTTTGCAACAATTGGCAAGGGTATACATGATCCGGTCGCTGCTTTCCCCGAAAATGATAAGCTCGGCATCTTTTTTCCCGGTTTGTTTGTTCTCATTGTATTCAGGTTTTTCCTCCTGGATTTTTACGGGCTTGGGTGCCATTACCTTATCCCCATGAACGGTAAATTCCTTAAGTTCTTTGAGGTCTATTTTTTTTACGGCCACCTCAAATAATAAATCTAAACTGCTGTTGAGTTTATAAAATCCGGCAATCTCTTCGAGATTTGTCTGGTTCATTTTGGCGTTCATCCCTTCCAGTTTGCGTTGCAGGATATATTTTCCTACTTCTGCAATTTCCCTTTTCTCTTCGCGAAGCGAATCTTTAATTTTAGCTCGCGCCTTACTGGTAACTACAAAATTCAGCCACTCACTATTGGGTTTTTGTTTGGCGCTGGTGATGATTTCAATCTGGTCGCCACTTCGCAATTTATAACTGATGGGCACCAGTTTATGGTTTACTTTAGCACCGATGCATTTTGCTCCAACTGCCGTATGAACACTGAATGCAAAATCAAGTGCCGTTGCACCAACCGGTAACATCCGCACATCGCCTTTAGGCGTGTACACATAAATTTCTTCTGTGAGAAAAGAAGTTTTGAAATCTTGCAAAAAATCGAGTGAATTGGAATCCTGATTATTGAGCGCTTCCCTTATCTGGTTGAACCATTTATCAAAACGGCTTTCGTCATCTTTTCCTTCCTTATATTTCCAGTGGGCGGCTAAACCTTTTTCTGCAATCTCATTCATCCGCCGGGTACGAATCTGCACTTCCACCCATTTTCCCTGCGGGCCCATAACGGTGGTGTGGAGGGCTTCGTATCCGTTGCTTTTCGGGTTGCTCAGCCAATCCCGCAACCGCTCCGGAGAAGGATTATATTCATCGGTGATGATGCTGTAAATTTTCCAGCAGTCTTCTTTTTCTTTTTCCGGTGCCGAATTGGCAATGATGCGGATGGCGAACAGGTCGTACACTTCTTCAAATGCCACTCCTTTCTTTTTGATTTTGTTCCAGATGGAATGGATACTTTTTGGCCTGCCATAGATATCGAAATCGAGGCCTGTTTTTAATAATTTTTCTTTCAGTGGCCGGATAAAATCATTGATATAACGGCTGCGTTCCCGTTTGGTATCCTGAAGTTTTTGTGCAATGTACCGGTAGGTGTCCGGTTCCATATACTTCATGGAAAGGTCTTCCATTTCGGTTTTGATATTGTATAAACCCATGCGATGAGCAAGGGGGGCGTATACATAAACCGTTTCTGATGAAATTTTAAGCTGTTTCTCGCGCTTCATGCTGTCCATCGTACGCATATTGTGCAGTCGGTCGGCCAGTTTGATGAGAATTACTCTTGGATCATCGGTGAGGGTAAGCAGGATTTTTTTGAAATTTTCCGCTTGCTGGCTGCTATTGGCATCCATTACACTCGAAATTTTGGTAAGCCCGTCAACAATCTTGGCTATTTCAGCACCAAATTCTCTTTGAACATCCTGTAAGGTAAGGTCAGTATCTTCAACCGTGTCGTGCAAAAGGGCGCAGATGGTACTTCTGATGCCCAAACCGATTTCTTCCACACAGATTTTGGCAACAGCCAGCGGATGCAGGATATAAGGTTCGCCGCTTTTACGCCGCATGGTTTTATGGGCATCGGCAGCCATTTCAAAAGCCCGGCGCAACAGCAGCTTATCACCGGGTTTGAGCTTCATTTTCAATACTTTAAGCAAGCCACGGTACTCCCGCAGAATTTCTTTGCGTTCATCTTCTTCAGATAGATTGTAAACCGGTGTAGTTTCTGTTGCTTCCATGATTGTATACGAATTTACTGATTTCCTGCCAAAGCATGGTAATGGCTTGTTTGCCGAAGAGAAGCTGATAAATATTACCGGATCTGTCCTTATTTTCCGTAAAAATCCCGTAGTTTTGCACCCCGTTTGGAGCTAAACCTCCGGAACAGGAAATGCGGATGTGGCGAAATTGGCAGACGCACCAGACTTAGGATCTGGCGCCGCGAGGCATGTAGGTTCGACCCCTATCATCCGCACCGGTAAAGTTGATAAGAAGCTCGTTGTTTGATAGCATTGGCTGGCTTGTGACGCGTTCCTTATCAACTTTTTTACATTCATCAACCTAATAATCAGTTGCAATGTCAGCAGTAGAAAGAGAAAACATCGGCACCTTAACCGATAAGCTTACCGTAAAAGTGAGTAAAGACGAATATTTTCCCGCGTTTGAAAAAAAATTAAAGGAATACGGTAAAACGGCGAGCATTCCTGGTTTCCGCAAAGGCATGGTACCTACCGGGGTGATCCGGAAAATGGTGGGTGCTTCCATTTTCAGCGATGAAGTGATGAAAATAGTTGAAAAGAAACTGTTTGGTTATCTTAGTGAGGAAAAGCCTGATATTTTCGCTCAACCCTTACCGTTATATAACGACCTTAGTCATATCGACATGAACCATCCGGCTGATTACGACTTTGGTTTTGAAATCGGTTTGAAGCCGGCATTCACTTTGCCCGATCTTACTAAAGAGGAGTTAACTTTTCATAAAGTTGCCATTACCGATGATATGGTTACAGAAGAGATCAACCGAATGCAGATCAAAGGCGGTGAAATGACTGAACCGGAAACCATTGATAATCCTGAAAATGTACTCAATATCCTTTTCACAGAATCCGACCCGTTAGGGAATACTGTTGAGGGAGGGATCTCTAAAGAGAATTCCGTTTTGTTGAAATACTTTACGCCGGGTTTGCAGAAACAACTCATCGGAAAAGAAAAAGGCGATCATATCATCTTCCAACTGAAAGAAACTTTTGAAGGCGAAAAGCTCGAAATGATCTTATCTGATCTTGGGTTTGAGAAAACCGATACAACTGCCGCTGAAAAATATTTCAATCTTGAGATCGTAAAGATCGGTTTGATCAGCAAGCGTGAACTTACAACAGATTTTTTCCATGAGATATACCCCGGCAAAGACGTTGCAACTGAAGCTGAACTTCGAAACCAATTGAAGGAAGAAATGGCTACTTACTGGGATGGGCAGAGCAGGAATCAAATGCACGATCAGTTGTATCACTTCCTGCTCGATAAAACAACGATGAATTTTCCTGAAGCATTTCTTAAAAAGTGGCTGCAAACCGGAGGCGACAAACCTTTATCAGCCTCGAAAGCCGAAAAACAATTTCCGGGTTTCAGTAATCAGTTAAAATGGACCTTGATCAGCGACAAGATCATTACAGATCATCATTTAGAAGTTACAACTGATGAATTGCGTCAACATATGAAAGAAGAGGTGATGCGTTATTTTGGCCAGATGAACCTGGGTGAGGATATCGAATGGCTGGAAAGCTACATCGATCGTATGATGAAAGATGAGAAGCAAACTGAAGCCACTTACAGGAGATTGGTCACTGAGAAATTATTCAATTTTGCGATGGGGCAGGTTAAAACCAACGAAAAGGAAGTTACCGGTGAAGCACTAACAGCGATGCAGCACCATCATGCCCATTGATTTTTTTCATCTTTGATAAGCGGCTCCTTTTTTAAAGGGGCCTTTTTTATTTATTACAGCAAAGGGCGCCATTACAAGTTATACCGATTGGGCAAACAATATAGTCCAATATCTGCTATCGCCTCATTGTACTATTTGTTTGATACCATCGGCATTTATACCGATTGGGCAAACAATATAGTCCACTATCGGCTATCGCCTCATTGTACTATTTGTTTGATACCATCGGCATGTACTCCCGAAAGCATTCGGGATAAGATTTATAAAATATTGGCATATTATACAAATCACATTGGTATTAAATGTGGCTTTCGAATTGAAACCTGCATCATAAGCGATGCCCGGCAGGGTTTGGTTTTTTTGTTCGCCGGCTTTAAAAGCCCGCACCGGTTGGCGATATATACAGGAGCTATTGGGCCATAAGAGCAGCCGTACAACTGAGATATATACCCATGTGAGTACACCAAGATTACAGAAAATAAAAAGATCGTTAGATGATTCATAACGATAATAATCTATTATATTGTAAAAATATAATACGCCATATTTCGGCTCCAATCCTGCAGGATTTGTTGGATTGGGGTGAGGGAGTGGCTGGTATAAGTAAGTTGGGTGCAAGCCTATTTGACCGGACAACTGACGACAAACAAGCAGACAAAATTAGCCCACGCACAAATGGCACATTTGGCTTTGCCCGACACACAAGCCGATCCTTCGCAAAACCAAAAGAGCCATTTTTTGCCAACGCACCAGACAACAGCAACAAACTCGACATTGACAAATTGTTGAAAAATATGTTCAATATATTGCACCATTTTAAACTGAGATTTTTACCTTTGACACATTAATAAATTAAACAGCGGGGGCAACGCTATAAATTCTGCACACAGACAAATGAGACCAAATAAACCGGGACAAGTAGCAAAGTTTCACACACCGCTACCAGACGAAAATCCAAACCAACTTTACGTTGTTTTAGAAATCAAAGAAGACGTTGAAAGACCAAGAGCAGACATTAAAGCTCTTAACACAGGACTTTCATTTCCTCCTATCAACACAGTTTTACTTGACGACCTTGAAGTTGTAGAGGTTGACACTTCTGACCTTGTAGGGCACGAAGTAACTATCAACAAAGCCGACTATTCACAAGCGACAGGAAAAGTTGTAAAAGTGAGCGAACAGAAAATTATGCTTGACTTGACTAAAGGTGTAAAAGGAGTTGAAACAAATGTTTGGCTGACAATTCAAGACGAAAACGGCACAGAACACACAGGAACTTTATTTGTGAATTAACATACAATTCTATGAACGCAGAATTAACGGCAACAGAAAATCAAATAAAAGATTATCGGCTAAAACTTGGCGACAAAATTAGAATTGTTCGAGAACAAAGAGGTTACAGCCAAGAACAATTAGCAGAACTGATGAACATTAACCGTTCGACAATTTCAAAAATTGAAAACGGCAAATTCAGCATAACAGTTGACTATTTAGTTCGCTTTTCAATCTTCCTTGACTATGAATTTAAAGTTGTAGAAAAGTAGAACTATGGACAAGCTAACAGTAGAACAAAGAAGAAAGAATATGCAAGCAGTTAGAGCCTCCGGCTCTAAAATCGAGACTGCTCTTGCAAAAGCCTTGTTTGCTCAAGGTTTGCGATATAGAAAGAATGACAGAACAGTTTTTGGAAAGCCCGATTTAACCTTTAAGAAATATAAGCTTGCCGTTTTTGTTGACAGTGAGTTTTGGCACGGTAAAGATTGGGAAACAAGGAAGTTTGACCACAAAAGCAATCAAGAATTTTGGCTTACAAAAATTGAACGCAACATAGAGCGAGATAATGAGGTTAACGAAAAACTAATTGCAGAAGGTTGGAAAGTATTAAGATTTTGGGGTAAAGACATTACCAAAAATCTTGACAATTGCATAAATAAAATTCAAAAGACTATAAATGAAACTGAAAGAAAAAATATCAATTGACGAGTTTGACGGAAAGCGGTTTCAAATCAGATTGGTTGAAGCAGTTCCGGCTAATCACAAGAAAGCTGTTATTACTCATTATCTCCACAATATTGATAATGGAGTAGCAAAGCATTTCAAGAAAGATGCAATGAAATATTTGAAAGAGTATGTTCAATTCCAAGAGGAAGAAAACAGTCTTTCAATGGTTGCTGAAGATGCTTTGCAACAGTTGCTTTTTGAAGTGAATGACGTTCCATTTCCAACACCTGAAAATTACACTTTCAAATTCATAGACTTATTTGCCGGTATTGGTGGTTTCAGAATGGCAATGCAAAATTTAGGTGGCAAATGTGTTTTTACAAGTGAGTGGGACAAAGAAGCACAGAGAACATACAGAGCAAATTTTGGTGAAGTTCCTTTTGGTGACATTACTAAAGAACAAACTAAAATGTTCATTCCGGATGGATTTGATGTTTTGTGTGCCGGTTTTCCTTGCCAAGCTTTTTCTATTGCCGGTAAGCGTGGAGGATTTGAAGATACAAGAGGAACATTATTTTTTGATGTCGCAGAAATTATAAAAAGAAAACAACCTAAAGCTATTTTTCTTGAAAACGTAAAAGGTTTGAGAAATCATAACGGTGGAAAAACTTTGGCGACAATTTTAAATGTATTGAGAAATGACCTTGGTTATTTTGTTCCGGAACCACAAATTTTAAATGCAAAAGACTTTGGCGTTCCTCAAAACAGAGAGAGAATTTTTATTGTTGGATTTCATAAAAGCACGAAAGTTAAAGAGTTTGAATACCCAAAACCGCTTGACAAAAAAGTGAAGTTTGCAGACATAAAAGAGAAGAAAGTTCCGCCAACAAAATTCTATCTATCAACTCAATATTTACAAACACTCCATAATCACAAGTCAAGACACGAAAGCAAAGGAAACGGTTTTGGTTTTGAAATTATTCCCGACACAGGAATTGCTAATGCAGTTGTTTGCGGTGGTATGGGCAGAGAAAGAAATTTGGTAATTGACAAACGAATTAAGGACTTCACTCCCACTACTCACATAAAAGGCGAAGTAAACCGAGAAGGAATTCGTAAAATGACACCAAGAGAATGGGCAAGACTTCAAGGCTTCCCGGACAATTTTTTAATTCCGGTTGCTGATGCTTCCGCATATAAGCAGTTCGGCAACTCCGTTGCCGTTCCTGCTATTGAAGCAACCGCAGAGCAAGTTTTAAAAGCAGTTAAAATCAAAATCAATGATAACAGGAAATAAAGGCGAGTGGAGTGAAATATATGCACTATTCAAACTATTGGGCGACAAGAATCTTTTTGCCGGTGATGCTGACTTGAAAAAAGTTGAGAATTTATTCTACCCTATCATAAAAATTATCAGAAACGAAACCGGTGGCAATTACGAGTATGAAATAACCGGTGATTTAGTAGTTGTTTCAGGTGGTAAAGAAAAACTTCGTATTCCTGTTAAAACATTTTCCGAACAAGCAGTAAAACTCCTTGCCAAAATAAAAGGCTCTACAGGAGCATTCAGTATTCCGGAGACGGAAGCATTTATGAAATCTGTTAACTGCGGAACTTTAAAAGCAAAATCAACTTCAAAATCTGACATCAGAATTGTAATTCACGACCAACGAATTAATCAAACAGCAGAATTGGGATTTAGCATTAAATCTCAATTAGGTGGCGATTCAACACTTTTAAATGCAGGAAAAACAACAAATTTTGTTTATCAAATCAACGGCTTCAAAGGTTCTGCTTCGGACATTAAAAAAATTAATGCAATTGATACACGGAGCAAAATCAAAGACAGAATAGAAGAAGTAAAAAAACTTGGTGGCAAATTAAAATTCGTATCGCTTGAGCAAGACATTTTCAAAAACAATTTAG
>JAPLEF010000089.1:19092-19547 GCA_026391525.1 Sphingobacteriales bacterium
GATAAGTGCCTTAACTGAAGAGATAAGTTCAAAGAATCCGCTTAGTTATGACACTCAATTTTCACATTCCTTTTATGAATACAAAATCAAAAGATTTTTAACTGATGTAGCACTTGGAATGACGCCATCAAAAGTTTGGGGCGGTTTATATGATGCAACAGGTGGTTATTTGATTGTGAAAGTGGACGGAGAAATTCTATGTTACCACATTTACAACAGAAATCAATTTGAGGACTATTTATTCGCTAACACAAAACTTGAAACAGCAAGTAGCACAAGACACGAATTTGGTAAATTATACGAGGACAATGGTCAATTTTATTTCAAGCTAAATTTACAAATTAGGTTCAAGTAAATATGGACAGACAGAGCAACAACGGGAGAAAAAGCACTGGGCATAACAGCACATTGGCAATAGGCGGGGTTTCGTCTCCGCTTGACAGTTTTGTGGTAGC
>JAPLEF010000085.1:0-2861 GCA_026391525.1 Sphingobacteriales bacterium
AAGGGATGACCTGATGTTGATGCGTTTCACCAAAAAATAATTTTCATCACCACCAATCATCCGGATTTATATTTCCTCCTCTTCACCTAAATCGAGCATACTGCCCATCAGGTCTTTGAAAGCGATTTTTCCTTCCAGGTTTTTTTTGCTGATCATCGAGAATGCAGCAAGTCCATGCAAAACAAATTCCATCAGTAATGCCTGTTCTTTTTCATTGCCTGTATGATAGAATTTTTTCACCAGCGCATGCAATCCATCTACCTTATATAATAATTGGATCTTGTCTTCATCATTGGTTTCATTAAACAGCTCCAGTTGATTGCCTGTATCAAACCATTGCGTGATGGGTTTATAGATATTGACTTCTGTTTCTTTCAGCTTTTTTCTTTTGGCCGATTCGGGGCTTGGAAAATACTGCACAAATTGGGTACGAATGGCTTTTTCCAGCAAATGATAAGCAACCTGATACGGGCCTTCCTGTTCCCCCTCATAAAGCAACTCAATCTTTCCTGTTATCGAAGGGATGATACCTGTTAAATCGCTTAACCAAACCTGCGACTGAACATCCCCTGTAATCAAGCTTCTGCGCTCTGCAGCACTCAATGCGTTTTCGTATGCAGAGATACTCAATCTTGCACTCACTCCGCTTTTCTTATCTACCATTTCGTGTTCTCTTGCTTCAAAAGCCACTTGTTCGATCAGTCTTTTGATCAGATCGCTCATTTCAACCCTTTCCTGTTGGGCATCAATATTTCCGGCTTCCTGCTGCGTGATGGCCAATGCGGTATCAACTGTTTTAGGATAGTGGGTAAGTATCTGGCTCTGGATGCGGTCTTTCAATGGCGTAACAATACTGCCACGGTTGGTATAATCTTCGGGATTCGCGGTAAAAACAAAAAGGATATCTAAAGGAAGCCTTAGTTTGAAACCTCTGATTTGCAAGTCACCTTCTTCAAGAATATTAAACAGCGATACCTGGATGCGTGCCTGTAAGTCGGGCAATTCGTTGATTACAAAAATGCAACGGTTGCTTCGGGGAATGATGCCGTAATGCAATACTCTTTCATCTGCAAAACTCAATTTCAGATTAGCCGCTTTGATGGGGTCGATATCACCGATCAGATCCGCAACACTCACATCCGGAGTGGCGAGTTTTTCACCATAACGATCGGAACGGTGTAGCCAGCTTACCGGCGTATCGTCTCCTTTTTCATTGATAAGATGGATGGCATAAGGCGATACCGGGTGAAAGGGGTCGTCGTTGATTTCGCTACCGCTTATATAAGGCACATACTCATCTAATAAACTGGTCATCTGCCTGGCCATACGTGTTTTTGCCTGTCCACGTAAACCCAGGTACAGGATGTTATGTCGGCTCAGCAAAGCACGTTCGGTATCAGGAATTACCGTATCCTCATAACCCATGATGCCGGGAAAGGGATTCTCTTTCTTTACTAGTTTTTTCAGTAGGTTGGCCCTGATTTCATCTTTAACTGACCTTGAAGTGTAGCCGCTTTTTTTCAACTGGCCCAGGGTATTTATTTTCTTGATATCCATCATGCTTTACGTTAATGCCTTTCTGTGAAATGCTGATTTTAAGATGTAGTTTTTTGATGTTGATTTAAAAGACGGTTTTTCTTTTTCCGCTTTCGAAATCTTTAAAGATGAAAGCCCCGAGTTTATCCAAAGAAGCAAAAAATGCTTTCCCCTGATTAGCTTCGGTAAATTCTTCTACGAAACGTTGCAGGTAGGGGTCGCTGGCGATCATAAATGTGGTTACCGGTATTTTCAATTTCTTACATTGTGTAGCGAGGCTCATGCATTTGTTCAAAATCTTACGATCGATTCCAAAACTGTTTTTGTAATACTGTTTGCCCACTTTCAAACAGGTGGGTTTACCGTCAGTGATCATAAAAATCTGTTTATTGGGATTGCGCCTTTTTCGCAACAACTCCATGGCCAGTTCAAGGCCGGCTACGGTATTGGTATGATAGGGGCCAACCTGAAGATAAGGCAGGTCTTTGATTTCAATCGTCCACGCATCATTTCCAAACACCAGAATATCCAATGTGTCTTTCGGGTATTTTGTTTTGATCAATTCACTAAGCGCCATCGCCACTTTCTTTGCAGGAGTGATACGGTCTTCCCCATACAATATCATGGAATGAGATATGTCGATCATCAAAACGGTAGATGTTTGCGCCTTGTAATCGGTTTCCCTGATTTCCAAATCATCTTCATGCAATGAAAAACTATCCAGGCCACGATTCACCTGTGCATTTCGGATAGATGAAGTGAAATCGATCTGTTCCATCGTATCGCCGAAAACAAACGGTCTTGTTTCAGGATTGATTTCATCGCCATTACCGGGTTTGAAACTTTGGTGGTTTCCCTGTTTCGTTTTTTTTATTTTTCCAAAAATCTCATCCAAACTTTTTTTGCGGATACCTTGTTCGGTTTTAGGAGTGATTTTTATTTCCCCATTGTTTTGATCAGGTGCGATATAACCTTTCGATTTAAGGTCTTCAATAAAATCACCTATGCCATAATCGTCATCAGTAAGTTTATACTCCTTGTCCAACTCATTCAACCACTGCATAGCTTCATTGAAATCGCCGTTGGTATAAGTGAGCAATTGAAGAAAAAGATCTAACAGCTTTTCAAAGCTTGATTTTCCGTCGTCTGAAGCCTGGTATTTTGAGAATTGAAATCCGCGCATTGTTGGTGAATTTAAGTTCAGCTGCTTTGTTATGCCATTTGACGTAATACCGATTGGACAAACAATATAGTCCAATATCGGCTATCGCCTCATTGTACTATTTGTTTGATACCATCGGCATTTACTCCCGAAAGCATTCGGG
>JAPLEF010000085.1:2946-9627 GCA_026391525.1 Sphingobacteriales bacterium
GGTTTATGTTCTGAAAAATAAAAAAAGCCCTGTAGTTCAGATACAGGGCTTCAAGTTCTTTATGAAAACATTAAGGTTTCTTATTGCTGTCTCCTGAAGTAACAGGCATGGTTGAAATGGTTGAAGTTTCAACAGCTGCCGGTTTGTTTTTAAACTGTTGTTCCATTCCCATCAGGCCCCGCAACAGGTTGGCATTGCGTTCTTCTTCGGAAGAAAGGGCATCCCGTTTGTTATCAGATAATCCCTGATAATAAGAGGCTTGCTGCTCCATGTCTTTATGCAGACTTTTATTGATTTTAACTGCCAATTCATTGTCTCCTGCTTTGTATGCGGCGTAAAGCAATTGCATGGCAATCTGATTGTGTTGCTGATAGCGGCTTACCATACCGTAGGGTATGTTTTCTTCCAACATCATTTTATCGCATTTATTAAGCAATTGTTTTGCTTCTGCCGATTTACCCGCATCGGCAAGGTTGCCTGCTGCTTGCGCGTAGGCCAATCGGATGCTATTGAGGTGACGGCGGTTCTCTTCATCAAAGTAAACCCCTTTTTTATCTGCATTTCCGAAAACAAATTTGTTCAGCATTTTATCCATCACCCATTTCTCATTCACGCCGCTGTTTTCAACAGGAACCAAACGGTAAGTCAATCCGTCCTGGCGCAGGTATTTATCAAATCCAAGTTCTCCATATGGTGAGGTGAAATAAATAGGACGTTTCCATTTGTTTGCAGCAATGATGTTCAGGATGGCCGCATCGTTTTTATAGAGATAGTTTTTGTTGATAGTAAAACGGATTTCACTCGCAACAGAATCGGTTGCAGTAACCGTTCCATTTTGCCTTACGGTATTGATATCTACCGGAACGGATACTTTTTGGGTAGGAAAGATGTTGATTACTTCGCCTTCACTGATTACCGTTCCTTTTGAAGGATCATCTGAACCGGCATAATCCTTCATCATGGTGTACAAATCGAGGTATTGGTTTTTGTCGAAACCCGAATTGGGGTTAAAACGAACCACATCTCTTTTTGAACCTTCAATCTGAGCTGCGCTCCAAATCGGGTCGATAGGATCGCTTTCGTTCAGTTTATAACGCAATTGGTTGATGTACCAATCGGTACCCAATAAACTACTATTAATCACCCTGATGTCTTTACGGATTCCTTCCACTTCCTGAGCGTACCAAAGCGGATAAGTATCATTATCACCAAAAGAAATGACAATCGCATTTGGGGCACAACTTTCGAGGTAATCGGTTGCCAAGTCGCGAGCCAACACTTTATTAGATCGGTCGTGGTCATCCCATTCCACACTGGCCATCAACACCGGCACTGCCAGTAAACAAATTACTCCTGCTATCAGACTGGAGGTTTTTAAATTTTTCGCATAGGCATTGATCAAATCCCGAACATATAATACGCCTAACCCGATCCAGATGGCAAATGCGTAGAAAGAGCCTACATAGGCATAATCACGCTCACGGGGCTGGTTACCTGCCTGATTGAGGTACAGGCAAATGGCAAATCCGGTGAAGAAAAACAGCAGTCCGGTTACCAATGCATCTCTCTTATCTTGTTTGATCTGATAAAACAAACCGATAAAACCAAGGATGAAGGGAAGCAGGTAAAGTTTATTGTTCGCTTTGCTATTTTTGATGCTATCAGGTAAGGATTCCTGATTGCCCAGTCGCATATTATCATAAAACCCGATTCCGGTTTTCCAATTGCCATCCCGAACATTACCCATATTTACTCCCTGGATATCGTTTTGTTTACCTGCGAAGTTCCACATAAAATACCTCCAATACATCCAGTTGATCTGGTAGCTCATGAAGAAGCCGATATTTTCCGACATGGTAGGGGAACGATCCCAGTTTCCATCTTTGTCTTTACTGATGCCTGCCCAACTGGCATAATAATCAGCATGCCCCTGATCGTTGCTTTGGTCCCACATCCTGGGAAAGAAGTGCTTATCTTCCGGTGCATAAACATATTCTACCTTACGACCATTTTTTTCATATTTCCCATTCGATTTGATATAGGTTTCTGTGGTATTGGCTTCCTGGATCTGTGCGGTGAAATCTTGTCCGAATAAGATCGGCCAATCGCCATATTGTTCACGGCTAACATAGCCAACCAAACTTACCGGATTATCTACGTTGAACATATCTACCGATGGGTCGGCACTGCTGCGTACCATGGTGGTAAAATAAGTGGAGTAGCCCAACAGCATGAATGAAAAACACCAAAGACCGAGCTTCAGGAAATTCCAGTTTTTCTTTTTGGCCAGTTTCAAGCCAAAAAAGATGAGAACGCCTACAAGCAGAAAGAAAAAACCAAATCCCCAGAAATAAGGTGTTCCAAAATCATTCACAAAAAGTACATCCATATTCCCTGCGCCTTTGATGCTCCATTGGATCACTGCTTTCTGAACCACTCCGGTAATAGCACATCCGATAAGGAATGCGAAAAAAGTACCCCAGTTGGTGGGTTTGTATCTTTTGTAGTAATAGATTACGACAATTGCAGGGATGGTAAGCAAGTTGAGCAGATGCACCCCAATGGAAAGTCCCATCAGGTAAAAAATCAGGATGATCCATCTGTCGGCTCTTGTAAAATGCCCTTTGATTCCTTGTTCTTGTTCTTCAGTAACCGTATGCTCCCATTTTAGCATCGCCCAGAATACAACGGCAGTAAAGAAGGAAGACAATGCATAAACTTCTCCTTCAACGGCGCTGTACCAGAAGGAATCGGAAAAAGTATAAGCCAAAGCTCCAACAATTCCGGCTGCCATGATGCCGATGATTTTATCTCCACTGAGCTGTGTTCCGTCTTTTTGTACAATCTTACGGGCAAAATGGGTGATCGTCCAGAAAAGGAATAAAATAGTGAATCCACTGGCCAGGGCGCTCATCAGGTTGATGCCGGTTGCGGCATGCTGAGGGTCGAAAGGCACCATAAACAAGCGACCGATCAAAACGAATAAAGGTGCACCGGGCGGATGTGGAATCTGGAGTTTATAAGCGCTGGAAGCAAACTCGCCGCAATCCCATAAACTGCCGGTAGCTTCCATGGTCATGATATACACCGAGCAGGCAATGATGCACACAATCCAACCGGTGATGTTGTTAATCCTTTTAAAATTCATAAGTAGATGGATGGTTATTGGGCAAATATAAACATGTTTGTTGTTGGGCGGCTTGCCTTCTGTCATTTTTTCAACAAAGGATTAAACATAATATTTTTTTTGATGCCCGCTATTAGGAAGATCTAAATGACCCTGTCTTCGAAAGAATATTCTTCCGGTTATCTTCGTTGAATGAAGAAAGCCTTTATCCAGTTGCATATTGCCATTTTTCTGGCCGGATTTACCGCTGTACTGGGTAAACTCATCGGTTTGAATGAAGGTTTACTGGTTTGGTATCGTTTATTGCTTACCGTTTTGGTGTTGGGGGGTTGGATGTTGTTTTCACATTCGATCGAAAAACTACCACTAAAAGCAATTGTGCAAACTACTGCCGTTGGGATGATCATTGTGTTTCATTGGGTGTGTTTTTATGGCAGCATAAATTATGCAAACGCATCGGTGGCGCTGGTTTGTTTGTCGGCTGCCGGTTTTTTTACAGCGTTACTCGAGCCGTTGTTATTTCGGAAGTCGGTGGTATTGGGCGAACTTTTATTGGGTTTGCTGGCTGTTGCAGGTATTTATATCATCTTCGATTTTCATCCTCAATATAAAACCGGTATTGTATTCGGTATTTTATCTTCTTTCGGCAGTGCTTTGTTTCCCATCTTCAACAAACAGTTGCTGAAATGGCATGCTCCTCAGGTGCTTACCTTATACGAATTAGGGGGTGGCCTTATTATGCTAACCTTGTTTTTACCGTTGTATCTTTATTTCTTTCCGGCATCATATTACCTGCCCACTACCCACGACTGGCAATGGTTGCTGGTGTTGGCTGTAGTTTGTACTGTGATTTGTTTCGATTTGCAATTACATGCGTTAAAAAAGATATCTCCATTCACCGCAAACCTGTCTTACAATCTTGAACCGGTTTATGGCATCATCCTGGCCTTTATTTTTCTTGGGGAAAGTAAATTGTTAAAAGCACCGTTTTATGCAGGTGTGGCGCTGATCATTACGGCTGTAGTTTTACAGATGTTGCGGGTAAGGTTACAACAAAAACCTATAGAAAAATAATTTCATGGCCAACAGCACTAAACGCCCTGAACATGGCACTAACGCCACAGTATTTATCCTGAGATAATAAAACGGCCTTTTCCATTTTTGGGCGGTCGTTTTCAGATAGTTGGATATGGTACTTCACCATTACTTCTTTATAAATTTTCGGATGTTCATCGGTTTGAAAAGCAGTTACTTCAATAGATAAATTGCTGAAAGGCACTTTCATTTTATTCAGGATGGAAACTACATCAATACCCGTGCATCCGGCCAAAGCACCAAGCATAAGCTGTTTCGGACCTGGGCCTGATTGTTCCTCAGGATGGTCGTTGCTGTCCATATTTACCGGAAAGCCCTGTACATCTGCGGTAAAAAACAACCCCTTATTAAATTGGGTTTGTATCACGATCTGTTCCATTATGAGTGTTATTTTTGGGGTAAATGGGTAAAATAAATTCCTTTTGAGCCAGGCGATGATTATTATTTACAAAAATAGTTGAATGGGTTGGTAATTTTTCGGGTAAAATCCTTACCTTTGCCGTCCAAAATTTAGGAACATGGCCAGAGTATGTCAGGTAACAGGAAAGAAGCCCATCACCGGTAATAAGGTTTCGCATTCCAACATTAAGACCAAGCGCAGGTTTTTGCCCAATTTGCAGACCAAGCGTTATTTTTTAGCGGAAGAAGACAAATGGATAACCCTGAAGGTTTCTTCAGAAGCGATCCGTACCATCAATAAAAATGGCTTATATCCGGTTGTA
Organism: Sphingobacteriales bacterium; assembly: GCA_026391525.1. Classification (GTDB taxonomy): domain Bacteria; phylum Bacteroidota; class Bacteroidia; order Chitinophagales; family Chitinophagaceae; genus Ferruginibacter. The sequence goes on from JAPLEF010000085.1 coordinate 7,891, forward strand.
AAAGAAATGCGTGCAGCAGGAGTAAAAATTTAATCAGCTTTTTATAAAATAACAAGTAAAATGGCAAAGAAAGGAAACAGGGTGCAGGTTATCATGGAATGCACGGAGCATAAAACCAGTGGAATGCCTGGCACAAGCCGTTACATTTCTACTAAGAACAAGAAGAATACTCCTGAGCGCCTGGAGTTGAAAAAGTACAATCCCATCTTAAAGAAAGTAACTGTTCATAAAGAAATCAAGTAATCATGAATGGATGCTCTCAAACGGGAGTAAATCTGTTCATTAAAAAAATACCGATATGGCAAAAGCAGCTAAAACCGCGATCAAGACCAAAGACCAGAAAGCAGCGGCAGACGCAAAAAACTGGACAAAAGTAATCCGCACACTTCGCAGCCCGAAGACAGGTGCCTATACCTTTAAAGAGGCCATTGTTCATAAAGACAAGATTAAAGACCATTTAGGTTTATAAAGGTCACTTTGAATTCATTTTAATAAAGCTATTCTTTAATAAGAATGGCTTTGTTTGTTTAAAGTCATTAATAGATAACATCCATTCAATTACTACACATGGGATTATTCGATAAGCTATTCGGCAAAAAGCAACAGCAGGAATCATTAGATCAGGGTTTACAAAAAACCCGCGAAGGTTTCTTTGGAAAAATTGCCAAAGCCATTGCGGGTAAGAGTACCGTTGATGAGGAAGTGCTTGATGAAGTGGAACAGGCATTGGTAAGTGCTGATGTAGGAGTGGAAACTACAGTAAAGATCATTACAAAACTGGAAGCCAGGGTAGCCAGGGATAAATACCTGAATACTGCAGAACTGAACAACCTGCTGAAACAGGAAATACAGTCGATCATGGTGCCTGCTCCAAACGACAGTACTTATATAAATTACGAATTACCTACCGGCCATCGCCCGCATGTTATTTTGGTGGTTGGTGTAAATGGTGTAGGAAAAACAACTACCATTGGCAAATTGGCCCATAATTTTTCTTTGGCTGGCAAATCGGTATTGTTAGGGGCTGCAGATACATTCCGTGCTGCTGCTGTTGATCAGTTAACCATATGGAGCGAAAGAACCAATGTTCCGATTGTCAAAAAGGAAATGGGCAGCGATCCGGCTTCGGTGGCTTATGATACCGTTATCAGCGGTGTGGCGCGTAAATCGGATGTAATATTGATAGATACGGCAGGCCGCTTACACAATAAAGCTCATCTCATGGATGAGTTGACCAAAATCAAAAGAGTGATCCAGAAAGTGATTCCTGATGCACCTCATGAAGTATTGCTTGTTTTGGATGGCAGTACAGGTCAAAATGCGCTCGAACAGGCCCGTCATTTTACAGCTGCCACAGAAGTTACCGCCCTAGCCATTACCAAACTGGATGGCACTGCAAAGGGTGGTGTGGTTATTGCCATCGCTGATCAGTTTAAGATTCCGGTGAAATTTATAGGTGTTGGAGAAAAGGCTACCGATTTGTTGGTATTTGATAAACAACAGTTTGTGGAAGGCTTGTTTCAATTGTAAGCCTGGCTTTTTGATGAGTCAAGATGCTATAAGTGTAAACCAGATTTTTCTCACTATTTCATAAGAGAGAGGCTGTCTCAAAAGGGTAGCCTCTTTTTTTATTTTTTATCCCCAAGTATGTGGATAGTGTTAGTTTGAATAAACTGAGAATACTTTTTGTTGTTTTCATCTTATGCGCAAACGAAACATTCCTTTTAAGACGTACAA
>JAPLEF010000116.1 GCA_026391525.1 Sphingobacteriales bacterium
AGCGTAAGCAAAAGTAATCTTTCCACTTATACACAGCCCTAATAGTAGTAAGTGATTATATAAATAAACAGTATTAATACATATTATGGTAGATATACACAGCAATAAATTCCTGCAAGAAAGTCTGGTTTCAGAAAAAGGGTTCCTTGATATTCCCATCGATCCGCAACTCGATTTGTTTGGAGAAATAGAAAAGCTTAAAAAAGAAAAAAATGCCATCCTGCTGGCTCATTATTATCAGGAACCTGATATACAGGATGTGGCTGACTATATCGGGGATAGCTTGGGTTTAGCACAGCAGGCAGAAAAAACCCAGGCGGATATCATCGTATTTGCAGGGGTTCATTTTATGGCAGAAACGGCTAAAATATTGAATCCTTCCAAAAAGGTATTGTTGCCCGACCTTAATGCAGGTTGTTCACTTAGCGATTCAGCTCCACCGGCCTTATTCAAACAATTCAGAGATAAACATCCCGATCATCTGGTGATTACTTATATCAATTGCAGTGCTGGTATGAAAGCCCTTAGTGATATTATTTGCACTTCATCTAATGCGCAGAAAATAGTAGAGAGTTTACCAGTTGATCAACGTATCATTTTTGCACCGGATAAAAACCTCGGCGCATACATCAATAAAAAAACCGGAAGAAATATGCTGCTATGGAATGGAGCGTGCATGGTTCATGAAATATTTAGTGTTGAAAAAATAACGAAACTCAAAATAAGGCATCCTAATGCAAAAGTGATTGCACATCCTGAATGTGAAGAGCCGGTATTAGCCCTGGCAGACTATATAGGCAGTACTACGGGTCTTTTAAAGTTTAGTAAGGCAGATCCCACGCAGGAATTTATTGTGGCTACAGAAACAGGTATACTGCATCAGATGCAAAAGGAAAGTCCACATAAAACCTTCATTCCGGCACCACCTAATAATTCCTGTGCCTGTAATGATTGTCCGTATATGAAACTGAATACACTCGAAAAACTGTATTTGTGTATGAAATACGAGATACCGGAGATAACGATGGATGAAAATTTACGACTAGCTGCAAAAAAGCCAATTGATCGTATGTTAGCCATCAGCGCCCAGTATGGATTGTAACGGTTACTTCCAGAACAAACGGATGCGGGTAGCTATATTTTCGCGGATATTCATATAAAAGAGATTGATATCACCGATATGATAATTTTTTTGGGTGAAGAAAATTTTACCGGGAACATCAGGTTTAGAACTCCACAGCACATTCCCATGAACTTGTGCATTAACAGCGTGAGGTACAATTTTATTGAAATTGCGAAGGATAGCACCTTTGTTGAGATCAGCTGAGGCGATACTGTCTCCCATTGTCCAGGTGAGCGGATTAACTACCACAGCTTTAAAACTTTCTTGAAATACACGTTCGGGAATATACCCGTCTTTATAGGTGCGCCAGCTCACAAAACAACCGGTAGCAAACTCATTTGTACAGGGTTTAATGTGGGTGAAATAATTTATGGGTACAGGTAAACCGATGAGATATGCACAAACCAGTTTGTTATTCAGGTTTTGGCCATCAAAAAATGTTTTCAACAAACGGGCTGCATGAAGAGTGCCCTGGCTATGAGAAGCGATGATGATGGGTCGGCCTCCGTTGAAATGTTCCAGGTAATATTGAAAGGCGGTTTGAATATCAGCATATGCCGTATCGAAATAGGGTTTAGCTGTTAGTGAATCAAGATAAAATGCTTTCAGGTTCGCCTGGCGGTATCTTGGTGCAAATACCCTGCAGGAAGCATTGAAAACGCTAGCCTGGTATAAAATACTGCTTTCATCTGTTTTTTTGTTGAGTACAGCATCTTGTAAACTTGCATTCCACTGATCAAATGTTTGCTGGGTATAACTGGTAGGATGAATAAAAAAAACATCTACTGAAGAATCAATTACATAATTTGCCTGAAGTGCTTTTGGTAAACTATCCGAAGGATCATGCTTCCATGGATGTGCAGCCCAGTTTTCAATATCTCCGTAATCGGTTTGGGCTAAAAGCTGACCGGAAAAAATAGATAAACATATGGTGATAAGAAATAAGGGTTGCTTTAGGTTAATTCCAATGAAATAACTTTTGTATGGTTTCATAATCAAATCTACATTCGTTGTTCTAAATATTGATCAATAATGTCTATTCCTTCGGTTGATTTAGCAAATTTTTTAAGTGATGATCCGGAAAAGAAAGCAGCTTTTGTAGAAGCATTGGGCAAAGCTTATGAAGAAGTAGGTTTTGTGGCGGTAAAAAATCATGGATTGTCGCACGAGCTTATTGATAAATTGTACCGCTTCGTACAACAGTTTTTTTCTTTGCCTCTGGTAAAGAAAAAGGAATTTGAAATTTCCGGATTGGCGGGCCAGCGTGGATATACCAGTTTCGGAACTGAGCACGCAAAAGGTAGCCAGGCTGCAGATCTCAAAGAATTTTTCCAATATGGGCAGGTGGAATCTTCTGATGCAGATTATCCACCAAATGTAAAAGTGGCTATACTGCCCGGGTTCAACCTTACTTTTGATCATGCTTTCACGAAATTTGAACAGTCAGCCACCCATTTACTAAGGGCAATTGCCATCTATCTTAAACTGCCCGAAACCTATTTTGATGCGCAGGTAATACAGGGCAATTCTATCTTACGTGCCATACATTATCCACCGATTACTATAGCACCTGTATCAGGCATCCGTGCCGAACAACACGAAGATATAAATCTCATCACCTTATTGGTAGGTGCATCTGCCGGAGGATTGGAAATTCTCAATCATAAGGGGGAATGGATACCGGTTACTGCATTACCGGAACAGATAGTAGTAAATGTTGGCGACATGTTACAGCGCCTCACCAACAATCGATTGAAAAGTACTACCCATAGAGTGGTTAATCCCGACCGTGGCCTTTGGCATACCAGCCGTTTTTCCATACCATTTTTTTTACATCCGAAAGCAGGAATGTCGTTACGCTGTTTAGACCATTGTATAGATGAAGCCCATCCTAAACAATATGATGATATAACGGCCGGTGAATACCTGGATGAGCGCTTATTAGAAATAGGCTTGAAGAAGTAGTGTTTACAACATAACTTAGGGATCAATAAAATCTAAGCTTGACAATCCTTCGACATATCCCCTTTTTAAAAGAAGTAGTTTTATATACCCTGACTGCATTCGGGGGGCCACAAGGGCATTTCGGAATGATGTTAAAAACCTTTGTAAAGAAACACAGGTATATTTCAGAAGAAGAGTTAGTAGAATATTATTCATTTTGTCAGTTATTACCTGGTGCTTCCAGTACCCAACTGATCACATTAATCGGGTATAAAAGAGGGGGTGTTTCACTAGCTGTAATCACTTTGTTGATTTGGATAACACCTGCTTGTATCCTGATGGGTGCGCTTTCATTTCTGCTCACTTCCTTTCAGCATCAGGAACTTAGCAATAATATTTTTACTTTCATACAACCAATGGCTATCGGCTTTCTTGCTTATGCAGCAGTAAGGGCTTTTGGTATCAGTATCCACAACCTTATAACACAGATTATCATGTTAGTGGCTATGGCAGCAACCTACCTGATGTTTAAAACACCCTGGATTTTTCCGTTATTGATTATTGCAGGTGGAATAGCCACTAATTTCAGTAGCAAAAGGATACCGGCACAGGAAAAGGTTAAACCAAAGCAGATCCGGTGGACGAATATCTGGTTGTTCGTGATCATTTTTTTAATCGCAGGGGCATTGAGTGAAACCGCCCGAAAGCAGGAATGGCCTAACCGAAAAGCATTTAATCTATTCGAGAATTTTTACCGTTTTGGCAGTTTTGTTTTTGGTGGAGGCGACGTGTTATTGCCTATGATGCTCGACCAATACGTAGCAAGACCAACAGAACCTCGTTTTGCCGATTCATCCAAACAAGTAATAAAAATTGAGAAAACAGATCTGCTTACGGGCTATGGAATGGTAAGGGCAATTCCCGGTCCTGTTTTCAGTGTGGCATCATTTGCTGGTGGCATGGTTTTAGAAAAACAGGGAAAGGATATGCAGTTGTTGGGCTGTGTTATTGGCTCTATCGCTATTTTTCTGCCCAGTGCTTTATTGGTGTTGTTTTTCTTTCCGGTATGGCAGTATCTGAAAAAATATGTGGTGGTATACCGGGCTATTGAAGGGATCAATGCGGTGGTAGTTGGGGTGATGTGGGCTGCTACTCTTTATCTGCTACACGACATACCCCTGGCGGATTTCAACAAAACAAGCATCATTAGCATGCTGGTGATCGTAACAACGTTTATCCTCTTACGTTATACAAAAGTTCCGGCCCCTTTTATCGTATTAGGCTGTTTATTCTTTGGCTGGGTTTTCCATAGCTGAAAGGTAATAATGTTGCCGGATGATTTCTGATTCAACAGTTTCGGGAACAAGGTATCTGATAGATTTTCTGGAGGAGATTAGATAACGAATATGGGTAGACGAAATTTCAAGTAATGGAGCTCGTATCAGTTTTACTGATGCATTTTTCTGGTTTTCCAGGGTATAACCGGGACGAGGATAAATGTAAATGGCATAGTTAGCCATCAGGTATTCGGCATTTTTCCATTGATGTATATTTTGGAATCCGTCGCTGCCCATGATGATCACCCATTCATGTTGAGGATATTGTTCTTTAAGGTATGCAAGCGTATCTACGGTATAAGAGGGGCGTGGTAATTTGAATTCTACTTTACTGGCTCTTAATCCTTGTGCTGATTCGATAGCCAGTTCAACAAGATGAAACCGATGATTTTCATTCAGAAGCTTTCCGGATTTTTTAAAAGGGTTTTGTGGCGAAACAACAAACCAAACCTCTTGTAAATCAGTGTCTTGCAACATAGTTTGGGCAACAATCAGGTGCCCATGATGGATGGGGTTGAAGGAACCAAAATAGAGTCCGATTTTCATTGAAAAAAAATTACACTTCTTCTACTAAGATATGCTCAGCTTCATCAAGCCTAAGACTTAACCGGTAACCGGCAACAGTAATTGAAATGGGGTCTTTGAGGGGGGCAATTTGCTCAACAGTAACCTTTTCGCCGGGTATACATCCCATTTCCATCAGCTTCAGAAACAAGTCGTCGTTGCCAAACTCTTTGATAATCACGTTCTGCCCGATTTTAATTTCTGATAGTTTTTTGTACATGAGTATATTTATGGTATCAATCTCTGAACAAAGATAGCTCATCCTCAAAGTTATGTTTATGGAAATGGGAAAAATTAAACCCATGGTTAGTTTTGCTTTTGAAGCCCGGTTGCAACTAAAGGGAAGGAGAAAACTGAAAACCTTTTTAGCCCTTCTTTGCCAAAAAGAGAATCATCGGTTACATTCATTATCGATTGTTTTTTGCTCAGATGATTTTCTACTTGAAATGAATCAGTTTTATTTAAAACATGATTATCTCACCGATATCATCAGTTTCAGCCTTTCAGAAATTTCTGCTATAGTTGAAGGAGAACTTTACATAAGCATCGATAGGGTTCGGGAAAATGCAAAAACCTTTGAAGTTTCTGTTAATCATGAGCTACACCGGGTAATTTTTCACGGGGTCTTACATTTTTGCGGGTATGATGATAAAAAGAAATCCCAAAAGCTAATCATGCGTAAAAAGGAAGATTTTTATCTAAAAAAATATTTTGGATAATGTTTCACGTGAAACAATAGTTTAACTCCTCCCTTTCTGTTCCACGTGGAACTATCCCTTTCCTGGTGTTAATGACTAATTTCTTCATTAAGTTTTGCAATAGCTAAGGGCGTAGTAACTTTACCAACTATGTTTAAAGGGTATGATATCATCGTAGTTGGGGCGGGCCATGCAGGTTGCGAGGCAGCAGCAGCAGCAGCCAATATGGGGAGCCGGGTGCTGCTGATTAGCATGAATATGCAAACCATTGCGCAAATGAGCTGTAATCCGGCTATGGGCGGGATTGCAAAGGGGCAGATTGTAAAAGAAATTGATGCCATGGGAGGGTATAGTGGATTGGTAACCGACAGAAGCATGATCCAATTCAGAATGCTTAACCGAAGTAAGGGTCCGGCTATGTGGAGTCCCCGAGCTCAAAACGATCGAATGCTTTTTGCACAAACCTGGAGGGAAATGCTGGAGCAAACTCCGAATGTTGACTTCTATCAGGATATGGTAAGCCAATTGATCGTAAAAGATCAAAAAGTATTAGGAGTGGTTACCGGATTAGGCCACCAAATTTTTGCAGATGCAATTGTGCTTACCAACGGAACTTTTTTAAACGGGGTAATCCATATCGGCGAGAAAAACTTTGGAGGTGGCAGGGTTGCCGAAAAAGCGGCAACCGGGATTACCGAACAATTGGTTTCTTTAGGTTTTGAAAGCAGTCGGCTCAAAACCGGAACGCCACCACGGATTGATGGCCGCAGTTTGGATTACAGTAAAATGGAAGAACAGAAAGGTGATGATGAAATAGTTGGATTCAGTTATCTCGAAAAACCTAAGCTGGAGCCCAACCAGCAACGAAGCTGCTGGATCACTTATACCAGTGAAGCTGTTCATGAAATATTGAGAACCGGCTTCGAATCAAGCCCAATGTATAAGGGACGTATCCAGGGAACTGGTCCCAGATATTGCCCAAGCATTGAAGATAAGATAAACCGATTCGCAGAACGCGACAGGCATCAGCTTTTTGTAGAACCAGAAGGATGGAATACCGTTGAAATATATGTTAATGGGTTCTCTACTTCTTTAGCAGAAGATATCCAGCTACAAGCTCTGAGGATGGTTCCGGGATTTGAAAATTGTAAGATGTTTCGCCCCGGTTATGCTATAGAATATGATTACTTTCCACCCACCCAATTGCGTAACAGTTTGGAAACCAAGTTGATAAGCAATTTATTCTTTGCGGGTCAAATCAACGGTACAACCGGATATGAAGAGGCTGCCTGCCAGGGATTAATGGCTGGAATCAATGCTCATCTTAAAGTAAGCGGAAAGGAAGCCCTCGTTTTAAAAAGAAGCGAAGCTTATATAGGTGTTTTGATAGACGACCTCATCAATAAAGGTACCGACGAACCTTACCGCATGTTTACCAGCCGGGCTGAATTCCGAACGTTATTGCGGCAAGACAATGCGGACATTCGCCTAACCCAATTGAGTTACCGGTTAGGATTGGCCAGCCAGGATAGGATGAACCTGCTGAAAGAGAAAGTGAACAAAGTGGAGGCCTTGCGAAATTTCCTTCAGGATACCAGCCTTACACCTGATGAAAGCAAAGACTATCTTGAAAGCGTTTGTTCTGCACCGTTAGTAGTAAAACAAAAAGCCGCACAATTGCTACTACGCCCAGGCGTTAGTTTAAAAGAAATGGCCAATGCCATGCCTGTACTTGGTTCTATACTGAAAGAATACGATTCCGATTGCATAGAACAGGCTGAAATACAAATCAAATACGATACCTATATTGAAAAAGAAAAAGATCTTGTACTGAAAATGAGCCAGCTCGAAAACCTGAAGATTCCACACAATTTCAACTATGAAAAACTCGTATCTCTCAGCAATGAAGCGCGCCAGAAATTTAAAAAGATACAGCCTCAAACACTCGGACAAGCTTCCAGAATATCTGGAGTAAACCCAAGTGATGTACAGATACTAATGCTTTATATGGGACGTTAATTACTAAAAAATCAATATGACCTTAAAAGAAAAAACTTTCTCCGATGTTGCGCAACTGCTCAGTCGTAATAACTTTAATGTAGACCAGATTGATCAGGATAGGCCATGGGGAGGTTTTTTTGTACTTACAGAAAAAGATGCTCCTAAGTTCATAGCACTTTTTTTCCCGGAATTGTCAGGATCTGTGTTCGGTAAAGTAAAATTAAGCCCCAAAATACTGCTTGTACAACCCGGATGCAAACTGAGCTGGCAATATCACCATCGCCGGGCAGAAATCTGGCGCCTCATCGATGGAGCAGCAGCGGTAATCCGTAGTGATGATGATTTTGAAAAAGAGCCTTATATACTCTCTCCCGGAGAAACGATTGAACTTAAAATGGGCGAACGCCACCGTTTAGTTGGTTTGAATGAGTGGGGGATCGTTGCAGAAATATGGATGCATACTGATCCGGAAAATCCCAGCGATGAAAATGATATTGTAAGATTACAGGATGATTTTGGAAGAACTACTCCACAATCTTAGCCCCCAGAGTTTCCT
>JAPLEF010000024.1 GCA_026391525.1 Sphingobacteriales bacterium
CTGATTTAACAGCTAAAATTATAGGCTGTGCAATGGCGGTACACAAGGTACTTGGCAATGGCTTTCAGGAGGTAATTTATCAGCGTGCTTTAGAAATCGAAATGCGTATGGCACATATTTCATTTAGTCGTGAGTTTGAGATGCCAATTTTTTATCACAATGAGCAGATAGGAACCAGGCGGGTTGATTTTTTGGTTGAAGGCATTATTTCAGTTGAGTTAAAAGCTATCACTAAACTAGAAGATGTGCATTTTGCACAGGCCATTAATTATTTGGAAGCGTATAATCTTGAAATTGGGTTGCTTGTTAATTTCGGTCAAACAAGCTTAAATTTTAAACGCCTCACAAATAAAAAGTATAAACCTGCTGAATCACAACAATCAAATAAATCAGAAAAATCATAGTTCTGACAATGCATCAAAGCGAAGCCATACTGGAAGCTAATTTAATCAGGCAACTGATTGGTTTAGGCTATGAGTCTGTAAAGATTCATGATGGTGATGCTTTTGTTTCCAATCTTAAAACACAATTAGAAGCTTTTAATAACACATTATTCACTGCCAAAGAATTTGATGCCATTTTAAATCATTTAGCAAAGGGCACTGTATTTGATAAAGCCAAAACATTAAGAGATCGGTTTCAACTTAATAAAGAAGACAATACCTCTTTCTATGTTCGTTTTTTTGATAATGAAGACTGGAGCAAAAACAACTACCAGGTTACCAACCAGGTGCAGGTACAGGGTTCTTTTATGAACAGGTACGATGTTACTATTTTGGTAAACGGTTTGCCACTGGTGCAGATAGAACTTAAACGCAGCGGTATAGAAATTAAGGAAGCTTTCAACCAGATCAACCGATACCAGCGTCATTCTTTCTGGAGCAATCATGGTTTGTTTCAATATGTGCAGTTGTTTGTTATCAGCAATGGCGTAAACACAAAGTACTTAGCCAATAACAGGCTGCAATCGGTAAAGCAAACCTTCTTCTGGGCCGATTCTAGCAATAAAAATATAACCGGTCTTACTGAATTTGCCAATGCCTTTTTAAATACCGGTCATCTGGGCAAAATGATCTCCCACTATGTGGTAATGAACGAAACCTTTAAGAATATGATGGTGCTGCGGCCTTACCAGTATTTTGCAACAGAAGCCATCATTAACCAGGTTAAAGCCGGCAATGATAACGGCTATATCTGGCATACTACGGGTTCGGGTAAAACATTAACTTCCTTTAAGGCCAGCCAGGTAATTATGGAATTGCCGGAAGTGTATAAAGTGGTTTTTGTGGTAGACCGAAAAGACCTGGATTACCAGACCATGCAGGAGTTCAACGCTTTTAAAAAAGACAGTGTTGATGTTACGGATAATACCGCTTCGCTGGTAAAGCAATTGACTGATACCACCAAACTCGTGCTCACTACTATTCAGAAGCTGAACAATGCCATCAGCAAACATCATTACGAAACCAAACTGGGGCATTTAAAAGATAAAAAGATCGTTTTCATTTTTGATGAGTGCCACCGATCGCAGTTTGGTGATACTCACGACCGGATCATTAATTATTTTAATCAGGCGCAGCTATTTGGTTTTACCGGTACGCCCATCTTTGCGGCGAATGCCAGTAAAAACGAACTGGGCAAACGTACTACGAAAGACCTGTTTGGCACCTGTTTGCATAAATACGTGATCACTGATGCCATCCGTGATCAGAATGTGTTGCGCTTTGGTATTGAGTACATTGGTAAATACAAACAAAAAGGCAATACGTTTATTGATATTGAAGTAGAAGACATTGATAAGGCAGAAGTGTTTAATGATGAAAAGAGGCTGGCAAAAATTGCCGATTATATCATTGCGTATCATGGGCAAAAAACATTTAATAAAGATTACTCCGCCATATTTGCCGTAAGCAGTATTGCCAACGCCATCAAGTATTACGACATCTTACAAAAGAAAAAGGAAGCCGGGGAACATGATTTGCGTATTGCAACCATTTTCACCTACGGCGCCAATGAAGAAGATGAGGATGCACAGGATTACCTGCCGGGCGATGAGGAAGAACTCCCCATGGCGGCAGATCCAGAGGTTGCCTATATATCAAGTCATACCCGTGATAAATTAGAAAGCTGTATTACTGATTACAATGCCATGTACGGCACCAGTTTTTCAACAAAAGATAGTCAGGCTTTTGAAAACTATTTTAAAGACATCAGCAAGCGATTAAAAGAAAGAGAAAAGGAAACAGCCAAAGACGAGGATCGTCTGGATATTTTACTGGTGGTAAGCATGTTCCTCACCGGCTTTGATGCCAAGAAGGTAAACACGATGTATGTAGATAAGAACCTGAGGCATCACGGTATTATACAGGCCTATTCAAGAACCAACCGTATTTTAGGGGAGCAAAAATCGCAAGGCAATATTTTGTGCTTCCGCAATTTAAAAAAGGCAACCGATGATGCCATTACGCTGTTCAGCAATAAAGAAGCCATAGAGGATATTATTTTACCGCCTTATGAAGCCATTGCAGCAATATTTGCAGCAGCTTTAAAAGCACTGCTTACCATTGCACCAACATATCAAAGCGTTGATGATTTAGAAACAGAGGAAGATGAACTGGCATTTGTACAGGCTTTCAGAGCCTTGTTGCGTGCAAAGAATGTATTGGAAACTTATGTCGATTTTAGCTGGGAAGGTTTGGGCATAGATGAACAAACCTTTGAGAACTATAAAAGCAAGTACCTGGATCTATACGATAAAGTAAAAACTGAAAATCAAAAAGAAAAAACATCCATCCTTGATGATATTGATTTTGAATTAGAGCTGATACACCGGGATTTAATTAATGTAGCCTATATCATTAAGCTATTGGCCAAACTGAAGCAGGCGAAGGCCAGTGAAGCACAGCAACAGAAAAAAGCCATCATGGATTTGTTAGGCGGTGATATTGAATTAAGAAGTAAGCGTGAATTGATAGAGAAATTTATCCTGGAGAATTTACCGCTTATTGCTGATGCCGATAACATACAAGATGAGTTTGAAAAATACTGGCAGGAACAAAAAGTTCTGGCCCTTGGCAAACTTTGCGAAGAAGAACATTTAGACAAAGAACAATTTAAAGCCTTGATAGATGCGTACATATTCAGTGGCCAGGATCCCATTCGTGATGAAGTACTCAAATGCCTTGGCGACAGACCCAGCATTTTGCAAGCCCGTGCCATTGGCGAACGGATTATTTTTAAGATGAAGGAATTTGTGGAGGTGTTTGAGAAGGGGATGGTGGCGTAGAAGAGAACAAATCACAAAGCCTTGGTTTGTGTCACATGAAACAATAAATGAATTATACAGCAGCTTCAAAAAAGGGGAAGTTTACGTAAAGAATAAAATAAATTCAAATGATTCAAGAAAATATTAAAAACAAAATCATTACTATTTGGGATAAATACATATCTGATGATAAGAAAGTAATCGATACTAAGGGACATGTTTTGGAAGATATTGACAGCAAGAGGCTAGAAGCCATTGGAACCCTGAAAATGATTATGAAAGATTTTATCACAGGTGCAATAGATTTAGCAGAATTTAAAACCGATATCGACAGCTTCAACAAGCAAAATAATTTGTGGGGCTTTACCTCTATCAAAGGGCAAATGTTTTTCAATCTTTTGCTTAAAACCTGTGAAACAGTAGAACAAACCCAAAAGCTAACTAAATTGATGAAGCAGTGTGTGGCTGAGCCAAAAGACTTGCCAGATGCACTTAGTAAAATAGAAGCATTAGACAAATATGTATCTGCAATTTTTGATAAGGCGCCAGATAAACGTAAAACACCCAATCCGGGTTCTGTCTGTTATTTTCTTTCTTATTTCTGGCAAATACATAATAGCGAAATATGGCCGGTTATGTATAGCTCGATGATTGTTTCCTTTACTGATATTGGTTTGTGGCAGGAATCCAAATCACAGAAAGAGAGTTATGAAACATTTTTTAATCTCAATGAAGAAATAAAGCAAATTCTTTCGCAGCATACTAACAGAGCAATTTCCAATTGGGAAGCAGAACATTGCTTTTGGAATTTCAGAACGGTAAAAGGAGCATTACCAAAAAAGGAAGCCAAGCCAAAAGAACAAAAGCAAGTAGATACAACTAAAGGTGCTCCCATATCAGCATTAACGCAAGCGAGTTTTGATATTTACGATTACATACCAAGAGTTATTGCCAACCTTATTGACTTAGGCAATGAAACAGAAACATCCAGTTCAAGTAAAGGCAGTAAATACGAAAAAGTTGTTTGTGAAGTATTTAAACAATTAGGTTTTACAGTTCAACCATTAGGGCAAGGTTCAGGCAGAGAACCCGATTTGATAGCTATTCACAAAGAAGAAAACGTTGCCTTTATTATAGATGCAAAAGCTTATTCTAATGGTTACGTGATGGGTGCTGGTGATGAAAGAGCAATAAAAGATTATATAAACCATTACTGCCCTAAACTAAAAAAAGAAGGCATACAACGAATTAGTTTTATCATAGTAAGCAATGCCTTCAAATCTGATTTTGCAGAATACATTAATGATGTTACATGGAAAACAGACATCAAACGTTTTGTGCTGTTAAGCTCAGATGCTTTACTACAC
>JAPLEF010000036.1 GCA_026391525.1 Sphingobacteriales bacterium
CCTAATCCTATACCGATAATATGGTTTTGTGGAAGCTATGGTGGAAAAAACAGCGGTTGAAAGTAAAAGGCATCATTGGCGGATGGAAACATCGTTATAACCATACATACGTTTCACTTCCTGAACAAATTTCTCGATCAGCATATCGTCTTTTAAAGGATCGTAGGGCTGCTTTAAATTGCTGTTAAAAAAGAAGGCCACCGTTTGATATAACCTCGCTGTTAATCCGCCCTGGTATTCTTTGATGATTTCGTAGCAATTATTGCCCGTTTCGCGGTTGATGAGTTTCATCAGTATTTTGCCCTGGTAAACCGATAAATTGGTAAGCGGGGTGGCAAATTCCTTTTTCAATTCTTTTTCCCGGGATTGGATATAAGCTTTACGGTCTTTTTTTTCTTTGATCCCTTCCAGATGACGATTGATATCATTCATCACTATCCCTGCTCTTCGGGCATAAGGGTAGGTTACATAAACGGCATTTCTGAGCCGGTTATATTTAGCCCTTGCGATGCGCTGTGCATCGGTAATATGTGCATAAATCTGATAATTGGAAAGGGTAGAGATAGAAACCGTATCGCCATCAATAATAAAAGCCTGCAAGCGAATGGTATCTCTGGAAGTTTGAGCAGTGAGCGCATACTGACAAAAAACCATCAGCACCAGCAAGAAACTATATCTAAGCAGAAAGCTCATGCTGTAAAATTAAGGAAATGACCGGTTCATCAAATAACGCAGGAGAGGGATAAATGTTAAATTATTGACTTAAAAAAGGGTTTTTGTATTTAAATCAAGCGAGTTTTTAACCTGTTAGTTGGCGAGTAAAAACATGTAAATCAATCCAAGCGAAGCAAGCAATAATACTAAGCTGCCTTTTGCGGTACTCATTCCTGCTCTTCTGATCATACTGAGCAAAATGCCTAATGCCATGATGATGAGGCCTAACCAAACCAGATTGATATAAGGGAAGATGTAGGTTTTTACAGTTACAAAATCAATCAATGTGGAAGATTCGCGGATACCGATTTTTATTTTACGGTTTTCGCCTACCCCTGCAAATTTCACAAAGAGATTCTGTGCGTATAATGTATCATCCAGTTGCAGCACCGATTCTCCATCCACTTTAATTAACGGCCGGGCACGGTAACGCATACTGTCTTTTGTTACAATCGTGATATCTGCCATCAATGCGGCATCGTTAGGTGTAAAATGATACTTGTCGTTTGAAGGGTTTTTGGTTACGCCATTCAAAACAAAATAACCATTGTTGTAAATCCGGCTTTCGCCTTCTGCCAGTTCGAATAAGGTGAAATGGGAAGTATCCTGATTTTTCTCTTCATTCAGTGCATAAGAGATATAGGTAAAAATATCTTTAGTAAGATAACTTTTCGTATCCGGATTGCTGCTCATGTTATTGTCTTTCATGATATACACATCAGGATTCAAAGTGAACGAGGATTTCACTTTTTTTGTTGCGGTATCTTTTTCTACAAACGATAAACCATAAAAACGACGGCCCTTTTCATGTCCACTCGAATCATTGCGGTAAGTAACTTCATAACGGCCCATCCTTGTAGATACCTGACGGATAAGGGTGAGATTTTCTCTGGGATCATCGCTTTGCTTGGTCATGGGATCTTTACCGGCAGGAACGTTTATACCATTTACACGGCTATCGCTAATCACTTCCTTATTGCTGCTGGAAATGAGCATGCCGGCAATCATCAAGGCAAAACCTGCATGTGCAACCGAGCCCCCGGCACTTTTAAGATTGCCTTTCAATTGAACCATGATATACATGGCATTAGCCACTACGGAATATAGGGTTGCAAAAAATGCGGTGTATATCGCACCTAAAAATCCGGCTCCCTGTTTGTGGTAGGTAAAAGGATACCAGATGGCGATGATAATGGTAATGATGGAAGCGATCAGGGTTGGATAAACTATTTTTTTAAGGAAATATCCTTTGGGGGAAGATTTGTATTTCAGGTATTGGGTGGCAGCCGTTAGCAAACCTATTACAATGGCCACCATCACCATTACTTTGTTGTATAAAAATTCAGCATTTTCAGGCATTGCCAATGGACCTTTATGAATGCGGATGATAAGGTCTTTTAAGAATGGTGTTTTACTATAAACAGGTATAGAAGTTATGGCGATTATGAAAACGGCGGAAAGGAAAAAAACCAATGATCCTATGAACATCCAGAACTCCCGTGATGAAGTGGCTTCTTCTGCAGGTATGGCTGGAATTTTTTTATAATGGCGGAAAAATAGTACGAGCATCGGTAAGGTAAAAAACAGCACGAATAGGCCGATCATCACATTGATGGCTTTTCCTGCTTCAGTAAAGGCATGTACAGATGTATCGCCCAATATTCCGGTTCGGGTAAGAAAAGTAGAATATAGGATGAATACAAAACAGAGGATGGCGAACAGGTAGCTGGCTCTCAACGAGTGGCCGGTGGCCTGATACACCACCATGGTATGTAAGCCGGCAATCAATAGTAACCAGGGAACCAGGGAGGCGTTTTCTACCGGGTCCCAGGCCCAGTAACCACCAAAGCTGAGTGATTCATAGGCCCATTTACCACCCATCATGATGCCTACTCCCAGAATGCAAGCACTAAAAAGCGCCCACGGCAATACCGGTTTGATCCATTCGCCATATAAACGGGTTTGTATTCCGGCATAAGCATAGGCAAAGGGGATGATGGTGGATGCAAAACCCAGGAACAAAACCGGCGGGTGAATCACCATCCAGTAATTGCGTAATAACACATTCAGGCCCATGCCATCTTTAATAAAGTTGAGGTAATTGGGCTGACTGAAAATGGGACCGGCAATTTCATTTCGGGTGAGGGTAAAGGGACTATTCCCGATACGGACATTGAAGATATATACACCCAGTATCATCAGCATCAGGAAAAACTGGGCAGTACTGATTACGGTCATCACCGGCGCCTGCCAACGCCGCTTTGCGATGCTATTTTGGAATAACAAAAAGAACGATCCCAATACGGCATGCCAGATCGCCCAAAGCAAAAAACTTCCTTCCTGACCTTCCCAGATACAGGCCAGTAAATACTTGGGTTCCAGCTCCTTTGATGCATGTTTATAAACATACATGTATTCGAAATAATGTTGCGAGCAGAGATAATAGATGATGCCAAAAACAAAAAGGATACAGATTCCTTGTAGAAAAAATGCTTTTCTGGCGAATTGTAACCAACTGTTTTGTAAGGTTTCATTTGCAGCCCTGGAGGAGAGAAAAAATGAGATGGCACTTACCAAAGCAGCTACCAGAGCGAGTATTACAAAAAAATGCCCGAACTGACCCGGTAGCAAATGTTCTCCTTCAAATTTCATCAGCTTGATTTATGCGAAAACTAATTGGAAGCGTTCTGTTCATTGATAGCCTGTTCAATTGAATTTTTATCATCCTTATATTTACTGGGGCATTTCAACAGGATATCTTTACATTCAAAATGGCCGGATTGCATTTTTCCTTTTAATACCAAACGTTCGCTTTTTGCCAGATCAGCCGGCATGCTATTGTGATAAACTACTTTGGTTTGCGCTCCTAAACTGTCTACCGCATAAAAGGAGAGATAATTGGGATTATTGATAGGGTCGTAGTCGATCGGTTGCGATTTATCCAGTTTAGCAATCAGATGTACAAATTTGCCTTGTTTATTTCTGGCCGAATCTATAGTGTCGTAGGTTGAAAAATCAACGGAATATACCAGTAAACCTATAATCGAAGCTGCTATACCAATGAGGATGATGAGGTGGGTCCGTTTCATATTTCTATATTCTGCGCAAAGTTAAGCCAAAACCCGTTTTTTAGCTGCACTGATTTATTAATTTGAATATTTTTTTCTTCTATTATCTTTGCCGCAATTTAAAAAATGCCATGGCTAATCTCTCAGAATTCGACCCTAATTCAGTTGGCAATCCCAACAATAATATTTTTGGACTACCATTTACCGAGGAAGATTCAAGGCTGGTGATTTTACCCATTCCCTGGGAAGTTACGGTAAGCTACAATGCAGGAACAGCAAGGGCTCCCGATCATATCTTTACGGCAAGTTTACAGGTAGAATTGTTTGATGCTGATTTTAAGGATTGCTGGCAGCAAGGCATCTTTATGCGCACTCCCGATAAGAAGGTGCTGATGAAAAGCGATTACCTGCGCAAGGAAGCCGAACTCTATATCAATTATATTTCGCAGGGCGAACCACTTGCCAACAACCGATTCATGTGTAAAACGCTTAAAGAAATCAATGTTGGCAGCCTTTTTCTGAACGATTGGGTTTACGAGCAAACCAGAGAGATACTCGATGCCGGTAAACTGGTGGGGCTTCTAGGCGGCGATCACAGCACACCTTTCGGCTATTTCAAAGCTATTGCTGAAAGATATCCTTCCTTTGGGATATTGCAAATAGATGCGCATTGTGATTTGCGCAATGCTTATGAAGGGTTCAATTTTTCGCATGCTTCCATCATGTACAATACATTGGAACAAATTCCGGAAGTAACCAAACTGGTTCAGGTGGGGGTAAGAGATTATTGCGAAGAAGAACTGGATTATATCAAACTGAATCATCAAAAAATTGCCACTTATTTTGATAAGGATATCAAAGAACGGCAATATGAAGGCTTTACCTGGAAACAAGTTACCGAAGAAATCATTCATCAATTACCGATGGATGTTTTTTTAAGTTTTGATATTGATGGTCTCGACCCGAAGCTTTGTCCACACACCGGCACCCCTGTTCAAGGTGGATTTGAAACCGAACAGATTTTTTATCTGCTCAAGAAACTGATGCAATCCGGACGCAGGATCATCGGCTTCGATTTGAACGAAGTGGGTGTAAGCCATGATGAATGGGATGAGAATGTAGGGGCAAGAGTTTTGTATAAGCTTTGTAATATGTTAATCGCGAGTAATCCGCAGCATGCATAATTACCGCATCCATCTTTCCAATCCTAAAGCGGGAACTTACCGGCTGATCACCTTGATGATCAGCATTATCAACTGTACGGCATTTGGTTTTGTTTTTTTTGTGCTGGGGTATAGGTTCCAATCCAAACTGATTGACCTGGGTTTTGGAATCAGCATAGCTGCATTATTGATTTATGTATATATGATGATCTCCAAAAAGAAATTGTCCTTGCGTATTGAAATTTCTTTTATTATTTCTGCTTTGATCTGGATGCTTACCGGGCAGGTATTGATCGGTTTTTTTCTGGCATTGTTTGCGTTACTGGGTTTCTTTGCCAACCGTGAACTCATCATCGGTATTTCAAAAGAAGGGATACATTATCCTTCATTTCCTCCAAAGCTTATCAAATGGCAAGATATCAGCCAAACGATTTTAAAGGATAACATCCTGAGTATCGACTTGAAGAATAACAATCTGATTCAACACCGTCTGCTTTCTGCTGATGCGGCTAAGATTGATGAAAAATCGTTCAATCTTTTTTGCAGCCAGCATATCAAAGTTGTTAGTGGTTAATATGACTTTTTGCGTTATGTGTATCGGTACCCAATAAATGCAGCAGCCAGAAAATAGTATTATCTTTATTATATACATTATTTATTGAGAAGATGCAAAGATTTTATTTTGATACTTCTGTTTTTGGTGGTGCTTTTGATAAAGAATTTGAAGAAGCAACTCTTCAGCTTTTTGAAAGAGTTAAATTGGGGAAGGTCATTTGCATGTTTTCCGACTTGACAGAAACTGAATTGTTGAGCGCACCTGAAAATGTTAAGAAGCATTTTAAAAATCTGCCAAAAAAATACATTGAAAAAGTAATTGTAACAGACGAAATATTGATTCTCGCTTCAAAGTATGTAGCTGAGCATGTTGTCGGCAAAACAAGTCTTGACGATTGCATACCTATCGCAACTGCAACCATTTACAAAGCTGATATTTTAGTAAGCTGGAATTTTAAACACATTGTAAATGTTTATAGAATTCGGGGCTATAACTCTATCAATATTCGTTCAAATTATCATTCTTTAGAAATACGTTCACCAAAAGAAATTCTCGAGTATGAAGACTGAAACTAAAAAATCAATAAAAGAAAAAGAGTTTGACACAGTGAAAACTTTTAGAGCCATCAAGGAGAAAATATCATTGGAAATGGCAAATATGAATTTTGAGCAAATCAAAGCCTATTTAAAAAAGAATAGTGCAAAGCTCTACACCAAATAGCACGTTATACTATAGGCGGTTTTTTATAGTAGTTGCAAGCAAATGGCAGCACTCAATCATCCTCCTTTTTTAATGTATTCCGACGGGAATGGAAATATTTATGAAGACCAGACCTTATTTGTTACAGGCAGAAGCGGCTGGGATGCACTACCAATCCCTTTGGAAGAATGGATCGGTTTGCCAGAGGGGGGCCAGTTGTATGAACTTCCGGGTAGAAGGGGAATCGGAATCGATGTGGAATCTGGTGAGATGCGTCTTTGCGAAAAGGGTTGGGCTGTAGCCGCTTTCATACCGCCGGCACATACCGGCTTATACATGGCTGCCTACGAAACACTGCCTGATGCACCAACGCTTCCTTTGTTTTGTTATACGGCAGCAGGCTGGTATAATGATGAACTTTATGTGCCGGCAGTAAGAATCGAGCAAGACATCCGTCAGGAAGCTACCGGTTATGATGATACGCAGATTCAATCGGGATACAACCATTTACTCAAGGCTTATCCCAACAACAGGTTGGTAGAACACCTGATGAACAACTGTTGCATGACCTATACCTGCCCGGCAGCCAGGAACTTATCATTGGGAAGATGGGAATGCCCGGTGCCCGTTTCTCCTGCATGCAACGCCAACTGTATAGGATGCATATCTTTTCAACCGCAGGAAGAAACCATTTTCAGTACACAGGACAGACTAACGTTTAAGCCTACCCCGGAAGAGATTGTTGAGTTCACGGTACCGCATTTGGAAACAGCAGCTTTCCCTATCATCAGTTTCGGACAGGGTTGCGAGGGAGAGCCACTACTCATGTGGGAAACCATCTGCGAAGCCATCGTTGAAATCAGGAAGCACACCCAAAAGGGCAGCATCAATATCAATACCAACGGCAGTATACCCCATGCGGTGAAAGCTTTGTGTGAAGCGGGTTTAAACAGCATGCGGGTAAGTACCAACTCAGCGAGGGAAGCTATTTACATGGCCTACTACAAACCCAATAATTATCAGTTCATCGATTTGATTGAGAGTTTAAAGATCGCACGTGAATATGGTGTATTTACCAGTATAAATTACTTCGTATTTCCAGGAATGACAGATAGTATTGAAGAATATGAAGCCCTACGGATGTTGATTCGTGAAACAGGCCTGAACATGATCCAATGGCGTAATTTCAATATCGACCCCGATTGGTATCTCGAAAAAATTGATGTACCCGAAACCGGAGAATGCATGGGAGTGGCTCAACTGATGGATTTATTACAAGAAGAGTTTCCTGCATTGAAATACGGATATTTCAATCCTCCTATGGAAAGGATCAAAGGTGATTTCAATTTAGATTTTGCTCACCGGTAAGAATAGTCTGCTGAACTTTCCTTATTTCAATGTTTCTGCAAGCCAGCGGTAAAATTCGTTTTGCCATACCAATGCATTTTGAGCACTCAATACCCAATGGTTTTCATCGGGTAAGTAAACGAGTTTGCTTTTTATTCCCCTCAATTGTGCAGCCTGAAAAGCCTGCAATCCCTGCTCGATCGGCACCCTGTAATCTTTTCCACCCTGATAGATGAGGATGGGCGTATTCCAGTTCTGCACCAGGTCTATCGGATTGTATTTTGCTAAGGTTTGCTGAACGGCTTTGTTTTGTTTGTCCCAATAATGCCCGCCAAAGTCCCAGTCTACAAACCAAATTTCTTCCGTTGTTCCATACATGCTCTTGAGGTCGAATACGCCATCATGAGCAATAAAGGTTTTGAAGCGGTTCTGGTGGATGCCTGCCAGAAAAAACGCTGAATATCCGCCATAGCTTGCTCCAACACATCCTCTTCGGTTCTTATCTACATAGTTTTCTTTACTGATATCGTCGATGGCGCTGAGGTAATCTTTCATCACTTGTCCGCCCCAGTCTTTACTGATTTGTTCGTTCCATTTGGTGCCATGCCCCGGCATCCCTCTCCGGTTTGGCGCAACAACGATATAGCCATTGGCCGCCATCAACTGCAAATTCCAGCGGAAAGAATAGAATTGGGTAAGTGGAGATTGTGGTCCGCCCTGGCAATAAAGCAGGGTAGGATATTTTTTATTGGCATCAAAGCCAGGAGGATACATCACCCATACCAGCATTTCCTTACCGTCGGTGGTTTTAACTTTTCTTCTCACCGATTTGCCCATGCTTATAGTTGCATAAATACTGTCGTTTACATGGGTGAGTTGTGTGGTACCACCGGTAAGCAGGTCTACGGTATAGAGTTCAGCGGCATGGTTCATATCGGTGCGGCTTACCACGAGTTTGTTTCCCGTTTGGCCAACAATGGCACTGATATCAAAATCGCCACGGGTAATTTGCTTTACTGCAGGAACCTTTTCCTTCAATCCAGGATAATCTACTTCAAAAAGTTGTAGTGTGCCATTTACCGGAGCATTGAAAAATAATTTATTACCGTCTTCGCTCCAGATGAATCCTTCTACATGAATATCATCACGGTAACGGGTAAGGTTTAATTTAGTTTTGCCATCCCACACCATGAGGTCTTGCTTATCGGCTTCATATCCGTCTCTGCTCATACTCAGCCATGCCAGTTGGTTTTCACTGTTGAATGCAGGGTTCACATCATATCCCGGCATATCGGCGGTGAGGTTGGTGGTTTTGCCGGTTTCTGGTTGATAAGCGTATAAGTCGGTATTGGTGCTGATGGCATAAGCTGTACCGTATTTTTTCTTGGTTACATAAACTACTGTTTTTCCATCGGCACTCCAGGTATAATCTTCGCTGCCGCCGAATGGTTTGGTGGGACAGTCGTAAGGTTCGCTTTCCATCAGGTCGGTTTTTTTATCCGGGGCAGCCACTTCACTGATAAATACATGATCGAAACTTCCATCTTCCCAGGTATCCCAGTGGCGGTAGTTGAGGTTGTCGTAGATGTATACATTTGATTTCGATAGGCTGGGATATTTATCGGCTCCGGTAATTTCTTTCAACTTGACCGGGGCATCACTCAGGCGATATTTTCCGTCAGGTGACAGATTTTTATCCGGTACCAAATCTCCGGGTGTTGCAATTTCAACCACTTTACCATCTACCAATGAAACCGTATGATAAGTTACTTTCGATTTATTCAATTCAAGTACCGGAGTGCTCACCCGATAAACCACTGCCTGCTTGTTTTTAGTAAGTCCAACAGCAGAAACCCTTCCCAGTTTCCAGAGTAATTCCGGCGACATGAAATTCTGGGCAGATACAGAAGTTGAAAACAATAAAACTAAAAGAGGCAACACATATATTCTTTTCATAAAATGGAGTTGAAGGGTAGAAGCGGTTAACGATATTCGCCAAAAACATCCCGAAGCGTGTCGGCAATTTCACCTAAGGTACAATATTGTGTAACCGCTTCTAGTATGTGAGGCATCAGGTTGCTGCCGTTTTCAGCTGCGAGGCGCACTTGATGTAAACATGCCTTTACCTCCTGGGTATTGCGCCTTTTTCTTAATTCATCTAATTGGCTGGTCTGCATTTTCTGTATGCTGTCATCAATCCTGAAGACGGGGATTTTTTCTTCATGATCGGCTTCAAACTTATTTACTCCAACAATCACTTTTTTACCGCTTTCGATATCCCGTTGGTAACGGTAAGCACTATTCGCAATTTCATTCTGGATGAAACCTTCTTCTATAGCGGCTACACTTCCTCCCATGGCATCGATGGTTTTGATCAGTTCCCAGGCTGCAGCTTCCACGGCTGCCGTCATAGCTTCTACATAATAACTACCTGCCAACGGATCGGCGGTATCGGCTATGCCACTTTCAAAGGCAACGATTTGCTGGGTTCGGAGGGCGATGCCTGCAGCAGTTTCGGTGGGCAGACTGAGGGCTTCATCATAGCCGTTGGTATGAAGTGACTGTGTTCCTCCCAAAACCGCAGCAAGGGATTGTATAGTTACCCTGCTGATATTGTTCATCGGCTGTTGAGCTGTTAATGTGCTGCCGCCTGTTTGGGTATGGAAGCGGAGCATCATGGCTTTTTCGTCTGTTGCACCCAAATCTTTCATGATCGATGCCCACATCTTTCTTGCCGCCCTGAATTTGGCCACTTCCTCAAAAAGGTTGTTGTGTGCATTGAAGAAGAAGGATAGCCGTTTGCCAAAAACATTGATGTCTAATCCCTTGGCAAGGGCAGCTTTCACATAGGCCTTACCGTTACTTAAGGTGAAAGCGATTTCCTGAACGGCGGTACTTCCCGCTTCCCTTATATGATAACCGGAAATGGAAATGGTATTCCACTTCGGTAATTCCTTACTGCACCATTCAAAAATATCCGTGATGATGCGCATCGATGCCTTCGGCGGATAAATATAAGTGCCTCTTGCAGCGTATTCTTTGAGGATATCGTTTTGGATTGTTCCGGAGATTTTAGACAGATCAGCACCTTGTTTTTTAGCGAGGGCAACATAAAAGGCGAGTAAGATAATTCCGGTAGCATTGATGGTCATTGAGGTAGAAACCTCTTCCAGCTTGATTCCCTTGAACAATTTCTCCATGTCTTCCAAACTATCAATGGCTACTCCCACTTTTCCAACTTCACCGTCTGCCAATGGATGATCGCTATCATAACCGATCTGGGTAGGCAGATCAAAGGCTACGGAAAGTCCATTTACGCCTTGCTGTAATAAGTAATGGTATCTTTTATTGCTTTCTTCGGCAGTTGAAAATCCTGCGTATTGGCGCATCGTCCATAATTTACCCCGGTACATGGAAGATTGAACACCTCGTGTAAAAGGAAATTCTCCCGGTAAGGATGGGTCTGTTTGCTGAATATCTTCCCCGGTGTATATTTCTTTGATTGCTATTCCGGAATCGGTTTTCAAAACTTTATCTGGCATGGGTTACATTTTGGGTTAGTCTATAATTTTTGACGCTTCATAACGGAGTGCATCCAGCACCACTTTATTCAGTTCTGCATTTTGGGTCATGCTATATTCCAATAATCTTTTGCTGAGATCGATTGCAGTTGCATTTGGCGGAAGTGTTGCGGCCAGTTGATTGATGATGTAGATATTCTGGTCTTTTAACCGGGTAACCGCGTTCCACACTTCAGTGCTTACATAAATCTGCTGACTGAGGTTATAATCGTATTCTGACCTTAAACTTTCAATCAGGTTACTATGTAGCAATGCACTACTGATGGATAAACTTTCAACACGGCCTACCATATTTTGCAAACCCGCTCTTTCGGTATACAGGGTAAGCCGTTCCAGCGCCTGAAGCTTAAGTTTGTTTCCCTCGTTATTCAAACCAAGCCTTTCATTTATTTTTTCCTTCATCGAACGGAACTCATAGATAAGCATGCCGATAAGGGCGAAATACACCACCATTACCGCTATCTCGATGTATTGGAATGAGATTGCCAACAATTGCATAGGTTTCATTTATGCACAAATGTAAACAAGATGCAGCAACATTTTCCTGCTTTCGCAAATCATTGGCAAGTTGTATAAATATTTTGAATGTAATTTTGTAAAAATTCTGGTATGGAAACAACAACAAGTTCACCGGTAACTTTTACAACATCTGCAATTGCAGAAATCAACCGGCTGATGAAAGAAGAAGGATTTGATCAGCAGAAATTCCTGAGGGTAGGGGTTAAGGGTGGAGGGTGCAGCGGCATGACCTATATCCTCGATTTTGATTTGAGGAAGGAACAGGATATCTTATTCGAAACAGAGGATCTTAATTTTATCATGGATAAAACCCATGGCATATACCTCACCGGAATGGAAATCACCTGGGAGGGCGGTTTGAACTCACGGGGCTTCACTTTTAATAACCCCAATGCCAGTTCAACTTGTGGCTGCGGAACCAGTTTTGCCGTTTAATCATTATCCTATTCATTTTGTTCCATAAAAAATCCCGCTTCAATGAGCGGGATTTTTATATATCATCAAAACATTAAACTAATTCTTCAACTGCGTCTTTAGGTTTCTTTTCTTTAACCGGAGCAGCGGCGCCCAAAGGTTTGTCTTTTGCAAAATCAACCAGGATTGGTGCACCTACAAAAATAGATGAATAAGTACCTGTGATCACACCGATCAGCATCGCAAATGCGAATCCACGTGTTACTTCACCACCAAAAATGAACAGGATGAGCAGTGTAATAAATACGGTGAGTGAAGTCATGATCGTACGGCTCAGGGTATCGTTGATGGCCTTATTGATGATGGTGGTTTTGCTTGCTCCTTTCATATCGCGGCTGTATTCGCGGATACGGTCGAATACGATTACGGTATCATTCATCGAGAAACCGATTACGGTAAGTATGGCTGCAATAAAGTGCTGATCGATTTCCAATGGGAAGGGTACGATGTTCTTGAAGAAAGAGAACACAGCAAGCGTTACCAATACGTCGTGCAATAAGGTGAGGATGGTACCTACCGAATATCTCCAATCGCGGAAGCGAACGAAAATATACAAGAAGATAATCAACATCGCAAAGATCGTTGCTTTCACCGCCCCTCTTTTAAGATCATCAGAGATACTGGGTTGCACAGTTGTTGAACTTTGCTTATGATCTGTCATGAATTTCTCATAAGTAGTACCCGGTGGCAATACATTTTTTAAGCCCTGGAATAGTCTCGTTTGAACAGCACTATCGGCATTGTCTACCCCTTTCAGATAAGCCGTTGTGATATTAAGGTGTTTGCCGTCGTTACCAACGGTTTTCATGGTGATATTATCACCATCAAGCGCTTTTCTCAGATCATCACGCAAAGCGTCGTTGGCGTCAACTCTTTTATCAAATTCGATAGTATAGCTTCGACCACCTTTAAATTCAACGCCTTCGTGAAATCCATTGAAAAAGGATGCCACACCTGCAAGCAAGACGATAGAAGAAATCACATAAGCATATTTCCTCAATTCAATAAACCTGTAATTGGCATGTTTAAATATCCGCTTAGAAATTCCGGTGAAGTAATTGAAGTGCCTGTTCTTTTTGGTCCAGAAATCGGTGATCAACCTGGATACTAAAATTCCGCAGAACAAGGAAAGTAGGATACCGATAATTTGGGTTGTTGCGAAACCAAGTACCGGACCAAGCCCGAAGTAAACGAGTATGATGGCCGTAAGTAAGGACGTAACGTGAGCATCTATAACGGGTGCCAGTGATCGGCGATAGCCATCATTCACAGCCTGTTCATAGGATTTACCTTTGGTAAGCTCTTCTTTGATACGTTCAAAAATAATTACGTTTGTATCTACTGCCATACCAATGGTGAGTACCAAACCGGCAATACCTGCTGCGGTAAGCGTAAAGCCCATGGCAGTGAGTACACCGATGGTGAAAAGTAAATTGAGGATAAGTGCGATATTGGCAACCCATCCACCGGTATTATAATACACCAGCATCAGGATGAATATCACCAGGAATGCGATTGCAAAAGCAAGGATACCGCCTTTCACGGCTTCTTTACCGAGTGTGGGACCAACAACCTGTTCTGCAACAATCTTTGCCGGGGCATCCAATTTACCAGACTTCAGGATGTTGGCAAGATCTTGTGCTTCTTCCACGGTAAAACTACCAGATATTTCAGAGTTGCCACCTTCAATAGCACCATTTACATTAGGTGCACTGTACACGATATTATCAAGTGCAATGGCAATCGGACGGCCAACATTTTTCCCGGTAAGCCTTGCCCATGTTTTGCTTCCCACACTGGTCATGATCATTTTGATCGCAGGCTTGCCATATTCATCGTAATCTTGACGGGCCTCTTCCACGCCATCACCTTCCAGTGGCGCTTTTTCGGTTCCTGCTTGCGTTTTAACCGCATAGAGTGGGTAATAGCGCTGGTTACCTTTGCTTGCTTTTTCTTCGATGCCATACAAGAATTTCACATTGGCAGGTAAGGCATTTTTAACCACATCATTGTTGATATAGCTATTAAAAAGCCCCGTGTCCTTCAAGGCTACGCTACCAATAGTTGGTGCATAAAACTGTCGGCCATTTTTATCTGTCTGAACATCGATAGGGTTGATGACCCTGAAGAATGGATTTACATTTTGCTTGGCCAGATTACTATCGGCCAGCTTTGCAGAATCTCCAGCGATGATACCATTGAGATAATTCTTAAGATTATCATCTGCATTTTTTAATGAAGAGGCCAGTTCATCAATTTGGTAAACTTCCCAGAACTGGAGGTTGGCTGAAGATTGGAGGAATTTACGAACACGTTCCGGATCACTGATACCGGCCAGTTCCACATTGATCACACCTTTATTTTCATCAAGGTTGATGTTTGGTTGAGCAACACCAAATTTATCAATACGCTTCACAAGAATCTTGTAAGTCTGGTTGATAGCACCTTTCGCCACAGTTCTCACTTTGCTGATCACCATATTGTCGTCGTCGTTGATCTTGATGTCTTTACCCGGGCCGGCAAAAAGAGAAGACAATTTTCCGGTTCCGTTTTGTTTGATATATGCATCCGAAAACAAAGTGATATAATCTGATTCGCTGTTCGATTTTTGTGCGGTGGCTGTTCTCAGGGCTGCCAATAGTTGAGGGTCGCGAGGGTTGTTACTAAGCGATTTAAGTAAGCCTTCCAGACTAACGTCCATGGTTACACTCATACCACCTTGCAGGTCGAGACCAAGGTTGAGTTCATTCTCTTTGCACTTCTGATACGTAGTACCTACAACAGGGAAAATACTTTTGTCCTTAGTACTATCCAGGATTTTCTGTGTTTTGGCTTTTACAAGCAGCTCTTTTTCTTCAGGCGACAGATTGGTGGATTGGGCTTTTACCAGACGCTCTGCCTGGGCTTTTACCTTGTTTTCGTAGCTGCGTACCACCCAGGTGTACGAAAGTTCCCATAGTGATATCACAATCAAAGCAATGGTAAAAAACCAGACTAAACCTTTCAGTTTCATGTTGATGTACTTTTTTAGTAACTTAAGTAGTTAATTTTTTTAGTGTGCAAAGATAGGAGAAAAATCGATTGATGGTAGGCCACGAAGGAATTAAGTTTGACCCATTTACTTTAATAGTAATGCGCTGCTTTTCATCTATTTATGCATGCAACAGTAGAATAAATGAGATTTCTCCTCATCAGGCAAAATGATATTCAGTTGCCGATCGTGTTCAACATCATACCAACAGGCAATAATAGGAATGGTTAGCGTTGATAGACTTTTGATAATATCAATAAATTCAAAAGCCCTCCGGTAATCAATACAATAATGTCTGTTTCCTTAAACAGCTCATTTATCATAAAGGCGACATTGGTTAATATTTTCGAATTTCCGTTTAAAAGCCTACTTATCTTTTCCATTTTAAACCTGTATAGCCATGATTATTAATTACTTTTGCAGCACTATAACCAATTGTATGCAGTTATCTTCCTTACTCACACGATTCAACGAACCGGAGACGCTGAAAATGGCCAAGTTGGGTAGGGCGCTTAAAGCAAGTGGAATTGATCTTACCGATTTAAGTTTGGGTGAACCCGATTTTGATACACCGGAACATATCCGTGAATCGGCTAAAAATGCGATCGACAACCATTTCAGCCATTATACACCGGTTTCAGGATATCTTGACCTGCGGGAGGCGGTTGTTACAAAACTGCATCGGGATAACGGCTTGCTGTATACGCCGGAACAGGTTGTGGTGAGCACAGGTGCAAAACAAAGCATCGCCAATGCGGTTTTGGCTATTGTAGATAAGGGAGATGAAGTGATCATTCCCACACCATACTGGGTTACTTACAGTGAAATTGTAAAACTTGCAGGTGGTGTGCCGGTACTGGTTAAAACAAAGTTCGAGAACGGCTTCAAGATAACTCCGGAAGAATTGCAAAGCCATATCACTCCGAACACCAGGTTGTTCATGTTTTCATCGCCCTGTAATCCTACCGGTGCCGTATATACTAAAAATGAGTTGGCTGGCCTGGTGAAAATATTTGAACAATACCCTCAGGTATTTATCATGAGCGATGAAATTTACGAACACATCAACTTCAACGGTGTTCATGAAAGTATCGCAGCATTTCCTTCTGTTCATGAAAGGGTGATCCTGATCAATGGGCTCAGTAAGGGTTTTGCAATGACCGGTTGGCGGGTAGGGTATATGGCTGCCCCTGTAGAAATTGCAAAAGCCTGCGATAAGATCCAGGGCCAGTTTACCAGCGCAACCAATTCTATCGCCCAACGTGCCGCTATCACTGCGCTTACGGGCGATCTGAGGCCGACTGCTGAAATGGTGGCCACTTTCCGAAAGCGGCGCCACATCATCATGAAGCTCTTATCTGAAATACCTCATGTAACCTGTCATGAACCTCCCGGTGCATTTTATGTATTCCCTGAAGTGAAAAATTATTTTGGCAAGTTTGCACCGGATGGCAACTGTATCGCTGATGCAGATGAATTGTGTATGTACCTGCTCAATACGGCTCATGTTTCGGTAGTAACCGGAAGGGCATTTGGTGAGCCTTCCTGCATCCGGATTTCCTTTGCCAACAAAACAGAATTTATTGAGAAAGGGTTGAAGAAGATCAAGCTGGCACTCGAAGCATTGAAATAAAAGCTTAAGCAACTTGTATTTCCGATGCCTTAACTTTAAGCATTTCATGAATACCGATCACTTGTGGAATGAGTAAGCTCTGTTCATCATTGTAAATCACATATTGACAAAGGCTTATTTTGGTTGCTTCATCCATTTGCCCATCCATTCTCTTAACTACTTCTTCATAGCTGGAATGGTCTCTTTGCATCACTCTGCTGATACGGATTTCTTTTGGGGCACTTACTCCGATTACTGCGTCTAAGCCATTGGCAGAGCCGCTTTCGAAGATGAGTGCGGCTTCTTTTAATGTATAAGTACTGGTTTGATTTTTCATCCATTCCTGTGCATCTGCAATGGTAACCGGATGAACAAGGCTGTTCAGCAAGGCTAACTTTTCAGGGTGCCCGAAAACGGATTCAGCCAAAAAACTGCGGTTGAGTTTGCCTGCTGTATAACTGGAAGGGCCAAACGCTTTTTGTATGGATGCCTTCAATGTATCGTTGCTGTTCATCAATTCCTTTGCCCTGAGGTCGGCATAATACACCGGTATGCCCAGCAATTCGAAAATTACAGCAACAGTAGATTTACCACTCCCAATTCCGCCGGTCAATCCGATTTTTAACATGGTGACTTAGTAGACATTAAAATTGGCTTCCTGTAAAAACTGCCAGTCCAACCGCTCATGAAAACGGCTCAGCTGACAGAGATTTCAACACATGCTTATTTCTTTACTTCCGCAACAGGTTTGTTGATGTTGGAAGTCCACTCCATACTTATCGCGGCACGTTCAATCTTGATATAACTTCCCGGTGCGGTTTCTATCAATAAAGTACCGTCTTCATTCACTTTGTTAATAGTGGCATGAATCCCTGCGATGGTTACAATCTTATCTCCTTTTTGAAGGTCGTTGATGAATTGCTTCTGTTGTTTCGCTTTTTTAGCTTGCGGGCGTATCATAAACATCCAAAACACAAGTATCATCAAACCCATCATGATAAGGGTACCAGTACTGCTCGACTTTCCTGAGGGATCAGGCGTCATTAGAAAGATCTGCATTGCATTCATTTTGTTCAATTTATTGGCCCATTGGGCCGGGTTATAGCTGTGGTTTTTTTTTATTCTGTTTCCGTTTTACCTTCTACCGTTCCTTTCAACAGCAACTGTGGAAATTCCGGTTGTGCGTTGGAAGTAATCGTAAGTGTTTTATGGGCTTCTCCCGGTTTTTTATCACTATTGAATTTTACTTTGATATATCCTATTTCTCCCGGCATAACCGGTTTTTCGGGCTTTTCAGCAACAGTACAACCGCAACTGGCCAATGCTTCTGTGATTACAAGCGGCTTGTCGCCGGTATTCTTAAATCGGTAACTGAATGCCACCACATCGCCCTCCCTGATGGTTCCGAAATCATAAACACTGTCTATGATCGAAACGGTTGTAGGTTCCGCATCCACTTTTACCTTTTTTCCCGGTGCAACAGCTATCTTATCTTTTTTCCTCACATCGCAACTCGATAAAAAACCACAACAGCACAATACTACAATGGAAAGCTGAACATAATTTTTAATACGCATCATAAAACACTATTCTTAAAATTTTTTTTGTGGATTTTTTGCTCGGCAGTCAACTCTTTGTGAATATTGTCGAGCAGGCCGTTTACAAATTGTCCGCTTTGAACCGTACTGTAAGCTTTGGCCAGATCGATATATTCATTGATGGTAACCTTGGTTGGAATAGTTTCAAAATACAGGAATTCACAAACGCCCATTTGTAAAATGATCAGGTCGAGTGCAGCAATTCGGTCTGCATCCCAATTCTTGAGTTTAGGTTTTATGAGTTCGAGTGTATATTCCGACTTGCTCAAAACGGTTTCTAACAGACTTTGAGCAAATTCCCTTTTTTCTTTACTGAGAATATCGGTGAAAGAGGTAGTTACCGGTTTGTTCAGGAAGTTAAGCACAAGGGCAAGCATCAATTCGGCATCATCATCCCAATTGATGAAATTTTCTTCCAGGTGGTTGATAAAATCCTCATTGGGCAGCAGCAAATCGGTAAAAATAAATTCCAGGATCCTTTTCTCCGACTTTTTGTCGCGAGACTGATCCTCGATATATTCAGTATAGAAAGTGGTTTGAACAAGTTGGTTGTAGATTTTCTTAAGCAAATCACGGTCTAACATTTTATCGAGATGCACTTCTGAAACTACTTTTTTAAAACTTTGGTCTTCCAGTATTTTCCACAATAATTCGTTTCCGGAAATCTTGGTATTCACAGCCAGGTCGTTGGCAGAGGGTAAATGTTTGTTGGCTTTCTGAACAGCATCCTGCTCAGCAAAACGGGCAATTTCGGTGAGAAAATAAATGAGATAGGCATATAAATTCCGGGTTTGCTCAATTTTCCTGTTAAGGATAATGGCTGGTTCACCGGGTTTGGTATCTCCGTTCAGGCTATCGATACTGTACAGGGTCTGCATTACTTTCACCCTGATATTTCTCCTGCTGATCATCTGTGCCTGATTGATTTTAATGGGCAAAATTAAGGTTTTCTCACTTGCTGCCTGTGAAAAAGCTTGCGAATTATTCGAAAATGAAAATTTGTCCTGAATTAAAAATCCACCCTGACATAACGGTATGCAAACCTGACAATGATGCCTTTTACCTGAATTGGTACAATATATGACATCATTGAAATACCCGAAAGGGAATAACATTTTAAAACCATTCAAAACCTAGAATTTATGGCAAAGAAGTTAGCAATTACTCCTCTTCACGACCGGGTTATTGTAAAACCAGCCGCCGCAGAAGAAAAAACTGCAGGGGGTATTATCATTCCTGATACTGCAAAAGAAAAGCCACAACGTGGTACTGTTTTAGCTGCCGGACCCGGCAAAAAAGATGAACCTGTAACCGTTAAAGCCGGCGATACCGTGCTTTATGGCAAATACGCCGGCACAGAAATTTCTGTGGAAGGGAACGATTATCTCATCATGAGAGAAAGTGATATCCTGGCAATCGTATAGGTTTAGCAAGCGAAGTTATTCTTCGTCAGTATTTATCAGATTACATTTCTTCAACTTTTCAAATCACTAATAACATGTCTAAAATAATTTTCTTCGATATCGAAGCAAGAAATAAAATGAAAAAGGGTGTTGATACCCTGGCAGATGCCGTTAAAGTAACCCTTGGCCCTAAAGGTCGTAATGTGGTTATCGATAAGAAATTCGGAGCCCCTCAGGTAACTAAAGATGGGGTAACTGTTGCTAAAGAAATTGAACTGGAAGACCCTATTGAAAACATGGGTGCACAGATGGTTAAGGAAGTTGCTTCCAAAACCGCTGATATTGCCGGTGACGGTACAACAACAGCAACGGTATTAGCTCAGTCTATTATCGCAGAAGGATTGAAAATGGTTGCAGCCGGTGCCAATCCAATGGATTTGAAACGTGGTATTGATAAGGCGGTAAGCCTGGTAGTGGAAAATTTGAAAGGACAATCCCAAACTGTTGGCAACGATAGTAAGAAAATTCAACAAGTGGCTACCATTTCTGCCAATAACGATGAAACCATCGGCAAATTGATTGCAGAAGCTTTTGCCAAAGTAGGTAAGGAAGGCGTAATTACCGTAGAAGAAGCCAAAGGAACCGATACAACTGTAGATATTGTTGAAGGTATGCAATTCGATCGTGGATATATCAGTCCATACTTCGTTACCAACAGCGAAAAAATGCAGGCAGAGTTACAAAATCCATATATACTCATCTACGATAAAAAAATATCTGCGATGAAGGATATCCTCCATATTCTGGAGAAAGTTGCGCAAAGTGGCCGTCCTTTGGTGATTATCGCCGAAGACCTTGAAGGTGAAGCATTGGCAACATTAGTGGTGAATAAATTACGTGGAACCATCAAAGTAGCAGCGGTAAAAGCACCCGGATTTGGTGATCGCCGCAAGGAAATGCTTACAGATATCGCTATTTTAACTGCGGGTATCGTAGTTAGTGAAGAGCAAGGTTACAAACTTGAGAATGCAGACCTTACTTATCTTGGTCAGGCTGCTTCAGTAACCATCGATAAAGACAATACTACTATTGTAGGTGGAAAAGGAAAGAAAACAGATATTACAGCCCGTGTAAACCAAATCAAAGCGCAGGTTGAAAATACAACATCAGATTACGATAAAGAGAAATTACAGGAACGCCTGGCTAAGTTGGCTGGCGGTGTAGCTGTATTGTATGTTGGGGCCGCAACAGAAGTTGAAATGAAAGAGAAGAAAGACCGTGTTGATGATGCCTTGCATGCAACCCGTGCTGCAGTTGAAGAAGGCATTGTTCCAGGTGGCGGTGTTGCTTATATCCGTGCCATTACAAGCCTTGATCCAAAAGTGAAGGGACAGATCGCTGATGAGCAAACCGGAATGGCTATTGTTCGTCGTGCATTGGAAGAGCCTGTTCGTATACTTACTGCTAACGCAGGAATCGACGGCTCCATTGTTATCCAGAAAATCAAAGAAGGCAAAGGCGATTTTGGTTTCAATGCCCGTACCGAAGTTTACGAAAACCTCTTCAAAGCCGGTGTAATCGACCCAACTAAAGTAAGCCGTGTAGCACTGGAGAATGCTGCTTCCATCGCAGGAATGCTGCTTACAACAGAATGTGTGATTGCAGACAAACCTAAGAAGGAAGAACCACATATGCATGGTGGTGCTCCAGATATGGGTGGAATGGGATATTAATAGCCCTTACATTCGTACCTCATTAATTTAGATAAGATCCCCGACCTTTACGTCGGGGATCTTTATTTTAAAAATGACCGGATGAATAATGCAGAATTTGAAAAAAACAGAACAGCCTGGAATAGCTTTACTGCCATTCATATCCATTCAGGATTTTATGATCTTCCTGCATTTCTTGCGGGAAAGAATAGTCTGAATGAAATTGAGCTGAATTTGCTTGGCAATATCAGCGGCAAGAAGGTTTTACACCTGCAATGTCATTTCGGGCAGGACAGTATCACTTTAGCCAGAATGGGTGCAAGCGTTACCGGAATCGATTTTTCGGATGCAGCTATTGTTCAGGCTAAGGAACTGGCCGAAAAAACAGGCGCCGATGCAACTTTTATCTGCTGTAACCTCTACGAGCTGCCAGCACACCTCAATGCTGATTTCGATTTGGTATTTACCAGTTACGGCACCATTGCCTGGTTGCCCGATCTGATTTCCTGGGCGGCTATTGTTAACCGTTATCTTAAGCCTGGAGGTAAATTCGTATTTGTAGAATTTCATCCTGTTATTTGGATGTTCAATAATGACTTTACTGAAATCGCTTATCCTTATATGAATGCCGCAAAAGTTGTGGAGGTAGAACAGGGCACCTATGCAGATAGGGATTCAGATTTGAAGAGTGAAACCATTACCTGGAATCACGGAATAGGCAATGTGCTCTCCGCACTTCTTGAAACAGGCTTGCAAATAAGTTCATTTCAGGAATTCGATTATTCTCCTTACTCTTGTTTTTCGGGTATGCTTGAACGGGAGCCAGGTAAATTTATCATTGAAAAATTCGGCAATAAAATCCCTTTGGTTTATGCAATCACCGCCTGGAAGCCGGGCGCATAAAATAATGACCCTGAAAATCAAGGTATCCCCATACAAAGAATGCCTGTGCCACGCAATAGGTGAGCATGATCAAAACTCCCGCATAAGGAAACGATTGCAAGAATTGATACCAATGTGATTTATATAATATGCCAATATTTT
The DNA here is from genome assembly GCA_026391525.1 of Sphingobacteriales bacterium. Classification (GTDB taxonomy): domain Bacteria; phylum Bacteroidota; class Bacteroidia; order Chitinophagales; family Chitinophagaceae; genus Ferruginibacter. Next base: position 22,522 of record JAPLEF010000036.1, read on the forward strand.
ATAAATCTTAAATGCCGATGGTATCAAACAAATAGTACAATGAGGCGATAGCCGATATTGGACTATATTGTTTGTCCAATCGGTATTATTTAAAGCGAGCAAGCTATCCGAGATCACAAATAAAATGGCACCTGATAAAATCCATTTACCGGTAATTCCTTTTAGCCGATGCGCTACAGCTATTGCAGCCAGCAGCATGATACTAATAACCCCGGCATAAACAGCAACCGGCAAACGCAATTCCCCCAGCCTTGGCCACAATACAACCAATAAGGTAAGCGCATAAACTAATACGATGATAAAATAAGATGGACGTTTGAGTAAGGAAGAGAATGCTTGTGGCGCAATACTTAAAAAAAGCCAGATGTAACAAATATGTGCTAACAGAAAACAGGCTAATCCGAAGATAAAATAATTCGATACCGAATCATTCATTAACAATACATCACCGGCAAGAGAAAAAAGCAATCCTGCGAGAAGGATTAGTCTGCTTGTAGAAGCTTTGCTGTTTATCCAAAGAGCCAGCATCAGCAGCGGCATCAGCAAGGGCTTCAGGTAAATGAGCCATTCCGTTTTTCCTGATAATCCGCAAACGAGATAAAGAATCGTTAGTAAACCATATGCCTGGAAAATGTATTTTTTAAGAAAAGCCATCAGGCATTAATTGAAATCGATATAAGGATTCCCTCCGAAGAATATTTTTAATGAGTCGCGCATCCTGCTGGTATCCGATAACGGGTTCATGAAGGGCATAGCGATACGTGTTTGTGTAGAGTCAACCTGGTACATCAGCAGTTTGTGGCCATAACTAGAAAGTTTGGTGAAGGCTTTTTCTGCAGCAACCGCATTGGTATATTCCTTGATCACCACTTTAAAACTGAAACTGTCTTTTTTCGTCTGTACTATAACGTTAGTATCAACCACCGGAGCAGCCTGATTTACAATTGGGGTGCTGTCTTTTTTCAAACTGTCGGTAGAAGCAATGGTTGTAACCGGTTGTTCGGCGAATTTGGCCTTATTTTCATTGAAACGGTAATAGATATAAGCCAATGCACCCAGTATACCGATGATGAGCAGTAAGGGAAGGATCCATCTTTTTCCGTTTTTTTGGCGAAGGGGCGTTGAAAAATTCACTTCTTCACTTTCTTTCTCCCTGAATCCGCCATGGGAGTGGTCCATTTTGTGGCTTACATTTTGACCCTGGATAAATTCATATAGTCCGGCTTGATTTTTCTGCAAGATGCCAAGTCCTTCTAATACCAAGGGTTTGCCGATATTCATGAATTGCCTGCCCAGCATGGTAAATGATTCTAAATCAGAAGTTGCCAGCGGTTTTATTTTTCTGGTTTGTTGAACAATGAAATCAATCAATTCCAGATCCTGCGGAGCGCGGGTGTCATAAGTAAACTGAACAGCGTTTTCGGGGAGTGCATTATCTTTTTCGGATTCAGACGGTATAACCACATCTGCTGATAACACAAAATATCCAATATTTTGTAAACTTAGTTTCTTATGTTGGTAGAGGTACTTTACAATCAGTTGTTCTATTTTCATATCGGGAGCCTGTTTCCTTGCTGCAATATATTCATTTCTTTAGAGTTTAGGCACAATTGGTTTAAATTTGCAATATGCTTACATCAAAAGAACAGTCATTTCTTTCACGATGGGAACAGGTTAGAGAACGGGAAAGCCTTTTTATGTCGAAATTGATAGGAGGATTACCTATGGCTTTCTTATTCGGACTGCCCATCTTATTCTCCATTGTGCTGGTATATTGGCTTTCTCCATCCTGGTATACCAAGGTTGCTTCAAGGATCAATAGTGGTACGGTAGTAATTTTAATAGCAGTACTTCTAATCATACTTTTCTTCTCATTCACCCGAATGCATTTCAAATGGGAAATGAACGAGCAATTGTATCTCGAATTAAAAGCCAAATTGAAAAAAGAAGATGCAGCGGATCAGTCTAATAATCTATCTAATAGTATAAACAAAACAACATGAAAAAATTAGGTGTTTTAGTTTTATGGATTGCACTTTTATTTACATCTTGTAAAAAAGAGGAGGGATGTAATTATAAAGATGCAGATGTTACCGCTACTGCTGCTGAAATCGGTACCATTCAGGCCTATCTTACTACTAACGGATTAACTGCAGTGCAGTTACCATCCGGAGTATTTTATACCCTCAACAACCCGGGTTCAGGGGCCACGCCACAATTGTGCAGCCGCATACGGGTGAACTACGACGCATACCGTTTGGGAACGGGAACAACCTTTGATAGCAATCAAACAGCCGATGGAATTGATTTTGTGCTTGGCCTCCTTATTATTGGTGTTCAAAAAGCCATTCCTTTTGTAAAACCCGGAGGATCTATTACGATTTATATTCCGCCTTCCCTGGGGTATGGTTCTGAAGCCATCAAGGATAATAACGGTATTGTGATACTTCCGGCGAATTCGTTTATTAAATTCGATATGGCACTGCTTTCTGTGCAATAGCTGGCGATAAATCATTAATTTAGGCTTCTCATAAATTCACGCATTGAGCCACGAAGCCATTTCCATATTCGACATGTTTAAGATAGGGGTTGGCCCTAGCAGCAGCCATACCCTTGGCCCCTGGCGTGCAGCACAGCAATTCACAGCATCATTGCGGCATCAGCAAAAACTCCATCAGGTAAAAAGCATTGAAATTTTACTCTATGGTTCATTGGCAAAAACAGGTGTGGGCCATGGCACTGATATCGCTATTCAGTTGGGATTATCGGGTGAAGACCCTGTCACCTTCGACGTAAACAGTATTGATGCCCGTATCAGCGATATCAAACAGATGCGCAAATTGATTCTTGGCGGCATCCATGAAATCGACTTTACCCCATCTGATGATATTGAATTCCTATACAGTGAAGCTTTACCTTATCATCCGAACGCCCTCAGCTTTTTAGTAGCTCTTCAAACCGGAGAAACGATTGCTGAAACCTATTATTCTATCGGCGGTGGATTCGTAAAAAAAGAAGGGGAAGCAATCCATCATTCCATACATCTGCAGTTACCATTTCCTGTGAATACTGCTGATGAACTGCTGCATTGGTGTCGAAAAACAGGTTTGTCTATCAGTGAAGTAGTGATGGAAAACGAATCAGCCTGGCGACCGGAAGCGGTAACCAAAGCAGGCATTTTAAACATCTGGGAAGTAATGAAGGCCTGCATTTACAGGGGAAGCCATACTTCAGGAACACTGCCGGGCGGATTACAGGTAAGCCGACGTGCCCCGTTGCTTAACCGGAAACTATTGCGAGGGAAAACTTATACCGATTACGATTCCTGGCTAAAACTGGTTATGGAAGGCGGAACAGATTTTAATTATATCCTCGATTGGGTTTGTTGTTTTGCCCTTGCTGTTAATGAGGAGAATGCTGCATTTGGAAGAGTAGTAACGGCTCCAACCAATGGGGCGGCGGGTGTAATTCCTGCGGTGTTGCATTATTATATTGCCTTTTGTGGCGGCAACAACCCTGAAAAGATCATCTCATTTTTATTAACCGCGTCTGAAATCGGCAGTATCTTTAAAAAAGGAGCAACCATTTCTGCAGCCATGGGCGGATGCCAGGCCGAAATAGGCGTAAGCAGTGCCATGGCAGCTGCAGCTTTAACCGAAAGCTTGGGCGGTACACAAAGGCAGGTAATGATGGCTGCCGAAATTGCGATGGAGCATCACCTGGGAATGACCTGTGATCCTATTGGGGGGCTGGTTCAGATTCCCTGCATAGAACGGAATACCATGGGGGCTATCAAGGCCATAACAGCCAGCCAGCTTGCCCTTCGCAGCACACCCGATTTTGCCAAAGTGAGTTTGGATGGCGTAATCAAAACCATGTGGGATACCTCTCTCGATATGCACAGCAAGTACAAAGAAACTTCTGATGGAGGCCTCGCCGTAAATGTACCCTTAAGTTTAAGTGAGTGTTGATTTTATAATCCGTACTTCCGTTTTACATCACGGTCTGATTCCCGCTCCTTGATGGTATTGCGTTTGTCGTAATTCTTTTTGCCCTTTCCCAATCCGATTTCCATTTTGGCATACCCTTTTTCACTGAAGAAAATCTTTAAGGGGATGATACTATAGCCTTTCTCTTTGATCTTATTTTCCAGTTTGCGCAATTCCCTTTTTTGTAGCAGCAGTTTCCTTTCCTGTAATGGGCGATGATTGATATAAGTGCCAAATGCGTATTCGGCGATATGCAGACTTCTTACAAAAAGTTCTCCCTGATGAAAGCTGCAATAACTATCGTTAAAACTGGCTTTGCCTTCCCTGAGCGATTTGATTTCTGTACCGGAAAGCACCATTCCTGCAACGTAGGAGGTTTCAAAGAAGTATTCAAAATGTGCTTTTCGGTTTACCAGTTCCACCATTAATATTTATTGTAAAGATAAGCACTTGATTGATGAGCAGGGAAGGATAAAAAAAAAGAATAAGATATGAAGCTAAATAATAGGTATTATCGCTATCTATTTGATTATAAAAGAAAACCAGGGTAAAAACCCCGGTTCGTTTTTAATCCGTACCCTATGAAAACTAATTAAAGGTAAATGCTGGAAATGATAAATTCAACATTCCTGAAAACTTTTTTTTGAAATGTAGTATTAGTACTACAGCCTGCTATTTTGGTAGTTTAGCAAGGCATTTAAAGAAGTAGGCTGCTGATTTTTTCTTTCAGATCCTTCCTGTTAATGATAAAATCGAGGAAGCCATGTTCGAGCAGGAATTCGCTGCGCTGAAACCCGGGTGGAAGATCTTTTTTGATGGTTTCTTTGATTACCCTTGGTCCGGCAAAGCCAATAAGGGCTCCCGGTTCTCCGCAGATGATATCACCCAGCATGGCAAACGAAGCGGTGGTGCCTCCAAAAGTAGGGTCGGTACACAATGAAATATAAGGCACTTTGGCTTCACTGAGTTGCATGAGTTTTCCGGAAGTTTTGGCCAGTTGCATCAAAGAGAAAGCGCTTTCCATCATCCTTGCACCGCCGCTTTTGTTGATGATCATGAAGGGAATCTTGTGCAAGATGCAGTAGTCGCAGGCGCGGGCTATTTTTTCACCCATCACACTGCCCAAGCTGCCTCCGATAAATTCAAAATCCATACAGGCAATTACCAATGGATGTTCATTCACTTTACCCACAGCAACCGTTATGGAGTCGTGGATATCGGTTTTGGCATAAGTTTCTTCCAATCTTTTGCCATAAGGCTTTAAATCTACAAAGCCCAGATAATCTTTTGAAATGATGGATGCGAAAAGTTCAGTGTATTTCTTATTGTCAAAAAGGATATCAAAATATTGATCACTCCCGATGCGGTGGTGATATTCGCATTTGGGGCAAACAAAATTGTTCTCCCCCAGATCAGTTGATGTGCAGGTATGTTTACACTCCGGGCATTTGGTCCAAAGACCTTCCGGTGCATCCTTTTTGTCTTTGGTTGATGTAAGGATACCTTTTTTAATCCGCTTAAACCAGCTTTTTTTGGGTTCCCCGGTGATATCATCTTCACCGGCAAGGCTGGCATCAAAATCTTCTGCTGCTCTCATGGAATAGTTTTGTAGGAAGTTGCAAATTTTCTGGAAACGATAGCCTGTAAAGTTTACAATACCGGCTTTTTCCCATTTTAAAACTTAAATCATGCAATGGTAATACTATTATCTAAATATACATCCTGAATGGTATTCAACAATTCAATTCCGTCTTTCATTGGTTTTTGGAAGGCTTTTCTGCCGCTGATGAGCCCCATTCCACCGGCTCTTTTATTGATTACGGCTGTGGTTACTGCTTCAGCCAGATCGGTGGCGCCCTTACTTTCACCACCACTGTTGATTAAACCAACCCTGCCCATATAGCAATTGGCAATTTGGTAGCGGGTTAAGTCAATCGGGTGATCGGTAGTGAGTTTGCTATAAACCAATGGAGAGGTTTTACCATGTTTGGTAGCATTGTATCCGCCGTTATTGGTAGGCAGTTTTTGTTTAATGATATCGGCTTGCAGGGTAACGCCCAAATGATTGGCTTGACCGGTAAGGTCGGCAGAAGTATGATAATCTACCCCGTCTACTTTAAAAGCATTGTTACGGGTATAACACCAAAGTACGGTAGCCATACCTAATTCATGAGCTTGTTCGAAGGCCGTTGCCACTTCATGCAATTGGCGGGTACTGTTATCGGAGCCCCAGTAAACAGTGGCACCCACCATGGTGGCACCCATGTTCCAGGCATCTTTGATCTTGCCAAACATTACCTGATCGAACTTATTCGGATAACTTAAAAACTCATTGTGATTGATCTTAACCATCATGGGTATCCGATGGGCAAATTTTCTGCTTACGATACCCAGTACACCGAAAGTGGAAGCTACTGCATTACAACCTCCTTCAATGGCAAGCCTAACAATATTCTCAGCATCAAAATAAATAGGATTAGGTGCAAATGAGGCACCGGCGCTGTGTTCAATACCCTGATCTACCGGTAGTATAGAAACATAACCTGTTCCACCCAACCTGCCATGGCTAAGCATACCTTGCAAGCTGTTTAAGGTTTGGTTATTTCGGTTACTGTTGATCCATATATCTTCTACATGGGTTGGAGAGGGAAGGTGGATCTGGTTTTTAGGGATAGTAGTACACACATGGTTCAATAACATCTCAGCTTCAGCACCCAGTAATTCAGTAATTTTTGCAGCCATAGTTTTTTTTACAAAAATAAGGAGTTGATGCTTTATTACATCAGCTTTCATTTTGGGTTACTGCTTCATAAAGTTGATTAAGATAAGCAGGAGCATCTAAAAGATGGCTGCCATACCAGCTGAACATTTCACCATTAGCCAGAATAATTTTGGTACCCGGCAATAGTTTACTCAACTCATCAAGGTGCTTTTGCTTAAAAGGGTAGGGTTCTGAGGATAATAAAACCAATTCGCAACCCAACAGCCTTATCTCTTCAATACTGCATTCCGGATATCTGGTTTGGTTGCTAAAAATATTTACAAAGCCTCCTCTTGTCATCATATCATGAATAAAAGTATCGGTACCGATGGTCATGTAAGGGTCTTTCCAGATCAGGTAGGCTGTTCGGATAGGTTTACGGGGAGAATCAAGCTGTTGAAATGCAGCTTCTATTTTTTTTACCAATTGTACAGATAAGTTGATTTTTCGGGTGAGCTTGCCCACATCTTTAATCATAGGTAAGGCATCAGATAGATTTTTCACATCGGTTACCCAAACGGGCAATGTTTCGGCCAGTAGCTCTACCTCTTGCTGATTATTTTCTTCCCGGTTGGCAATCAGCAGATCGGGTTGTAATGCAATTATTTTTTCTAGGTGTAATGTTTTGGTGCCGCCTATACGTGTTTTTTCTCGAAACCACGTTGAGGGATGGATACAAAACTTGGTGATGCCAATTACTTCTGCATCCAGTTCTAAATGATGAAGTAAAGCGGTTTGTGAAGGAACGAGTGAAATGATTCTTGCCGGAGTGTAATGCAGTTCCTGAGTGACCTTTAATATCATTTATAAAAATAAACGATAGTTTTTAAATAAAAAAACCTCCACAGACCTGCATGATGCGAAATGCTGTGGAAGTCTTTTAAAGTTTTTCATCCAGCAAACTGGATTTTATGAAGCTGTTCTTTCTTTTGGGGGCCATTATGGCAGAAATAATTTGCTCCTGTGGTTTTGTTTGGCCATCATCGCCGGGTAAGAGGCATAGGCTTTTTTAGGATTTGGTTTCGGCTTTCGCTGAGCTATTGGATTTGTTCTGGTTTTTCGCCATCATCGCTTGTTAAGGCATAGGCGGGTAATGGTACGGTTTTTTAAAAGGAATTAGGATTTGGGTTTCTTAGGATATATGTAGTTTTCAAAGGGATATTCAATTTTGTTATTTCAAAGAAAAAAAGTAGAAGTTGACTGATACTGGATTTCGGGTTTTTGGTTGGATATTGGTAGTACTTTAGTTCATCTGGATTCTTGGATAATGATTGATACTTTTTAATTCCTATCAATCAACTTCTGGTATAAAGATGCGGCGATTTTCATACCTGCACAAGAGCGTTCTTGCTCATTTTTCGCATTGATGGATTTACCGTGTGGTTCGTAAATCGACGAGGGTTTGGGCTCGTAGTTTTACGTTTATTGGTCGGTTGATTGGTTCACTAGTTGTTTGGGATTGGAAATTAGTAATTGGTTATTGGGAATTAGTAAGAAGCCTATTTTTTATATTTCACTGCTTTTGTGATTTTCCTTCCGGTGTAATGCTGGATCAACCAAAAAAAACACCCGCTGAAATCAATCAGCGGGCGTTAATTTTTTGAACCAAATTTTTACACTTGTGGTTTTTCAGGACTGGCTTTTACGTATTGTAAAAATGGTTATCCTGGTTAAAGTGT
>JAPLEF010000096.1:0-1375 GCA_026391525.1 Sphingobacteriales bacterium
TTGTTCATTTACAACAGGTGGAATACTTGCAACTTCTTCAATTGCCTTTGGTGCTTTACTTTTTAAATCGGTAACAGTTTGCTCCAACGCCTTTGTTGCTGATTTGTATTCTTTCTCACTTGCTCTTGTTCGATAATTTTCTGCTTGTTGCAAAAGCGGAAAATCTTTTGAGCTTATTTCTTCTTTCAATAATTGCAAAAACACTTCTAAATTTTCATCCCACTGAATGCCTTTTTTTGTGAATGAAACATCAAAACCCTCTAAATGTAATTCTCCGAAAACTCTTTGATAACGGTAACTATTTGGTGCACCAAAAATAAATTCAGGTCGGAAACCATTGTCAAAACTTCCTTCAATAACTCTTCCTCTGCGAAACAATGCAAAACCTGATTCTGCTGTTGAACCTGTTTCTCTGATTGCAACAAAACCTTTTACACAAAGGCCTTCTTCAACTGGAAAATCTATTGGCAATTTCCAAAGTATTGGTTCGCCAACCCCCACATATGGTTTCTCTTGAAACTTAGCAGTTAAAATTTTGGGTTCTTCAAAATGCAATTCAATGTTATCAACTTTTAATTTCAAAATTCCTTTGCGAAGAAACTCACGATAAATACTTGTCAGATGTGATTTCACTTTTCCAAGCCCTTTTCGTCTTGGCATTTTTTGAACTTTTTGTCCTCAAATATTTTATTCATGTCAAACTTGACAGTCTTTTCAACTGCCTCACCTAATGCAGAAGTCCTAACACTCCACAAATCAGAAAACCAACATGAAGCTGATTTCATTCCCATTCCAAACTCTGAAAGTCCTGTTGTATCAATTGGAATTTCTGCTGCTCTGAAAGCTCTTGGATAATTTGCTTCATCAATTCCAGCAGCATTGTCTCTAATTGTAATTCTATTTTCAGCATCATTGATTTCAATATTTACTTCTAATTGAAAATCATCTCCGTGAAGTTTTTTCAAAGCTGCTTCATTGGCTTGATAGCTGCCAATTGCATTATCTACAAACTCGGCTAAAGCAAACCATGTCTCATATTCTAAAAATTTTAGAACAGAAAGCATAGAAACATTAGGTCTTATATTTACTTTATTCTGCTGTTTCATGTTGTTTTTTAAATGAATACTGTGGGTGCTGCGAAGCAGCACCATTCAGTTTTTTTGTTTTTGGGTTTGCAGTTAATAGTTTTTCGGCAATTAATTTCACTATTTTTGAATTAACTGCATTACCCAATGCTTTGAATGCTGCGTTGTCGTTTGGCGGTAATATTAAACCGTCTAACGATTGTAGTTTTAATCCTTCTTCCTTTGTAATGTATCTTTTTTGCCAACCAATTATCGGAATCTGTGTATTAGTGCAAACAAGAGAAGGAAAA
>JAPLEF010000096.1:1392-5186 GCA_026391525.1 Sphingobacteriales bacterium
TTGTTGCTTCCAACATTCCATTCCAATTTCTGCCAACTCTGCGAAGGATATTTTGCAATCTCCTTTACCACATCACGAACATATTTTTTATTGTCTTCGTAAAAAGCTCTGCTTTGCTTTATGTAACTGCGTTTCCAGTCGGGAAACGCTTTTTCAACCCTTGCATAGCTTGGTAGTTTTTCTTTTTGCTCTTCTTTTGTAAGTCCTTTTAAGCTGCAACCAAAATTTCCTTTAAATTCAGCTAATTCAATGGCAGAAAGTTTAAGCGGATAGGATTTTTCGTAAGGATATGTTGCTCCGAATTCCATACCCCAAATTGGAAAGCCTGGGAGTTTCGTTTCTTTTGGAATTTGGTCAATAAAGGTTTGCCATAGTTTTATACAATCTTGATTTGCCTTTGGCAAAGCCTTAAAATCTTTTGGGTTTGTTTCTATGAATTGATTAATGTCAACTATAGAAGTTTTTTGGTCGTCAATGTCAGTGAAAGAGAAGTGCTCAAGTCCAGTAAGACAGCCAACAATAAAAATTCTTTTGCGGTGCTGCGGTATTCCAAAGTCTTGAGGCGAATATATTCTATGGTCAACTTTATAGCCAAGTTGAGCTAATTTGTCTTGCATAAAGTTCCAAGTTTCTTCATTGTCGTGTTTGGCAATAAAGGGAACATTTTCAAGTATAAAATACTTTGGTTTTCTAAATTCCAAAATTTTTGCAATTTCATCAAACAAAGTTCCTCTGTTATCTTCTCGGCCAAGTTGTTTGCCCGCTTTTGAAAATGGCTGACATGGAAAACCACCACAAAGTATGTCGTGTGGTGGAATGCTTTCAATACTCTTTTCAACTATTTTTTTTATGTCGCCTTGTGCTTCAATTCCCCAATTTTCCTCGTAAAGTTTTCTTAAAGTCGGGTCAAGCTCACTCGCAAACACACACTCGTGTCCAAGCTCATGTAAAGCTTTGTGGAAGCCGCCAAGTCCTGCGAATAAGTCTATAAATCTCATCTATTATCGTCTATTTTTAGGGTTCTAAGTTAAAGTTTATTGTCGGTGTATTGTTAAAGCGTTGGCAAAAAGTGGCTCTTTTGGTTTTGCCGAAGCGTTGGATTCGTGTGTCGGGGCAAAACCAAATGTGCCACTTGTGCGGCTGGTTAAAATTGTTTTAAAAAAAGTGCGGTGGGGAAAAAAATAAAAAACATCGGGTCGGCTTGAGTGTCGGCTTACTCGCTGTCCCGTTTGAATATGGTCTGTATGTTTTTGGTCACCTGTCAAAATGGTTTGTCTTTGTTTTAATGTTTAAATTTTGGTCGGTCAGTCCTCTTGTGAACGGTCGTCCTACCATTGGCTATAACTTACTTATACCAGCCACTTTCTCACCCCAATCCAACAAATCCCGCAGGATTGGAGCCAAAATGTGGCGTATGATATATCTACAATATAGCGGATAATTTTGGCTATAAATCATCAAAAGGGCTTTTTATTTTCTGTAAACTTTGTGTACTCACATGGGTATATATCTCAGTTGTACGGCTGCTCTTATGGCCCAATAGCTCCTGTATATATCGCAAATCAGTTCCGGCTTCTAATATATGCGTAGCATAACTATGCCGAAGCCAATGTAAACTCACCGGCTTGTTTATTTCGGCTTTCGCTACACTTTGTTTTAAAACATTCGCTAAGCTCCGTTCGTCATAGGCCGTTCCAGGAACCATTCCCTCAAACAGATAATGCTCAGGTTTATACGTTTTGATATATTCTTCCAGCATAAGTGAAATCTTATCCGACAATGGAACAACCCTATCCTTATTCCCTTTCCCCTGGCGAATAATCACCATTTTCCTGTTCCGATCAATGTCGGCCGGTAAAAGATGTAATAACTCACTCCTGCGCAATCCGCAACTGTACAGTAAACTCAGCATTGTTCGGTGCTTGATGTTTTTCGGCGCTTCCAGAATTTGCTTTACTTCCGCCTTATACCAATGTGATTTATATAATATGCCAATATTTTATAAATCTTATCCCGAATGCTTTCGGGAGTAAATGCCGATGGTATCAAACAAATAGTACAATAAGGCGATAGCCGATATTGGACTATATTGTTTGTCCAATCGGTATAAATGCCGATGGTATCAAACAAATAGTACAATGAGGCGATAGCCGATATTGGACTATATTGTTTGTCCAATCGGTATTACTTAACACATTTGGCAAATGATGCGCCCGGCGGGGCCTATGGATTTCTTTAATTTGTAACGATGTGCGCTCCAAAACTGAAAAAAAAAGTTTAACCGCATTCACTACCTGATTTTGATAGGAAGCAGATAGCTTCCGCTTCAATATATAGGCATTGTTAAAAGAAATTACATGTACTACCGAAATTGCTTCTAATGGAATATTGGCATGAAAGCCTAAAAATACCCGAATGGCTTCTGTATATGTTTTTATCGTATGGTCACTGTATCGCTTCGACCGTAACCATAAAATAAACTGATCTATTTTTATCAGAACTTCGTCTCTTAGTACAGGCATTCCGCTAGTTTTCATTAGCTGCGCTGTTGCTTTTGATGTAGCATCGGGTTTTGTGGCTGAACACGATGCTATCTCGCCAGGTAATTCAGCAGGTTGAAGATGGAATCTGGCCCGGTTTTCATCACTATCGGGTACCAGCCACGCCTGATGCGTAGCACTCCACCGGCTTCCGGGTATGGATCGTACCATGAGATTGGTTTCTTGGTCTTTCAAAAAGTATAAAGCAATTTGTGGCAAACCTCTATGTAATAGAAGTACAGCATTTATTTCCATAGCTTCTTTTGATCGTAAAGCTACCGGCGTTTGATAATCTTATTACTGAACTTTATTTAGTGGTATTCCCTTTGCAGACGAGTCTCCTCCACTACACTTACTTCACAAGCTCCGAAACACTATGAGGGTCTCGTCGTAATCAAAAACAACGAGTCCCTTTTTAATCTCTATAGGCTTAGATGTTGAGCCGGGTGAGGAATTCGTCTGTGAAGAATGCTGCAGGTCAGGAGACCAGGCAGCGGCGGAGAGTCGTCTGGGAAGAAAGTTGCAGGTCAGGGAGACCAGGCAGTAGCGAGAAGAGCGAGAATTACTTATAGTGAATTCAGAAATTGATTTCCGTTGTTTAAATGAGCATGCTGTTTTATAACCGTCATTTTATCGAAACTCCTTACCAGCATTCCCAATCTTGGATTTTGCAAAAAGAAACCTCTTTGGGTGTGCATAAATCTCCAAAATAATCCATCCCATATTTGCTGCCATTCCCCCTTTTTGTAATCACTCATTTTAATGATATAATTACTGCCGCTAATGTAAGGCTTGGTAGCCATCAACCCTCCATCAGCAAACTGGCTCATGCCATAAATATTTGGAACCATCACCCAATCATAAGCATCTATAAAGAGTTCCATGAACCAACGGTAAACTTCATTTGGATCAAATTCGCACAATAACATGAAGTTTCCCAATACCATTAACCTTTCTATATGATGACAATACCCTGTTTCTAATACTTTTTTAATGGTGATATCTAAAGGGGCTATTCCTGTAGTTCCCTCCCAAAAAGAAGCTGGTATTTTACGGGTAAAACCCCAATAGTTTTTTGTTCTTTCTTCATTGCCTTTCAATTCGTAAACGGCTCTTATAAATTCCCGCCAACCTATGATTTGCCTTATAAAACCTTCTAAAGAATTTAGTGGAATTTCGTGATGACTGGCATACTGCAATGCTTCATCAATAATATATTGAGGGGTAAGCAATCCAGTATTTAGCATAGGTGTT
>JAPLEF010000124.1 GCA_026391525.1 Sphingobacteriales bacterium
AAGACAACGAATAATTACTCAAGCAGTTACCAAAGGGACAAATGATAAAATAAATTTACAGGAAACAGGAATAGAAGGTTTAAATCAAATACCTCAGCACTGGGAAGTAAGACGATTGAAAAACATAAGCAAGACAATTTCTAAGGGTACAACACCTTCAACAGTAGGTTCAGAAACCACCGTAGAAGGGGTAATAAGATTTTTAAGGGCAGAGAATTTATATGAGAATAAAATTACACTAACGCCAACATTTTATATTGATGAAGAAACCGATAAAATTTTATTTCGTTCCAGATTAGAAACAAATGATGTTTTGTTGGTCATAGCTGGAGCGACTCTAGGAAGAACAGGCATTGTAACCGAAGAAATATTGCCAGCAAACACTAATCAGGCTGTTTGTTTTATCAGACCAGAGAATGTTATGCCTGAATTTTTGCTTTTGTGGATGCAGACAAATTATATAACATCTCAAATTTGGCTAAATGCAACACAGGCGGCCCAACCAAATTTAGCAATGGGTAAGATTTCAACATTCTACATTTTATACCCTCCCATTGAAGAACAAGAGCAAATTGTTGCACACATAAAAACCGAAACCGCCACCATAGACACTGCCATTACAAAAGCTGAAAAGGAAATAGAACTGATAAGAGAATATAAGGAAGCTATGATAAGCGAAGCGGTGATGGGAAATATTAATACGAAATAATATGACAACAGATACAACAGAAAAAGGGCTTGAAACACTAATTACAAATTACCTGTGCGATATAACCACAGGCAATTCCTTTGTGTTGCGTCAGCATCCACAATACAACCGCACCGAATGTGTGGATGAAGATTTGTTGTTTGATTTTTTACAAGCTACTCAGGAAAAAGAAGTGCAGAAACTGCAAGTCATACATGGCAACAGTTACCGCAGCAAAGTATTGTACAGGCTCAACAATCAAATAAAGCTGATAGGTATCATAGAGGTATTGCGTAAAGGCATTACCGACAATAATATTAAACTCAAATTATTTTACGACAAACCTGTTTCCAACCTAAACGAAAAAGACACAGCCCTTTACAATAAAAATATTTTTTCGGTAACGAGGCAGGTGCATTACAGTACCCAAAATGAAAATAGCCTTGATATGGCAATTTTTATCAACGGCTTACCCATTATCACCTTTGAACTAAAGAACGAACTCACCAAGCAGAATGTAAAAGATGCCATCAAACAATACAAAAAAAACCGGGATGCTAAAGAAGAATTATTTCGCCTGGGCAGGTGCATGGTTCATTTTGCAGTAGATACCGAACAGGTTTGGATGACCACCCATTTAAAAAATGGCAGCACTTATTTCCTGCCGTTCAATAAAGGTTACAACAACGGGGCTGGTAATCCACCTAATGACAAAGGCATAAAAACTGATTATCTATGGAAAGAAATTTTAACCAAAGCTAGCCTCACCAACATCATTCAAAATTATGTTACCCTTTTTGAGGAAGAAATAGAGAAAATATTACCTGACGGTAAAATAAAAAAAGAGAAAGTTAAGAAACTCATCTTTCCACGTTACCACCAGCTATATGCCGTAAACAGCCTTTTGCAAAATGCAAAAGAAAACGGTGCTGGCAGAAGATATTTAATTCAACACTCAGCCGGTTCCGGCAAGAGTAATTCAATAAGTTGGTTGGCTCACCAGTTGGTTGGTTTGTTTGACAAATCAAACACCACCACTGTTTTTGATACAGTTATTGTGGTAACAGACCGCAGGGTTCTGGATGCACAGATAAGAAATAATATTAAACAATTTGAACAGGTAAAAGGAGTTGTGGAAGCAATCACCGAAGGCAGCAAGCAACTCAAGACTGCTTTAGAGGAAGGCAAGAAAATAATCATTACTACAATTCAGAAATTCCCATACATAGTAAATGAAATTGGCGAATTGCCCGGGAATAATTTTGCCATCATTATTGATGAAGCCCACAGCAGCCAAAGCGGAAACACTGCGGGTAAATTGAATGAAACACTTGCAAAAGATTTTGAAAAGGTAAAAGTGGATGATGATGAATTTGTGTTTGTGGACAAAGACCAGTACGATGAACTGACCTCAGAAGATTTGGTTGTAGACATTGTGAAAGGAAGAAAAATGCTGACCAATGCCAGCTATTTTGCTTTTACGGCTACGCCTAAAAACAAAACCCTTGAACTCTTTGGAGAGAAATACAACGATAACGGAAAAGATAAATTCCGGGCCTTCCACCTCTACTCCATGAAACAAGCCATTGAGGAAAACTTCATTTTAGATGTATTGCAAAACTATACTACCTATCAAAGTTTTTATGGCCTATTCAAACGTATTGACGATGATCCGCAATTTGATAAAGTAAAAGCACAAAAGAAACTAAGGATTTATGTAGAAAGCCATGCACAGGCCATCGAAAAGAAAACAGCATTGATGATAGGTCACTTTATGGAAAGTGTTATCAAGCGTAAAAAAATAAATGGATTGGCAAAGGCAATGCTGGTTACAAGCAGCCGCAGAAATGCAGTAAAATATAAAAAGGCTTTTGATAAATACCTGGCAGATACAGGCAATCCTTTCAAAGCAATAGTTGCTTTTTCAGGTGATATTGATGGTCAAACAGAAGCCTCATTAAATCACTTTTCAAGTGCTTCCATTCCTGACGAGTTCAAGAAATCGGAATACAGATTTTTAATAGTTGCCAATAAATACCAAACAGGTTTTGACCAGCCTCTTTTACATACCATGTATGTAGATAAAAAATTGGGTGGTGTAAATGCAGTGCAAACACTTTCAAGATTAAACCGCACCACTTCAGGCAAAACAGACACTTTCGTGTTGGACTTCGCCAACACTTCCGAAGAAATTAAAAAGTCATTCGACCCATTCTTTGAAACAACTATTTTAGGCGAAGCAACAGATCCCAATAAATTATTCGACCTGCAATCAGCCTTAGATGCCTTTCAGGTGTACACACCTGAACAGGTGCAGGAGTTTTCTGAAAGTCTCATTACCAATGTTCCAGTTGATCAATTGCACAGCATATTAGATGTGGCTGCAGCCGTATTCAGAAATAACCTTACCGCAGAACAACAGGACGACTTTAGGGCTAAATGCAAGACCTATGTTCGTTTGTATGTATTCCTTGCTCAAATAATACCTTTTGTAAATCCATATTTAGAAAGGCTGTACCTCTTTTTAAACCACTTGCAAAATAAATTAGGTAAACAACAGGAAGAAGATTTGGCACAGGGCATTTTGGATAACATTGATATGGAAAACCTCCGCTATCAGTTAGAAGCTACAACAAACATAGTCTTACAGCAAGGCGATGAATTAAAACCAATACCAACAGAAATGAGAACCGGTGCAGCCGAGCCGGAAATGGAATACCTCTCTAATATTGTAAAAGCCTTTAACGACAGGTTCGGCACAACCTTTACCAACGAAGACAAGGTTAAGAAAATGACACAGGACTTAATGCAGGATGTAGCCAATGACCAAGAGTTTGTAAATGCCTTCAAACATTCCGACACCCAAAACGCCAAAATCACTTTTGAAGATGTGCTGAAAAGAAAACTGATAGACCATATTGAAACAAATTTTGAAGTGTTCAAAGAGTACAACGATAACAAGGAGTTCAGGGATTTCTTTGCCGGAACAATGTTCCAGTTAATGCAAAGGGATTTTATGAAATTCAATAGTTCACTTTGATAATGAACTTGTAGGCAGATTAAAATAGTGATATGAAATATAAGTTGGATGCCTTGATCTCCCAAGAAGTTGAAAAACGGAACTTTTTTACTATATCTGTAGTAACATTCAACCAAATTATCAGGTAATACTTAAAATAC
>JAPLEF010000102.1 GCA_026391525.1 Sphingobacteriales bacterium
TACCCTTCTTTCAATTAATCCTCATAGAAACTTATCCTTAATGCTTTGCAATCTTCACTATGTATATCCTTATGTTTAACTTTGTACATGCATTCTTTAAAATCGGCTAATAAAACAGGCTTCAGCTTTCATATTATTGCTTAGAACTGCCCTTTATGATTAGTGTCATAATCTACCATCCATTCAATTCCGAATTTATCCCTGAACATTCCAAAATACGAACCCCATGGGCTGTTTGCCATTGGCATTTCAATTTCACCGCCTGCAGATAGGCCATTGAATAATTTATCGGCTTCCTCTTTGGTTTCCGCACTGATAGCAATTTTACTTCTGTTTTCTGCTTCGTTTACCCTTCCGAGTATTTCCGGAACATCATTACCCATTAGAATGTTTTTACCAATGGGCAGGGCAATGTGCATTATTTTCTCAGCTTCTTTTTGGGCCACAGGTAATTCAGAACCAGAGCGTTCTTTAAAACGCATAACCTTTACAAATGCTCCACCAAATACCGATTGGTAAAAGGTGAATGCTTCTTCGGCATTTCCATTGAAGTTGATGTGTGGATTTATTAGTGCCATGATTTTTGATTTAGATTTTTGGAATAATGATAATGCGCTGTGATGATAGAAAGATAAGGCATGTTATCAAATTTTACCTTTCCTGATTTATGAAAATATTTATTATAGTAGGGTAAACCACAGCGTTGCTAATTATCAATCAACAATTGTCCATTATCAATTGATTATCGGCTGGTCAGGGTACCACGCCTCGGCAAATTTATCAATTATCCATTATCATTTCTCAATTACCAAAGGCATTCTTAACTTTACCAAAATCCGCATTATGTATTTTTATGATACGGTAGTAGAAGCCATAACGGCACTGAGGCAAAGAGGTTATACGCTTGATTTCAACCTTGCTTTTGATCAGGTACAATGCCAGGCTGAAGGCATATGCCTTAACCCGGCTGAGTTTGAAATCAGTGAGCATTACCGCTATGAAGGGAATACCAACCCTTCCGATGAGGATATTGTTTATGCCATTGCAAGCATGGATGGAAGAATCAAAGGGGTGCTTACTTCCGCTTATGGCATGTATGCCGATAATCTTTCTCCCGCCATGTTGAAAAAACTTCACTTTAAAATCAAATAGCCTTCCATTTATGGACAGAAAGAAATTCCTGAAACTTGGAACTTTTGCTTTTGCCGGTATCCAAGGCCACTCTTTGTTAACAACCGCTGAAATGCCGCTGGTGGTGGCAACCTGGGAAAGCGGACTTAAAGTAAATTCAGCCGCCTGGAAATGGCTCGAAACCGGCGGCCGTGCTTTGGATGCGGTGGAAGCCGGTGCCCGTTTCATTGAAGATACCATCGATTGCTGTGTAGGCCTTGGCGGCTTCCCCGATCGTGATGGCATCGTTACCCTCGATGCCTGCATCATGGATGAAAACGCCAATTGTGGAGCCGTTGCTGGGCTTGAACAAATCAAACACCCGATTTCGGTAGCACGTAAAATTATGGAAACTACGCCACATGTGCTTTTAGTTGGACAAGGCGCACAGCAGTTTGCACTCGAAAATGGCTTTAGTAAAGAAAAGCCTGAATTATCAGGCGATGCGGCATCGGCCTATAAAAAATGGCTAAAAAAAAGCAAATATGAACCGGTAATCAATATCGAAAATAAAAAACAAAACGGCCCTTTTGCGCCACACTTTTTTGAAGATGGAAGTCTTAATCATGATACTATGGGACTGCTGGCTATAGATCTGAAGGGAAATCTTTCCGGTGCAGTAACCACCAGCGGGATGGCATTCAAGTTGCATGGAAGAGCCGGCGATTCACCCATCATCGGAGCCGGTTTGTTTGTCGACAATGAATATGGTGCTGCAACCAGCAGCGGAATGGGAGAAGAAGTGATCAGGATTTGCGGCACTCATTTGGTTGTTGAATTCCTCCGTCAGGGACTTTCGCCGGAAATGGCATGCAAAAAAGCCGTTGAACGAATTGTAAAAAGAGATCCCAAAAAAGCAAAGGAATTACAGGTTGGTTTTCTGGCTATCAATAAGCAAGGGGTACACGGCGCTTTTGCCATTCAACCCGGTTTCGTTTATGCAGTACACAATAGCAAAGAAAATAAGTTATTCCGGGCCCCCTCTTATTTCTGATAAGATACATCTTAATACATTAATCTGTATCATATGAACTATACACTCGAATTGGTTTCGTTTACCCTACACAGTTGTAAGATTGCTTCCGATCATGCTGTGCAGCGGATAGAATTGTGCGATAATGATGCAGCCGGCGGAACCACGCCCTCAGCAGGTTTCATCCACGAGGCAAGAAAGATTTATGCGGGTGAACTTTGTCCGATTATTAGGCCCCGTGGCGGAGATTTTGTTTACAGTGATGCAGAATTCCAATCGATGCTTTATGATATCAGCATTTGTAAAGATGCCGGATGCGATGGCGTTGTGGCGGGTATATTGCTGACGGATGGAAGTATTGATGCCATCAGAACCAAAACACTTATCCAATATGCATACCCGATGGATTTTTGTTTTCACCGGGCTTTCGACAGGGTGAAGGATCCATTTGAGTCGATGGAACAACTCATAGACCTTGGCATACAGCGAATCCTGAGCAGCGGATTGCAGCCTACAGCAGCCTTAGGCGCTCCATTGTTAAGAGAGTTGATTGAAAAAGCAGACGGAAGAATCGAGATCATGCCCGGAAGTGGTATACGTAAATCGAATATCCTTGAAATTGCAAAAGCTACCGGGGCCACACAATTGCATAGTTCAGCTAAAACAATGGCTACAACACAAATGAATTATGTGAATGAAGCGATGGCTGAAAACTTAACCTATCCGGCCATTGATGAAGTGGAATTGGCAGGAATGCTGGATTTATTAAAATCTCTATAATAATGCATAATTATCCTATACGCCGCCGCCTTGGTGCGTATCTCACGCAACAAATTAAGACCAGCAGCGAAAAAAACACAAAGTTCGCTAAGAGTGACTTTGGTTGGAAGGTAGTTTTATCAACGCAACGTTCGCTAAGAGTGACTTTGGTTGGAAGGTAGTTTTATCAACGCAAAGTTCGCTAAGAGTGACTTTGGTTGGAAGGTAGTTTTATCAACGCAAAGTTCGCTAAGAGTGACTTTGGTTGGAAGGTAGTTTTATCAACGCAACGTTCGCTAAGATTGACTTTGCTGGGAAGGAAGGGATAGAACATGACATCCGCTTCGCCGCTTCGTGGTCTCCTGACCAGCAGCGAAAAAGCAGAGGCGAAATAATCAACGCAACGTTTTCTTCGAGACACGTTTCTGGGAAAAGGAAGAAGCCATATCAATACTTCCTCACTTCATTCAGCAAATCAGCGATCAAACTCTTCACTCCTTTTACAGCGGCAGATTCAACATTATATACCTTGTTCCGCAAACTGCCTTCCGAAATATCTTCACGCTCACCGGTACTGAAACTCCTCGACACCAACCGCAATATATCTGTAGTATTCCTGCTCCTGATCACACCGGTATCCAGTAACAACCTAACGGCCAGGGATAAATGCGAAACCGGTAATGTGGTTTGTACTTTCTTTCCCGAAAAAGACATTTCAGCCGGAATACCGGAAATCACTCCAGCCATTTGTTGCTGCTTCTCCATAAAAATCAATTCCTCATTAAGCCATGTGCAGATCAATTCGCGAATAGGCGGACGGGTATTTTCAAACCCCGGGCTGGCTCCCACTGGTAGCTGGTTGATCTTTTTGAGCTGCAGGTAATAAAAGGCTTCCGGAGAATCAGCATCCCGACTGCCTTCTTTGAGGTAATTGATATAATATTCCCGAAACACCACCGTATTGTAATTCAGTTCAATCATTAAAAGACAAACATCCGAATTATTCACGGTGGCCCTGTCTTTTAATCCTACGATCAGTTGTTCCAGATTTTTGGTAAAATCGTGGCGGGCAAAACTCACAGCTGCTTGTTGGCAATAAGCCTTAAAAGGATGAATCATGATAGCTACCAGTTCCTTATCTATTTTATGATGTTGCAAGTTATCAACTGCGCTCTTCATGAATTTCCCCAGATGTGAAGCATAATGATGCTTCCGGTAATCGTCTAGCTTTCCATCATTGTCGATAAACCTGTTAAAATTTGTCCGTAAAAATTGCAGCAGGTTATCGATTAATAATTGAATGCCGGTATAACAGGCATCAACTTTGTTTGTGGATGGGAAAAGTGAACAATGATCTGCAACCTTCTTCTTCAGGAAATCAAAAACCTGGTCACTCAGGGCTACCACTGCATACTGGTGCTGCTTTATATAAAGGCATAACCGGCTATCCTGTTCACAGTTAAAGGAATCTAATAACAATTGCTGCTTTACCCTTTCTATTTCAGCTTCCACTTTATCATAATGCCTTTCTATAAATTCCAGTGGATAGGCTTCCTTCATTATGTTCCGTGGTTTCAGCAAAACGCCAATGATGTCTTCTAACCGCTTCAATACATATTTCACCTTAAAAGTTTGGAGGTATAAAATTATCATACAGGCGAATTAGCTGAAAAACTAATCAACTAATGAACTAATCAACCAATGAACCAATCAACCAATGAACTAATCAACTAACCACCCAATCAACCAACCCACCAATCAACTAAAAATACTGCACCACCCTCAACGTTGGCGTCATACTTTTAAATGAGCTGTTGAAATAAAAACCGGACTCGATCTTGGTAGAACCTCCTCCAAAACTAAATCGCCCCAGCCCGATCTTAAACGTATGCTGCTCATAGATATCCCCTCTTTGTTTGATAAGATAGGCTGCTGTAATTACCGGCCGAAAAAAAGCAGCATTTGACCCAAATGACAACGTTGCTCCACTGCCATAACTGAGCGATAAAAAAGTATTCCTGAACGATTCCAGCTTACCGCTGTTGTTTTTCGAAAAAGTAAAATGATTCTCTGCACTTATTACAAACTCACGTTTTATCAGGTTTGCTCCCGTTGAAATAGCCAGACCGAATGTAAATGAAGGCACAAAATAATTTTTGTAATTCTGTGCATCTATGGATAACCGGTAGCTTAAAACGGTTCCGCCGTGAATACTCCCCTTTGCTGCCGGAGCCGTAATATCCGGGTTTCCCTTGAGGCTTACCTGCCTGTTACCTGCCTGCAACCAGGTGTTATTCATATTTGCACGAAGCGTATTGATTTTTTCATCAAGTTGCCCATCCATATAAGATGAGATATTCACCAGATCGTTCAGGAAAAAACTCACACGGCAATATCGGATATACTTTTTACCGGAAGTTCCCGTCTTTTCCTCAAACTTCATCAGGAAGTGAATGCTGTCCTGTTCCAGTTTCAGTGTAGCTGCTTCGCCATTATTTACCAGAAAGTTCGATCCGCAGGGCGGGAAAACCTTTATCCTCAGTTTTTTCATCGATGAGGTATCTATAATGTAATCAATCCTTCGCGAATACAATCGTCCACCTAATGAATCCCTCAAAGGTTGTACATCCCGCAGAAATTCCCTGATCATCGAATCAATATTGCTGATGAGAGAAAGATCAGCAATATGGGTGAGTTCTACCTGCATCTTTTCTCCTTTCTCCAGTTGAAAGGAAAAACGCCTGGATAACCGGTTCTCCGGCACTTCAAACATTTTTTCCGCATTCGTGCTTTGTTGGGCAAACAGGTTTCCTGTGGTGCTGATGAGCACCAGGCAAATAAACATTTTTTTCATTGTTTTGGGGCTTAGTTTATGTTTTTGAGAAGTATGTGATTACCGGAGGTACGCTCGTCAGGCCTATCGCCCAGAGATGTTTCAACACCGGTACGTTTGATGAAACGGAGTATTCTTTTATTTTCATTGCCGGCCGTTTTCTCCAACTGACTGCCATCAGCGTTGTTCAGGTCATTCAGGTGAACTACACCTAAAGGTTTTTTCACTACGATTGCAGTTACAGGAGCGGATATGTCTACAACGGGTGCAGGAATGATTTCTTGCTCCGGTGATTGTTTTACGGCCAGTGGATTCTCCGGTATTAAAACAATTTGTTTTTCCAAAACAGCAGGAGCTTTAAACGGAGGTTTTTCAGTTGATTTTATTGTATTCACCAACATAGGAGCTTGTCTGGTATTATTGGCATTGCTGTCTACAAGGTTATTTGATTTGATGGATGTTGTTGGAGTTATTGGTAATGTGTTAGAAACAACCTCATTCAGGTTGGGTTTTTGCCTATTCAATGCCCATGGCAGCAGGAACCCGGCAACCAGACAGGCGGCGGCTATCCAATACAGGTAGTTTCTCCTGCGCCTGCGTACCGGGTTCATCCGCAGCTCCAGTTTTTGCCAGGAAGCATCGAAAGATATGGCTTCCTCGCCGGGAAGATGATCCAGTTCATCCAGTTTATGCTGAAGGATGTTTTGATTATTTGGATTGTTGTTTTGCATGATCGTTTTCATTTGCGTGAATCATTTTTTGTAAGAGAGCCCTTGCCTTCCATAGTTGTGATTTTGACGAACCTTCAGAAATACCCAATGCCCCCGCAATCTCTTTATGCGTTAAGCCTTCTACTGCATAGAGGTTAAATACGGTGCGGTACCCTACCGGCAACTGAACAATCAGACTGAACAAAGCTGCTGCCGAGAGGTTATTCAACGCATCTTCCTCAATCGTGATATCCATGGCTTCCGATTCAGAAACCATTTGAAAGGAATTCTTCTTTCTCAACTGGCACAGGCATTCATGGATCATGATCTGCTTGAGCCAGGCAAATAAAGCGGCATCGCTGATAAATTCAAAAGAGTCGATAGTTTTGAAGAACTTAAAAAAACCATCCAGCATCCGTTCTTCTGCATCCTCCCTGCTTTTTACATAGCGGCGGCAGAGTATCAGCAATCTTGCTGAGTAAAGCCTGAAGAAACACTGCTGCGCTGCAACGCTTCCTGCCTTGATCTCCCTGATGAGTTGTTCTGTTGTCATATTGCTGTTTGCAAATAGCCTCTGTTAAGATAAATGCGTTTGAGAAGAAAACGGTTGCCTGAAGTTAATTTTTTTTTGCCGCTGCTGCGTGGTCTCCCGACCTGCAGCTGAAAATAACGCAAAGGGCGCTAAGAGTAAGTTTGGTTGGAAAGTAGATTTATAAACGCAAAGTTCGCTAAGAGTGACTTTGGTTGGAAGGTTTCTGCCGCTGCGTGGTCTCCTTACCAGCAGCAAGAAAATTTTTTGCCGCTGCGTGGTTTCCCGACCTTCAGCAGAAAATAACGCAAAGGGCGCTAAGAGTAAGTTTGGTTGGAAGGTAGATTTATAAACGCAAAGTTCGCTAAGAGTGACTTTTGTTGGAAGGTTTCTGCCGCTGCCCGACCTGCAGCTGAAAATAACGCAAAGGGCGCTACGAGTAAGTTTGGTTGGAAAGTAGATTTATAAACGCAAAGTTCGCTAAGAGTGA
This sequence comes from Sphingobacteriales bacterium, assembly GCA_026391525.1. Taxonomy (GTDB): domain Bacteria; phylum Bacteroidota; class Bacteroidia; order Chitinophagales; family Chitinophagaceae; genus Ferruginibacter. Next base: position 7,465 of record JAPLEF010000102.1, read on the forward strand.
CTTTGGTTGGAAGGTTTCTGCCGCTGCGTGGTCTCCTGACCTGCAGCGAATAAAATTATCCGTTTAGTGAAGTCAACGCAACGACCTCTTCGAGAGACGATCCTGGGAAGGAATTTCCCCAATTTCAGCCTAAAAAACCTCCATCAAAAAAACTATTTTTTAAGAAAATTCCCTTGATTTTACTGGGTTTAGTATGGGGTGGCGCCACCCCTGCCACCCCTGGCGTGTTTGGAAATTATTTTCTTTTGCATCCGTAAACGCTCTGACCCATTCAGGAGCACAAAACCGAAAACATGAATACAGCAACAAACAACCCCGTTATTGAGGATGCCATACCCAACAAGTTAAACACTTCCCTGATGATCGCTGCAGCATTGGAAGTATTATTGGCGGGTATGTATCCCTTTAAGATCTGCGATGAACAAACCCTTGCACAGGCCCGGTACTTCATCCGTGGTTTTGTGTTCAGGAATGAGCATCATTATGCGAACTATGCCGAGTTCTGCCAGCGCATCCTGATGGCCAGGCATTATGCCGAAAAGAATAGCTGGTATGTACATTCCTGCAGTCTGCTGTGCTGGCTAGATCCCGACAACAAAAAAGGCTTTGCGGGAACAGCAGCCTGGTATGCCACGTTACAGGATAAACGAAGCATACTTCCCCTTCACCTGCTGGAGCTGAAAGCCTTTCCGGAAGCGCTACTGGAGATGGCCGAAGAGCCCGGTACCGGCATCTTCCGGTACTGGAACAACTGGTTTATTGAAAGAAACGCCACCGATGCAGCACTGATGTTCGGGCTGGTGAGTTTGTCGATGGCCTATCCGGAAACAGATAAAGCTGGTGGATAAACCGAAATTTCTCTGTACAGATCCCCGCCTGAAAGACGTCTTCAGTCGGGTGAATGAAAACTGTGCAAAACTGCAGGAAGCCTATGCGAATCATCACATGCCGGAAAATTTACTAAGCAGAAACCGCTTTAACATCCAACATGAAAAATCGAACAAAACCATCAAACGAACTGATCCTGATGCGGGAGTATTTCCCAAGGGGTACAAACGGAACGATCACACACAAAGGCAGGCTGCTGTGTTATACCATAGAGCTGCCCTGGCTCAACAATGAGCCACAACGTTCCTGTATACCCGAAGGTATCTATCCCTTAGCGCTGCGTTTCAGCCATCAGTACAAAGACCACCTGCTGGTAACCGGGGTAACCGGCCGCAGTTATATCCTGCTGCACCCGGCCAACAATGCCATGGCCGAATTGCGGGGTTGCATCGCACCGGTGACACTACTAACGGGAGAGGGTATGGGCAGTTTTTCCCGTAAAGCCTGCCGGTTACTTTATAACCTGGTATCAAAGCACCTGCAGGACGGCCCGTTTTTATTAACTATCAAATCAAAAAAACATGACCATCCAACAAAGATTCACGGCGCCAACGCCGCCCTTCTTTAAAAAGCTGAGGAACACCGGCCTTGCCGTGCTCACCATTGCCGGTGCCATACTTGGAGCACCCGTGGCACTGCCGGCCATCCTCACCAAGATCGCTGCATATGCTGCAGTAGCAGGCACCGTGGCTTCCACCGTGAGCCAGGCTACTGTAGAAGCAGCAGTTAAACCACCCAAAAAGAAGAAAAGTGGAAAACCCCTTTCAACCCCTGCATCATCCTGACACCATTGCCGGAACAGTTGGTGGTACGGTGCTGGTGGTTCTGTTGAATATCAACGCAGCGGACACTTTACATACTGCCCTGCTTGCTGCTTTAGGAGCTGTAGTAAGCTTTAGCGTATCCCTTTTCTTGAAATGGCTCTTGAAACTGCTTCGGCAAAAGCGGAAAAACTGAGCAAGTTCCGGAGGTATCAATTTTCAGTTGAAGAATTTTTTTTGATACCCTGATGGTATCAATTTTCAATCGAGGATTTTTTTTTGATACCCTGATGGTATCAATTTCAAATAGAGGATTTTTTTTTGATACCCGCCCCACCCCGGTTCGTGAGCCACGAAATATGTCAACCATGTCTAAAATAAACAAACATGAAATTAGTAAAACAACTCAGGATAAACCTTAGCATCAATCAGGAATCAATGGCAGAATGGTTAGGCATATCCCGTCCATACCTGCTAAAAGTAGAGCGGGGAAACTGTTCACTGAGCCGGGAATCGGCGCTGCACCTCGAAACATTATATACCTGTCTGCAACAAGTACAGGAGGAAGGCTTACATCGCGAAACAGCCTTCGTTGAAAACCAGGAAATGCTGAATGGCCATAAACGGCGCTTACGAGATTGCCGATGGCACCTGGCAGCAAACCAACGCAAGCTGGATGAAATGCAGGAAACTTTTATTACCTGTACTAAACTCAACCGGGTTTTGATCCGGTTAAAAAACCTCGCTCCGGAGCGTGAGCCCTGGATCGGGGTGCAACAAGATAAACTGGCGATGAAGCTGGCTTCCTGCAATGAAGTAGCCCAATCGCCAATTAAAAAGCAGTTACACTTGTTGATTGCAGAAACAACGTACCTGTCGATGATCCCCGGTGTGGAAACTGTTCGGGGATAAACAACAAAAAATAATCATCACTTTAAAAAAACAAAAACATGAACTATTCATTAAACAAGATAACAAGCCTGGCTGACTGTAATACCCTGATCGATCTGGCAAACACTGAAAACAGTGAACTGGAGTTTAAAAAGCTTCAACAGGAACGGGCATACGAAAATGTGTCAACCGGTTCGGAAGGCATAGACGCAGAAATCGCCGCTGTGAACTCCGAAATCACGGGTGTGGAACTGGTGCTGGCCACCATGTCTGATGGTCCCGTTAAAAAGGAGTTTGAAAGCAGGCTCGTGAAACTGAACCATAAACGATTCCTATTGGGAGAACGCAGGGAACGATTTGGAGTGATTGCCCTGTTAGAAAAGGAATTTGTGCTCGGCAGTATCAATCAGCAATTGGTAGAAAGCGCAACCTATATCGCTGCGCTGAACAGTCGCAAAGCGGAGCTCTAAGCACGCCAGTTTTATAGTTATTTTGACCCCGTTCTTTTGAACGGGGTTTTTTATATGTTGCATACTGAATTTTAGAAGAGAAGATGGTAAGAAATGGGATTATGACTTCCGGGTAAATCAAAAATACACTGATGCACAAGCACCTGTTTGTTGATGGTAGAACGGTTTACATCATACTTTTTTGAAAGTACCTGTAGGATATCCTATCTTCTACATACGCTCATACAGCTTTTTTTTAGATCCGTTTGATTGATTTTGTGTCAACCTATTTCAGGACAAGACAGTTTTGCAAGTTTGGCTTTTGTATGCCGGTTTTGTGTGCCTTGTTCCGCAAAGAGCGGGATGACTGACTTGGTTCGTTGGGTAGTAAGATTCGGTAAATTAGAACATATTATTGTTTTATTTTGAAACAATGCTTATTTTTGTGCTGTTGAACGGTAATAAAAAATTGATATGAATATAAAACTCTCACAAAAGCAAATAGGTCAAAGGATAACTGAACTTCGTAAAATCAAGGGGTTGTCTCAGGAAGATTTGGCGAAAAGTATCAAGATTTCAAGACCATCTTTGGCTCAAATAGAGTTGGGAAACAGAACTCTTGATGTGCTGGAATTTCAACGATTGTCTATTGTGCTAGGATTTTCCTTAGATGATTTTGTATCTAATGATTTTTCTGCTCATCAGGATTTGGAAGCCAAAGCCGAAACTAAATCAAAGAAGGCAGATGAACGGATTTCTGTTCCGTCATTGCAAGTCAGCAAGTTTAAAAATGTGTTGTTGTACATTCTTGAACGCTGTGCTGGCAAGCCGAATGTTGGAGAAACGGTGCTTTACAAGCTGCTTTATTTTTCCGACTTCAATTATTATGAGTTGTATGAAGAACATTTAACCGGTGCAAAATATCGCAAGTTGCCTTATGGCCCGGTTCCACAAAAGTTGGATAGTATCGTTTTACAAATGATTGATAAAGGTCAGTTGCAAAGAGTGAAAACAGCATATCATGGCTATCCTCAAACCCGTTACCTGCCGTTGGTAAAAGCTGATTTAACTGAATTGAAAGCAAGTGAGAAAGAAGTAATTGATAGAGTAATTGAACAACTAAGCGATTGGAGTGCTGCTTCCATAAGCAAGTACTCTCATAAGGATATTCCTTGGTTAGCTACAAAAGAAGGAGAAGATATAAATTATGAATTAGCTTTTTACAGAGATGCTCCTTTCTCGGTGAGAAACTACGGTGACGAAATTGAACAACAATGACTTTTGATGAACTTGTAGAATTTAATAAGGACTTGAAAAACCTGTTAAAAAAATACAGAACGCTGAACGAGGATTTGGAAGTGGTGAAAAAAGTATTGGAAGTAACACCGCAAGAGAGACCATCGTTTAGTTTTCGTATTGATAATTTGGGTTTGGAGACCTGTGTCATCAAAGTAAAAAAAATAGCCTGTAGAGCATTAAAAGGTCGTGGAGTAAATTCAGGGTTGAGATTAATTTATGCTCACTTTGAAGTGGAACAAAAAATAATATTCATTGAAATTTATCATAAGAACGATAAAGAGAATGAGGACAAACAAAGAATTATCAACAACTTTAAATAAATAGTTCGATGAGAAATCTATAAAATTATGGTAAGGATTGATCGTCAGCCGATTTAATATAATTGAAATAATTGGAAAAGTTAGCCGATGGAACTACGCCAACTGGTTTGATTGCTTACCAATTAAAAAGAAGTGAAGCTGCGTCATAAACAATTGCTATTGGGAGAACGCAGGGAACCCTATGGTGTGATTGCCCTTTTGGAAAAGCAATATGTGCTCGACTGAATCAACCAGCAATTTGTAGAAAGCGCAACTTATATCGATGCGATGAACAGTCGCAAAGCGGAGCTCTAAGCTCTGGTAATTTTTGTAATGTTGACCCCGTTCTTTTGAACGGGGTTTTTTTATAGAAAATCATGAACAATGAAAAAATAGTTCAAACCTAAAATCCGGAATAGCTTTAATCTTCTGTATTATTCTCAACAAATTATTAATTATACGCCGTTGTTAGTATTCTCTATAGCAAGGGCGCAGCTGCTTAATGTTTTACCAACGATTTTCTTTGTTACTATTTCCTAACGGGCTAGACATTTACAAGCTGTCACTTGAACACCTGACAAGAAGCTAAATTTCTCTATAAAATCCTCATTTTTCGTATATTTATACAAAAATAGCAGTTCTTTGATTTGTCTCAAAAGCAGTAGTAACGGGCAATAGCAAAAATATTAGCATCCTCCGGGCGGAATGGTGATGCCGGGGCGTAAATATCCAGCTGCTGGTGGGTTGTATAGGTATGGGTTTAATGGGAAAGAGAATGACAATGAGGTTAAAGGTGAAGGTAACCAGCAGGATTATGGGATGAGGATTTATGATCCAAGATTAGGACGCTTCCTTTCTGTTGACCCAATAACAAAAGAATATCCTCATTATAC
>JAPLEF010000066.1 GCA_026391525.1 Sphingobacteriales bacterium
TGTTAAATCATTTGTTATTCGAACGCAAATCTATTACTTATGATGGTACCTCATCGTTAACAAAACATGACTAAATTATTAACTGAAACTCTTAACTATTTGGTAACCTTAAATTAAGATTGAAGTTTTAAAGGAGTTGAAAAAAGTGTACAGATTGAAAAAAATGCATAAAAAAACCCTGACTAATTTATAGTCAGGGGCCCGTTCATTAGCATCTGAAGTATTAAACTTGCTCGGTTTCTATTTTGGCTTTCTTCACTTTCACCGGCTTAACCTCTTTTTTAACTTTCAATGGCTTTGGAGTGGCCAGTTTAAAATCTTCTACAAGTAATTTACTGGCTTTAGAAATCTTCCTCGAAAATTTCTTATCACTCATACCCTCTTTCCGTTTACTTAAAGTGTTGGTCAAGGTTTCTGCAACAAGCAGCTTCAGTTCATTTTTGGCTTTGCGTTCAACTTTTGTCATATATGTTATCAATTTATTCATGTAAATTTAACAATAAAGTAATATTGGCAATGTTAAATTTTTCACTTTTTTCCAAACAGATTTCAACCTGCTAATTATCATCTAATTACAATAGAATAATTTAACTCCCTAATTCATCAAATTCAATTTCTTTGGGAAGGAACCCCAAAGCCATTATATTTGCATCCGGTTTGAAATGAGGGGGATTAGCTCAGTTGGCTAGAGCGCTTGCATGGCATGCAAGAGGCCACCAGTTCGAATCTGGTATTCTCCACAAAGGTTGTTAATGGCAACCTTTTTTTATTTCCCTGATTTAATGAAAAACTGTATCATCAATTTTTTTCATTTGCAAAAAAACCTGCCGCAATTCCTAATCGTCGGAAGCGATATCGTTTTTTCTGATGATGGCCTGCATTCCTGCTGAGTACTTCTTTTATGGTTTCCATCACCTTTATGGTATAAGCTCCTTTATTGATCATAATGCATTAAGCTTGTGCAGCTAAACCAACATCAGTAATCTCATACCTTGTGGCGATACCCCATTTATTAAGATTCTCCAAAACCTGTGTATCCCAGATTACCGGTGAGTGTGCCGCTTCGCATATCCACAAGATCTCTTCCTGTATTTCACCTAGCCGTTCGAATCCGATTTCTACTGCAAGATCACCTCTTGCAATCATCACAGCGAAACCCGGATGAGTCATCCCCTGCAGCAATAAAGCCGGGAGTTTTTGCACTGCCTCAGCAGTTTCTATCTTGATTACAATACCCATGGTAGTTTGAGGTGCGCATGCCAACATGCTTTGAAGATGAGCAAGGTCTTCCGGATTCCTTACAAATCAATAGCCGATCATATCTGCATGTTGAAGGATGAATGGGAGACATTGCTTATCGAAGCTAGTTAAGGAAGAGAAATTCAATATTGAATCCGGAAAATTGATTCCTTTCTCATTTTTAAGATAACCGTTTTTAGTAGAATTCCTAACTACTTTTAACTTAACACCTGATTCATTTTTTGTGATGACTTCCGCTTTAATCAGGCCATCGTCGAAGTAAACCCTTTCTCCCACATTCAGCATAGCCGTTAACCCTGATTCATTAGGATAGATTACCATTTCATGTTTATCGAATGCTGCATTTTTCTCAACCATGAGAAATGTTTCTCCTGCTGTAATTTTCATTTTCCCATCTTTTCTTCCTTTGCCCAGTAATACCGATTGGACAAACAATATAGTCCAATATCAGCTATCGCCTCATTGTACTATTTGTTTGATACCATCGGCATTTATACCGATTGGACAAACAATATAGTCCACTATCGGCTATCGCCTCATTGTACTATTTGTTTGATACCATCGGCATATATGATTTATAAAATATTGGCATATTATATAAATCACATTGGTATAATTTGACCCTGATTTTGGGGCCCGCCAAATCCATGTATAGTTTACAGGGAATTCCCGTATCCTGTGATGCTTCATGAAGGAGTTCAATTAGTTTCAACCACAACTCTTCGTTGTCGTGAGCGCAATTGATACGAGCGATATTCATCCCACTCCCGAGCAGGCTTCTCACCCATTCCGGTTTTTCCAGAAAGGAGTTATCGAATGTAACCATCACTGCAGGCTTGCCTTCTTTCGTATCGGTTCCAAAAAGTTGTTGACAATTATCCCTAAGTTGCTGAAATCCGTATTCGGCGGTGCAGCGATCAAGGTCAGACAACTGAAATTCAGTTCCCGTAATCGCTAATATAGCCTGAAGCTGCCGGTATATATGGCTTTCAGCGCTGGAAAGGCTTGATAGCCCCAGCAAATGTAAACTATCCTGTAGTGCTGTAATGTCTTCATTCCTCAGTGCCAGATAATTCAGCAGGTTAATGGCAGAAAGTTGCTGTGCTTTTGGCAATTTTTTTATTACTGAAGTATGAATGTTCACTACCTCATGCATTCGCGCTTCTATTGCATGTAACCGTAACCGTAATAAATCAATACTTTCATTCATCGTCATGAGATATTTCTACCGGCAAGATATTGCTGTTTAAGTAACTGCTTCATGATGGGCACCATCATTTTTGCTGACAAATGTATATATACGAAGCGGCTCAATACAAGAGGGAGAAATCAATGAAACAATCAGCTAACAAGTATAATCAATGAGATAAAAAATCGCGGTACCAATAACCTGATGACTTTATAGTTCTTTCCAAGGTTTGCCGGTTAACATGAATTAGTCCGAAAGTTGGCAAGTATCCTTCAGCCCATTCGAAATTATCCAGCAAGGTCCAGATAAAATAGCCATGCACATTAACTCCTTCCTTTTTCGCTCTCAATACTTGTGCAATATGATCCTGCATGAAATAGACCCTTAGGTTATCTTCAACTTTTCCATCCATGAAGGTATCCGGAAATGCTGCACCGTTTTCAGTTATGATCAGTTTTTTCACTTCCGGATAGGCTGCGAATTTCTTAAGCATATGATAAATCGATTCGGGATAAACTTCCCAGTTCATGGTTGTTTTGAGTGGCACATTCCGTTCCGATGCTTTTACAATCCTCGCTGCAATGAAAGGATTAAAAGGATTGTACTTCACCAATTCGCGGGTGTAATTCTGAATACCGATGAAATCCATATTGAACATCATTTTGGCTTCATCGTCTTGTTTAACAAACTGTTCGATACGCTTGAGTATTTTCAGATCAGCCGTTGGGTACCCCATGCCGAGCAGCGGCTCGATGAATGTACGGTTAAGTAATGCGTCTACCTGAGTGGCTGCCTTGTAATCTTTAATCGTTTGACGGTAGGGTTCAACGTGGGAGCAGGAAAAAGTAGTGCCGATTTTTGCATATGGTAGCAGTTGCCGCATTACCCTTCCTCCTTCAGCTTGCGCTAATGTGGCATGATGAACCGCTGCGAGGAAGTTTCGGATGCCCTTCTTGCCTGGTGCATGAACACCCAAAAAATAACCCGCGCCTGTAAACACCATGGGCTCATTGAGAATCATCCAGTGCTTCACCCTATCGCCAAAATGATGGGCACATACCGAAACATAATTACTAAACCATCCGATGATTTCCCTGTTCGTCCAACCGCCTTCCAGATGAAGCGAATAAGGCAGGTCCCAATGATAAAGCGTCACCCAGGGTTCTATGTTCAATGCGAGGCTTTGATCGATTAACCTGTTGTAGAAATCAATTCCCTTTCTTGAAACACGACCGGTACCTTCGGGAATGATCCTGCTCCAGGATAATGAAAAACGATGGTTGGGAATATTCAACTTCCGGATTAATTCCAGATCATCAGGAAACCTGTTATAAAAATCGCAGGCAATATTAGCATGATGCCCCTGATAAATTTTTCCTTTCCGGGCAACAAATTCATCCCATATAGACAATCCTTTTCCATCAACATCATGCGCACCTTCAACCTGATAAGCAGCCGTTGAAACACCCCATGAAAAGGATTCGCCAAAATCAGCTCTTTTGATCACTTTCATCTATCGGGCCAGTTGTTTGAAGATGCGTTGCAAACTGATTTGCCAAAACTTCTTGTGGCTCTGGGGTGTTCCACCCAAATACAAAGCTTTTCGTTTACCCGTTGACGTTTTATGGTAGATCAGGATACGATCGATGATAGCAACAGTTTCATCCGGGTAATCTACAGGAACAATGCTACCGGAATTTACCCATTGCCGGATTGCAGGAAGATGTTTTTCTTTGAGGCTCTTGATCACCGGTACACCAAGCTCCGCTAAGGCAGCGGCATTGCATTGCTGCTCGTATTGACCTTTCATGGGAATCACTAACACTTTCTTTTTTAGAAACAGTGCTTCAGCAGGTGTTTCAAAACCCGCACCACAAAACATCCCTTTGCAATTCACCATGCTCTTAATAAAGAGATCGTTATTTATCCGGTTGATGTTTATATTATCTACTGAATAAGTTTCTTTGGCATGTTTGGAAAAAACTTCCCATCTAACATCCGGCAATTGACCAAGTATCCTGATGATCCTCTTATCGGAATAGGCAGGAAGATAAACCGTATAATGCCCGTGGTTTTCAGGGATTGCAGTCCGTATCTGGGCGCGGATTACAGGAGTAAAGATGTGCTTATCGTATGGCTTAAAATGAAAGCCGAATGATTTGGTAACAGGTGCATAATTCTTCAATACAGACTGCCCCACCAAATCTGATTTTTTTGGCTTGGGAGATTTTTTATTGATCACAGCGGCCTGATGGCTCAAACCGATGCAGGGTATACCTTTCCATCTGCAGGCCCATGCGCTTACGGGTTCAAAATCGTTAAGTACGATATCGTAATCTTCAACAGGCAGTTGTTGTATTTCACCGAATAATCGCCGGATATTGCTTTTCTTATAAGTAGATAAAAGATCGATGCCGCCTTTCTTCCCGAAAACAAAACTCAACCCTTTGAACCTATACTTCACCGGATAGGGCAGTTCAACTTCTGCTTCCGTACCGCTGATCAGTATATCCAGTTCACCTTGTTCCAAAAGAATCGGGATGATATCCCTTGCGCGGCTAAGATGTCCATTCCCCGTTCCTTGTATTGCATATAAGATCCTCATGCCGTCTTCATCAGGTTAAATTCGGATAAAAGATTTTCAAATAACATGGCTGAAGAATGATCGGCCTCCTCCGGTTCCAAATGTTCGTTCTGTTCTATAAAATCTGCATCATTGAAACGGTAAAGGCTCCATTTGCCTTCATGATATTCCAATGCACTGAGGTTTTCGATCCAATCGCCGGAGTTTAAATAAAGCGTTTCTCCTTCATCGTTACGCATGGTACGCATCTCAGGTTGATGAATATGGCCACATACCACATAATCGTATTTCCGGGTGATAGCGATATCGGCTGCTGTTTGTTCGAATTCATTGATGAATTTCACCGCCGACTTTACACTATTTTTTATTTTTTTGGAGAGAGATAGTTTTCCTTTTTTAAAAACCTTACTTGAAATAAAATTTGCGAATCTGTTGATCAAGATAAGCAGATCGTATCCCACAGCACCTAATTTAGCCAGCCATTTAGCATGTTGCATGGTTACATCAAACACATCCCCATGAAAAAACCAGGCCTTCTTATCATCACCAAGTTCCAGCACGAGCTTATCTACTATACTGAATGAACCCATTTTAAAACCAGTAAACTTACGCAACATCTCGTCGTGATTACCTGTGATGTAATATATTTTCACCTTTTTACTCATCCAATGCATCAGATGCTTGATGATTTTCATGTGGCTTTTTGGCCAGTATCTTTTACTGAATTGCCAGATATCGATGATGTCTCCATTGAGGATGACTACAGAGGGCTTTACACTTTTCAGATAGGTGAGTAGCTCTTTGGCATGGCAACCATAAGTGCCAAGATGAACGTCGGAGATAACCAGTATGTCTACTTTACGTCTTTTTTGCTTTACAGACAAATTATTGAACTTTAAAGTGCCTTAAAGGGGAGTTGAAAAAACTTAGCCGGTAAAGGAAAACCCTGATCAGGATTTCTGTGATTAGGAATGAGAACCGTTTCATGTGGCAGCGATTTGATGATGTAAGGAAA
>JAPLEF010000002.1 GCA_026391525.1 Sphingobacteriales bacterium
GTTTGATACCATCGGCATTTATACCGATTGGACAAACAATATAGTCCAATATCGGCTATCGCCTCATTGTACTATTTGTTTGATACCATCGGCATATAAGATTTATAAAATATTGGCATATTATATAAATCACATTGGTATTACATCATTGAAAGGGGAAATTAAATCAAGGATAGGCATAAAAAAGCCTTCCAATGGTTTGAAAGGCTTTTCAAATCAGTTTGCAATACGATTATGCTATCCCTTTCATCTTTTTCACGGCATCAATCATTTTAGGAACCACTTCAAAAGCATCGCCTACAATACCATAATCGGCTGCTTTAAAGAATGGAGCTTCCGGATCTTTATTGATTACCACAATCGTTTTACTTCTGTTTACGCCGGCTAAATGCTGGATTGCCCCGGAAATACCGATAGCAATATATAAGTTTGGAGCTATGGCCAATCCGGTTTGACCCACATGTTCATGATGCGGGCGCCAGTGGATATCCGCAACTGGCCTGCTGCAAGCTGTGGCTGCATTCAATAATCCGGCCAGTTCGGTAACCAATCCCCAGTTCTCGGGGCCTTTTAGTCCGCGCCCTCCGCTAACCACGATATCTGCTTCGCCTAAGGGTACTTCGCCGGTGATTTTATCTACACCTGATACTTTCACTTTAGATGAGATGGGCTGAACAGTAAAAGGAACTACAGTAGCACTTCCTTCCACCTCTTGAATGGTAAAAGCATTGAGATTTACCGCAATGATGCGTATAGCTGTTGTTACGGCAATGTTTGCAAATGCTTTCCCGCTGAATACAGACTTTTTTACCGTAAATCCATTGCTGATATCAGGAAGGGCAACGGCTCCGGAAACCAGTCCTGCTTTCAGTTTCACACTTAAGCGTGGAGCAACTGCTTTTGCAGTGGTGGTATTGGCAAAAACCAACACATCAGCACCGGTAGCTTTCACAGCTTCTGCGATGAGCTGCGTATAAACCTGAGCATCAAATTCGTTAAGGTTGGCATCAGCAACAGTATGCACTTTGGTTATGCCATAACGGCCAAGTGCAGTTAAGTCGTCGGATACCGTTCCAAGTACAATGGCTTCTGCTGTGGTGCCCATCAATGCAGCAGTTTGGGCCGCATAGCTGGCTGCTTCAAAAGAAGCTTTTTTGATGTGGCCCTCGGCCTGGTCTATAAATACAAGGTTCATGGCGTATGATTATACTTTATGATTAAGTGGATAGATTAGATAGCTTTAGCTTCTTCATGCAGTAGCCGTATCAACTCTTCCGGATGTTCTGCTGATACCAGTTTTACTCCAGCTTTGGCAGGTGGAAGGTCGAAAGAAGCCACACGGGTAAGGATATCCGCAGTTACAGGTTCAGATACGGTAAGCGGTTTCGTGCGCGCACCCATGATCCCTTTCATGTTAGGAATACGCTGTTCGGCCATTCCTTTCTGGCAACTCACCACTATGGGCAAACTTACCTGATCGGTTTCTTCACCACCTTCAATTTCACGTACCACCGTTGCCGTATTACCCGATAGATCAAATTTTACAGCGTGCGAAATATAAGGCAGGTCGAGCAGTTCCGCCACCATGCCACCAATGGATGAGCCATTATAATCAATGGTTTCTTTGCCTGTAAATACGATATCGTAAGCTCCTTCACGAGCAATGGCTGCAATCTGGGCCGCAACAAAATAACTATCTTCTTCCAACGTGTTTACCCTGAAAGCTGCATCGCCACCAAGGGCAAGTGCTTTACGAATAATCGGTTCACTTTCTGCAGTACCGACGTTCACCAGATGAATGGTAACGCCGGCATCCGCTTCTTTCAATTCGATGGCTCTTACCAGTGCATACCATTCATCATAGGGATTAATGATCCATTGTATCCCATCTGTAGCAAATTTCGTATTGTTATCTGTGAAGGCTATTTTTGCCGTCGTATCCGGAGTTTTACTGATACAAACCAATATTTTCATGTCGAATGCTATTTCGTGGACAAAAAAGTTGTTTATGCAACTAAATGCAAATATAGTGGATGCAAATATAGTTCCAACCGATTGTTTAAAAAAAGTTTGTGATGAGCAGGATTGAAAAATTACAGGAATTTATCCAACAGGTTGGTGAAGACAGTTTTCTGGAGCACGCCCTGGCGCTTGAATATATAAAAGTTGGAAAGCTGGAAGAAGCAAAACAGCTTTTTGAGCAACTGTTAAACAGGGAGCCCGGATACGTGGGTTCTTATTACCATCTGGGAAAATTGCACGAGCAACTGGGAGAGAACGAATCTGCCATGATGGTTTACGAAAAAGGGATTTTAGCAGCCGCAAAAGTTGGCGATCAACACGCTCGGAATGAACTTCAGATGGCAAAAGAAGAACTGGAATAAAACCAACCTAACAGATGGATTTAGAAAAGGATTTCATAGCATATATCAGGAAGGAACATTTGTTTCCTGTTCCGGGCAAATGCCTTATTGCATTGAGTGGGGGTGTAGATTCGGTTGTGCTGGCTTCATTGTGTAAAGTTTCGGGTATTCCATTTGGAATCGCACATGTAAATTTTAAATTAAGGACTGACGAAAGCGATAAGGATGAAGCTTTTGTAATCCGCCTTGGAAAGCAATGGGAGGTGGAAACTTTCACTTGTTCGTTTGATACCCGCTCTTTTGCTAAACAAAATCAGCTGGGCATTCAGGAAGCAGCCAGGCAACTGCGCTATAACTGGTTCGAATCTATAATGGATAGCAAAGTTGCTAACGGTTATCAATACCTGCTTACAGCGCATCATGCAGACGACAACGCAGAAACCCTGTTGATGAATTTCTTTAAAGGAACCGGTATTGAAGGATTGCAGGGAATTTTTCCAAAAGGAAGCAAGTTAATGAGTCAGCTGGTGAGGCCACTTTTGTTTGCAGAAAAAAAACAATTGATTGAATATGCAGAACAGCATCAATTGGAATGGCGTGAAGATGCTTCCAATGAAAGTTCCAAATACCTGCGCAATTTTTTACGCAATGAGGTGATTCCGCTGATTCAGCAGCATATTCCTTCATTGCAGCAAAATCTCATGGGCAATATTAGCCGCTTCAGGGAAGTGCACACGCTTTATTCCGCCTATATAGATCAACTCCGGAAACAACTGCTATTTGAAAAGCACGGCGAAATGATGTTGCCGGTAAGGAAACTGCTTAAGACTCCTGCCCTTCAAACCGTGCTGATGGATTTACTAAAGCCCTATGGTTTTTCGCCTGCTCAGATTCCCGATATCATCCAGCTTCTTCAGGGTATTTCAGGAAAATATGTAGATGCATTAACTTACCGCATTTTTCGCAACCGCCAATGGTTGGTGATTACCGCTATCGAATCGAAATCTGCGCAGCATTTCCTGATCAATGCAAACATGGCTTCCATTGAATATGGCGGTGGAAAACTACAACTTCAGGAATTGCCCTATAAACAACAGCTTACCGCACTCCCTGAAGTGGCCGAGTTGCATTCACCGGGATTGAAATTTCCTCTATTGCTGCGCAAATGGAAGCAAGGGGATTATTTCTATCCGCTCGGGATGCGAAAAAAAAAGAAATTGAGCCGTTTTTTGATCGATCAGAAACGTTCAATGTCGGAAAAGGAAAATACATGGGTGTTATGTTCCGAAAACCGGATTGTTTGGATTGTAGGCATGCGTATCGACGACCGTTTCAAAATCACCGATCATACTCTAACGATGTGGCGTATCCGATGGTCACCGCCCGAATAAGCTGGGTTTCTTCAACTCTTCCAACACCTGGCCAAATAAGGAAGGTTGCATCACCGAAATAAGACAGAGCGTAAAAATCATTCCAAACAAAGCGCCCCATAAATGCGCATCGTGATTGATATTGTCGCGGTTCTGTTTGCCCATATAAACACAGTAAACGATAAACAAAATAGCATATAAAGCTGCTGAAATCTTGAAGGCGCCATAAAGGTAGATGCTGCTCCAGGGGCTGAACACGATGGTGGCAAATACCACCGCCGAAACTGCGCCTGATGCACCTAACGACCGATAATTGGGGTCATCACGATGTTTAAAATAGCTGGGAAGATCAGAAATTACCAATCCGCCAATGTATAGGGCAAGGTAGGCCGCATACCCTCCAAGGCCATAGTTCTTGA
Organism: Sphingobacteriales bacterium; assembly: GCA_026391525.1. Classification (GTDB taxonomy): domain Bacteria; phylum Bacteroidota; class Bacteroidia; order Chitinophagales; family Chitinophagaceae; genus Ferruginibacter. The sequence goes on from JAPLEF010000002.1 coordinate 4,153, forward strand.
AAATGATTTCAATATTCCTTCCGAAAAAATACAGGGTGAACATGTTGAAAAAAAGGTGCATCCAATCGGCATGTAAAAAACCTGAGGTAATGAAACGGTAATATTGTTGTTGCCTTTTTACGCCATACGGCCACATGATGGTTTTATTTACCAAAGTGCTGTTTGAAAAACCAATAATGGAATAGATCACATTCAATGCGATCAGGATAAAGGTCAATGGAGATTGGCTAAATGACATTCGTTTTTTTTCAAAACTAAGGAAATTAGGGGAGTGGCTGTTTCAAATGCCTTCAGGAATGATGGTATTTTTCGTTTCGGAGGATGCTGCAGGCACGGTAAATTTGCTCCGAAAGAATCAAACGAACCAACTGATGAGGGAAAACCAGATCAGAAAGCCGCCATACGAAATCAGCCCTCTGCTGAACAACTTCCCCCACACCGTATGCTCCACCAATCAGAAAAACAAGGGTACGACTGCTCTCATTAGCCCGCTGTTGCAGGAATGCTGCTAATGTTTCACTATTGAGCATTTTACCCTTTTCATCTAACAGAATCAGGTAGTCGTCTTTCTTTAAAAGTGAGATTACCAATTCTCCTTCTTTCAATTTGAGCTGATCGGGCGGTAGCTTACCAGCATTTTTTAAAGGCGCAATCAACTGCCATTGTACAGGGTAGTAAGCCATTATCCTTTTGGTGAAAAGGGCTATGCCTGCTTCAACATAAGCTTCATGTTGTTTACCGATCGACCAGAATTGCAATTTCATTACTGTTGGTATTGATGTAGGTTGAAATAGCCGATATGCCATTCATCTTCAGCGGCACCGGCGTTCGGGATGAGGTGTAGGGCGAAAACTGTTTTGTTATCACGGGGAAGGATATCCGAAATATTGTGGATATCATCTACATCAACACCGTACTTATCATCGATATGCGCTTCTGCACCCTTGAAACCCGTATGCTTGTAAAATGCAGTAGATTTCGCATTTTTGATGGCTTCAGCACCGGTTTTGCCGATAGCCAGCAGTTTGTAATGGTATTCTTCAAATTCGCCGGGCCGGTAGCCGCCAAGATTGATGAAAAACAATTGAGCTTGTTCATCAAACTTTATCTTATCCATCCGTTTGATCACCGAAATTGAATAATCAGCAACACGGGTTACTTCACGCCAGGCATCGATATGTATTTTACCGCCATCAGGCCAGAATTTCCAAATCTGATGAATTGCCGCATCGAGGGTTTCAGCAATACAAAAAAATACATCGTGTTGCTCGGTATGTCTGCCGGCTGGTGTACATCCTATCAGGAACATGAATAATCGCGGACCGTTCATTTGAAATTTATTTAGTGTTGAATTTGCCGTAAACCTGGAAATCTGATAACGCAGCTATTTGCCGTAAGATCATAAACTCTATCTCCAAGGTTATTTTTATGTAATTTTACGGGGTATAACTCGATTTTGTATCATGAGGCAATGGAAAATTTATAAAGAAGTAAAATTTACATTTCGATGTTGCTATCTTCCTGTGCTGCTAATAAGCCTCTTTTCGTACAAAAGTAGTTTTTCACAATGCCCCTCTAATCTCGATTTTGAATCGGGAAGTTTTGATGGGTGGCAATGTTATATCGGTATTGTTGAATCAGATATTAGTGTAAACAATATCTATCTTAACCCGGTTCCGGGCCCGGTAACAGACCGGCATACCATGTTATCAAGTAACCCCGGCGACGGATTGGATGAATATGGAGGATTTCCCAAGAACTGCCCTAACGGTAGCGGACATTCGATAAAATTGGGCAATTCCCTCGGTAGCGGCCAGGCGGAAGGCGTTTCATATGATTTTCTCATTCCACTCAATGCGGATAAATACAGGCTCACTTATCAATATGCAGTAGTGATACAGGATCCCGGGCATACGGTATCTGAGCAGCCAAGGATGCAGATCGAAATCATCAACCTTACCGATAATGTTGTATTGAACTGCTCTTCCTTCTCTTTTGTTGCCAATAATTCACTCCCCGGTTTTCAGGTTTCACCCAATCCGGGAGGTCTTACACCGGTTTTATTTAAAGATTGGACTTCAAATACCGTTAATTTAGACGGGCTGCAGGGAAAGAACATCCGTTTTTTTGTGAAAACTGCAGATTGTACTTTTCAGGCTCATTTTGGCTATGCCTATATCGATATTTCTGCAGAATGCAACAGCATCCTTTCCGGTGCCCGGTATTGCAGCCTGGATACAGCCATTGATGTGAAAGCCCCACTTGGATACCAAAGTTACAATTGGTACAATGCTAATTTCACTTCGCTGCTCGGTACTTCCCAAACCTTACATCTGGCTCCGCCGCCGCCACCTGGTACGATTGTGGCTGTTGAACTCAATCCATTTCCCGGTTATGGCTGCCGCGACACACTTATACAGCAACTCGATACCATCAATGTAGTTGCAAATGCAGGTCCGGATCTGCTGCCCTGCAATCTTGATCCTGTTCAGATTGGGGGTATTCCGGTTAATGGACTTTTATACAACTGGACTCCTTCCACCGGGCTAAGCGATCCCAACAGCCCTAATCCTTTTGTGGTAACGGATACGTTTATACGCTACCAACTTAAGGTGTCAAGTCCGTTAGGTGGCTGCCAGTCGTTCGATTCTATTACTATCAGTCCGCAACTTATCAGTACAACCCTGCAGTTGGATGGCAAAACCATTTTTTGTGCCGGAAGCCCGAACCCAACCATTCTTCAATCTGCTTCAGCCGACAGTATCCAGTGGTTTTTAAATAGCTTACCCATATTCAATGCAAATCAGCAGCAATATACAGTTCAGCAAACAGGGGAGTACTTTGCCTTATTGTATAATGATTATTGTACAGAACCGGTAAATTCTGATAAAGTATTTGTAGCCATAGATACAGCACGCGTTGGAATCCGATATCAGGATGTTCGGGCGCCACTGAATTTTCCCGTTAAACTTCAGGCAAGAGATTTTGGATCTACCTATGAGTGGATACCTTCCGCAAAACTCAATGATAGCCGTTTGGTTTCACCCTACTTCCGGGGGATTACTGACGAGTTGTATGAAATCAGGATTTCTAATAGTGTAGGATGCATCACCATCGACACACAATTGGTAAAAACCTACAAGAAAATCGATATCTATTTGCCATCAGCTTTTACTCCAAATGGCGACGGATTGAACGATTACCTCAGGCCCTTACTGTTCGGCTTCCAAAAAGTGAATTATTTCAGGGTATATAACAGGTGGGGGCAACTGCTGTTTGAATCGGCATCCGATTTTCCGGGATGGGATGGCAGGTTCAAAAATCAAATCCAAAACCCACAAACCATCATCTGGATGATTGAGGCTACAGACCTTGACGGAAAGTTGCATCAAAAAACCGGAACCACTATATTGCTTCCCTGATCACCCTTCTTTACAATTCTTTTTTAGGAGGAAGCGCAAAAGCAACAGCTTCATGCTCAAAAACAGCTTTATGCGAACCGTCGCAAAATGGTTTGTTCTTCGACAAGCCACAACGGCAAAGGCCAACTACTGTTCTTCCTTTCAGGTCGTAGAGATTGCCTTCCCGATCGCGGATTTCAAAATCACCATCAATTTTTATGGAACCGTTGCTGTTTATGGTTATTTTAGTTTCAGCCATTTTTTTTGGCGAAAATACATAGAGATAATCATTTCATCGCTTCATTCTTTAAGTGCTATTATGAAATAGTTCAAAACAAGATACTTTTGATATGCTTAATTGGCAGGTTAATCAAATTGTGGTTTCGCTATTTTTTTGATAAAGTTAAATTAAGGTGAAATCCATCTTTGTTTTTGAAGCATTTTGAATAACCTCAAATCTGTGAATCCTTACCAATATTACAATCGCTGATAATGGCTTATCATGAAATTAATATTGGCTTCACCATTCAAGTAATCTTGCCTTGATGTGGTATGGATTTTGTTCTTTCTAAAAAAAACAAGTAGAAATGAAAAATAATAAGAAATGGGCGATCGGATTAGCAGTTTTGGGTTTGGCTATCATCCTGCATAAATCGAACCGTAAAAAGCAGAAAGACCAGGCTTTACTTAAAGTAGCGGAAGAAGGCTATGAAACTGCCCAGGATGTGCTTTTCCCTAAACGTAAACTACACAGCAGAAAGCAACACTACGGACCGGTTTTACCCAGATAATATTTATAATATTTTAGGTTCGGCAAATGGACTTATCTTGTTACAAAGATTTAGAACAAGCTATGAAAAAATACAGGTTTACTGCTTTTGTTTTTTTCTGTCTTGTAACCTTACCCAGTTTTCTTCCTGCTCAAAATAAGCAAGAATCCCTTAAAGTATTTCCTTATGCCGCTCAGGGTTTATCAAAAGAAGCAGCAACAGCACATCTTTTAAACCGGTTCAGTTTCGGCATCAGGCCACATGAAGTGGAAATGGTGATGAGCATGGGGCTTGAAAACTGGTTTGAACAGCAATTAACCGGGGCGTTAAGTGAGGATTCCCTCAATTCATTACTCAAAGATTTCGAAGGACTTCGCCTGTCGAATGCAGAAGTAGTTCGTGCCTTTCCCAAACCATTACAGGTGATGCGGATGGCAGTGAAAGATGGGGTAGTGAACAAGGATTCTATAAAACTGATGGATACGGCAATTTACAAACAACGCATCCGTAATTATATCCAATCTAGAGATTTGAAGCTGCAGGCAGATTTGGTACGCCAGTTTATCAGCCAAAGGATCTTGCGAACAGTTTATGCCAGAAACCAACTCAAAGAAGTACTCACCGGTTTTTGGTTCAATCATTTTAATGTTTCCTTTACCAAACGCGAAGCGGCATTAATGATTCCAAATTATGAAAGAGATGCGATAAGGCCTTATGTAAACGGAAATTTTGAAGAAATGCTACTGGCTACGGCAAAATCGCCTGCTATGTTGATGTATCTCGACAATGCCAGCAGTTCGGGTAGCCCTTCCAGTTTAGCCATCCCCGACGTTAAGGGGCAGGATTCTCTTACAGCAGTCCTGCGTAAACGGATGGCCATTCCCGCAAAAAATCAGGGATTGAATGAAAATTATGCCCGTGAAGTGATGGAACTTCATACGATGGGGGTAGATGGCGGTTATACCCAGGCCGATGTTACCCAGGCTGCAAGAATTTTAACCGGCTGGAGTATTTACCCTTTTGAAGAAGGATACTCGCCCTATCTGAAAAGGATGTTTGAAGGGATTGATGAAACTAAGCTCATTCCATACGGATTTGTAAAGGAAGGCGATTTCATGTTTGCGGCTACCCGGCACGATAGCAAGGAAAAACTGGTATTAGGCAAAACATTTCCGCCAAATAGAGGTTTGGAAGAAGGCGAAGATTTACTTCGGATGCTGGCCCATCATCCCTCAACAGCAGCATTCATCTCAAAGAAACTTGCCTGTTTTTTTGTGGCAGATGAACCTCCTCAAAGTTTAATAGATAAGATGGCTAAAACCTTTCTGGAGCAGAATGGAAATATCAATGCAGTTTTACGCACGATGGCATATGCTCCGGAGTTTTGGAAAAAAGAAGCTGTACGAACAAAAATAAAATCAGCTTTTGAACTGGTAATCAGCAGTATCAGGGCTTTGGATGCAGAAGTAACATTGCCCTATCCTCTTTTCAACAGGATCGACCGTATGGGTCAGCGCATTTATTACTATCCAGCCCCAACCGGATTTCCTGATCAGGCCGCATATTGGATCAATACCGGTTCACTTTTACACCGCATGAATTTTGGATTGGATATTGCAGCCCAAAAAATACGAGGGGTTTCGGTAAACCTGCTAGCCCTGAACGACTATCATGAACCTGAATCAGCAGAAATGGCTTTGAGAACCTACGCAGAAATATTATTACCTGGCAGGGCTATTGAAGCTACCATATCCCGATTGATCCCATTGTTGAGAGACCCGGCGCTTGAGGCTAAAATTTCATCGGCATCACTTAAAGCAGATAACTTGAAAAAAGCTTCCGGTAATAAAAATCTGGAAAATACAAAAGATGATATGCCTGATGAAATGAATGAAGCCGATAAATCAAAAAACCGGAAGGCTTATAGTCCGGCAATGCTGGCACAAGTAGTAGGAATCTTATTAGGTTCTCCGGAATTTCAAAGAAAATAATTTTGCTAATTTAAAAATTCAATAAAAAATTATAATTATTTGCAAATCAGTTTATTTTAAATAAATAAAAAATTCGTGTATCAAAGGATTCCAACAACAAGAAGGGTGTTTATGAAATCGGGGGCACTTGCTTTTTTGGGTTTGGGGATGAGTAGTTTTCCTTCATTTCTAACCAGGGCGATTGCAGGAACTTTTACTCCGGCGCAAAAAAAGAAAGTGCTGATCTGTATTTTTCAAAGAGGTGCCATGGATGGTTTAATGGCGGTTTGTCCCTTTAACGATTCCGAACTACGTTCTGCCCGGCCATCATTATTCATGTCTCCCGTCAAAAACGATAACAGCAATCCATTGATTGACTTAGATGGAAAATTTGGTCTTCATCCTTCCTTTAGTGCTTTTGAAAAATTATTCAAAGAGAAAGAACTGGCCATTTTGCATGGGGTAGGTTCGCCCAACAAATCAAGATCACATTTTGATGCGCAGGATTTTATGGAAACCGGTACACCCTTCGATAAATCGAATCTTTCCGGATGGCTCAACAGGGCTTCAGGTTTATTACCCCTGAAAGGTTCAGCTTTCCGTGCGGTGAGTTCCACCAGTACCTTGCCCAGGAGTTTGTATGGTGTTGAACCCGCTTTGGCCATCAGTAATTTGAATGATTTCAATGTCAGGGAGCGGAAAACCATGAATGGTAATGCAACATCCGCCAAAAGTTTTGAAGAATTGTACGATCATACCACCGCAGGTTTGCTGCAGGAAAAAGGGAAAGAAACTTTCGATGCTATTAAAATGCTGGATGGTATCACCAAAGAACCCTACAAGCCATCAAACGGAGCGATTTATCCGGTTTCGCCACTGGGCAATGCCTTGATGCAACTGGCCCGCCTCATTAAATTGGAGGTAGGGTTAGAAATCGGTTTCGCCGAATCAACCGGTTGGGATACCCATTATAATCAGGGCACGGCCAGTGGGATTTTTGCAAAAAATGCGGCAGACCTTTCCAATGCAATTGCTGCATTTTGGCAAGACATGGGCGATGTTTATCAGGATCAGGTGACGGTGATGACGATGACTGAATTTGGACGTACTGTACATCAAAACGGAAGCGGCGGAACCGATCACGGCAGGGCATCCTGCAGTTTCATATTGGGGAAAAATGTAAGTGGTGGACAAATTTACGGACAGGTTCCTGTGCTTTCATTGGCTAATCTGGAAGATCAGCGCGACTTGCCTGTGACTACCGATTACCGGGCATTGTTTACTGAAGTGGCAGAAACACAATTCGGGAATCTGAAAGAAGAGGTTCTTTTTCCGGGATGGAAAGGGGAAAAAACAAAACTGATGCGCCGTAGTTAAATCCTTATTTTTTTCTGGTGGGCACAATGAACAATGGGATATCGCTATCATGCAGTAGCTTTTCAGTAACACTGCCCATGATGATTTTTTCCAATGCACTCCGGCTATGCGATCCGATTACAATGATGCCGGCACCTTGTTCCTGAGCAACTTTGAGGATAGATTCTGCAAATTCACCTTCTACGGCTAAGGTTTCAATGGCCGGGTCGTTCAAATGTTCTCTTGAAGCATTTAAAAATGCCAGTGCAGCCTTTTGTAATTCTTCTGCAGGTAAAGCAGAAATCATATCAACTGGAGGCATACCCGAAAACCCCATAACGGGAGAATACTCCAACGGCATGTAAAAACTCATATCTGAAAGCACATGAAGCAGGATTACTTTAGCCTGCATAGCTTTAGCAAGAGCATAACCTGTTTCAGCTACTTTCTGTGCAGTAGGGTCGTAATCGAGTGCGATGAGTAATTTTTGCATAGCAGAAATTGAATACTGCTAAGTTAACCATAAAATTATTGAAACTAGAATCGGATATTTTTATTTCGGTTTCAATTGCTGCAACAACTTTCGGATACTCCTCTTCAAAAAAAGTCCGTGTAAAAAACGACCAACACCGGCAATAATCAGCAGATAGGCCAGAATATAAACCAGCAGATGTTTCCCGGGAACAAGGGGAAGGAACAAAATGGCCAATCCGCTTGTAAAGAATACACTTCCGGTTAACAGGTGCTTATCCGCTTTTGGTAATCTTTCCCTGGTTTCCATTTCAAATTTGCCGAAAGCATAATCGATAACATGATCCGGATATTCCTGTTCCGATAAAAGTACTTTAATATCCCAATGGTTTTTGCCCAATCCGGTGAAGTATTTCAATTGAACGAGACATTCAATCCTCATTTCCTGAAATTCATCTTGCAGTTGAACTTCGGGCTGTGAAGCTATGATTTCCGGCCATTCCAGATTTCTTTTGCGGATTTCGGTAAGGAGTAGCCGAAATGCATCAGGGGTGAGCAGATGGATTTCTTCTCTTGCGAAATTGAGCAACAGGTGGTCGGGCATCTTCCTGTATTTTTCTTCTATGTCTTCAAGAGGTACCATAAAATAGATGCAAGCTAAGTAAAACAATGGAGGATAACTGATGAGGTAGGTGCAACAATGAAAATTGAAAGGAACAAGGTTTCTTGATAAAACAGAGTTGTACACATTTGGGCAAAAATGGATGACGTGTTTTTTCTCAAATAAGATATTTTTGCCCGTACTAAAAACAACAAATTTGTCTACACTCGTCATTTATACGATTCTTGCCTCCGTAGCAGGTTTTTGTGTTGGATTTACATTGTGTGCCATTCAGGCTGCGAAATATAAAAAAGCCCTGAAGAGTACAGAAGGATTATTGGAGAGCGAGCGCCTGATGAAAGAGAAACTGAGAAAAGAAAATAATACAGTTTATCTGGCTAAAGAAACCATTGAAAACGAGCTGCAACAAAAGCTTGCTGAAGCAGCACAAATCAATCATATGATGGATCAGGATATCTTATTGCTTCAGAAAAGCAATGAAGAAACCGAAGCAATGCTGGAAGCTGGTGCGCCGATGATGCATTCCCTCAAGCTCAAGCTGATAGAAGCCAATAATCGTATTGCCCGTTATAAAGCGATGGTTGGCGAAAAGTGATTTACCGATAAAGTTCTTTTTTCTACACTTCTATATTATTTTCGTTTATGCGATGGTATAAATGGTTATTGTTGGTATTGATCTTGATGGCTGTTATCTATTTTGTAGGGCCTCATCCATCGAAACCGGTATATAGTATGGCCATGCCTGTTATTCCTGCAGTACAGGCCTTACCCAGTTTTATCAGTCAGCAGGAATTACAACACCGCATCAAACCCGGAAACACAGCACAGATTGTTTGGTTTAACGATTCCATGAAAAATAAAACTGATTTTTCACTGGTTTATCTGCATGGATTTTCAGCATCACACGAAGAAGGCAATCCGGTACACCGGGATATGGCCGGTAAATTTGGCTGCAACCTTTATCTTTCCCGGCTCTCCCAACATGGCATTGATACCAGTGAACAGTTGATGAACCTTACTGCCGATAATTACTGGGAGTCTGCAAAACAAGCTCTCGCCATTGGCCGTCAGTTGGGAAACAAAGTGATTTTGATGGGAACCAGTACTGGCGCAACCCAGGCCCTGCAACTGGCTGCTGCATATCCCGATCAGGTTTTTGCCATCATACTCTATTCGCCCAATATTGCCATCAACGATCCCAACGCCTGGTTACTCAACGACCCCTGGGGATTGCAAATAGCAAGATTGGTAAAATCTGGTAACTATCAGGTTCCTTCCGATCAAAGGCCAGAGTATTTGAAATTTTGGAATAGTCCTTATCGGCTTGAAGCCGTAGTTGCCTTAGAAGAAATGCTGGAAACAAGCATGAATACGGCGATCTTTAAAAAAATCAAGCAGCCGGCATTGATGCTGTACTATTATCAGGATGAAGAACATCAGGATAAGGTGGTAAAAGTTTCAGCCATGCTGGAAATGTTTGAAACCCTGGGTACCCCAGCTAACCAAAAAAGGGCTATACCCATTCCAAAAGCCGGAGATCATGTTATTGCATCACCTATCAAATCAACTGATATTGTTTCGGTTGAAAAAGCTACAACCGATTTTTTTGAACAAATATTATTGTTGAAGCCAGTATTTAGTGACACAGTCCATTGAAAACAGCCAATAGTGTTATCAATTTTTAACATTTGAAGGTAATTGATTACATTTATAGCGTAATATTGGTTTCGGTCATCTGCCGCTATCCTACCGAAAACCACTCCCCATTGTAAAGCTGCATTTCCTAACCGGAAAAGTAAATTCATTTCTTTTCTATTTTAATGAGCCATTTATGAAAAAACAGCTACTCGCTTTTTTAATGTTGTTAAACAGGTTAAAGAAAGATTAGGTGCAAATGCGGTTCCAATACAAGTGCCAATAGGTGCTGAAGAAACTTTCAAAGGTGTTGTTGATTTGATAACCTTGAAAGCTATTGTTTATCAAATTCCTGTTTTCAATCAGCTTATAACCCTTGCTTTTAAGCAGGGTAAACTGGTTTCTCATGCCGGTACATTCATTGCTTATCTCGATCAGTTGGTAAATAGCAAATCTGCTGATAATGCCATATCAGTAAAACAGGGAATTCAATTCGCTTTCGATGCGTTAGGGATTCGAAGCAACAATCAAATCAACATAACCAGGCCCGTTAACGGAAAGTATACTGCAGGTTTGATGGAGATAAGTCAGGTTCCGGTTACTGCCGAATTGGTTTGGGTTCCTGTAAGTGAAAAATCTGTACATCTTGCCTGGCAGGTTGAAATTGCACCTTTAAAAACTTCCGATCACTGGTTGGTTCGGGTGGATGCCATCAGCGGCCAATTTTTGAATAAGAACAACTACACCGTTAACGAACATTTTGGAGAAATCGATACGCATTCATCTAACGAAAGCAAACCATCAATTTTACCTGCTAATCTTGCCGGACTATCCCCATCAGTGGTGAATAGTGCCGCATATCGGGTGATTCCTTTTCCTGCCGAAAGCCCAACTCACCCCGGCGGGGCACATGCTTTGGTAACAGATCCCTGGTTGCTTGCTCCGGGAAACGCCACTTCACTAAAATGGCATTATGATGGTACAACCTATCATGATAGTACCCGCGGAAACAACGTTTGGGCCCAGGAAGACAGAGCCAATACCAATACTGTTTTCGGTGCAGCAGCACCCTCAACAACCCCACAACCCAATTTGACTTTTAACTACGCACCCAATTATACACTGGCACCAACGGAAGCTACTAATCAGAAAATGGCCATTACAAACCTGTTTTACTGGAACAACCTGATTCATGATCTTACTTATGTATATGGTTTTAATGAAGTAGCGGGAAATTTCCAAACCAGTAACCAGGGCAGAGGCGGATTAGGAAATGATTATGTGATTGCCGATGCACAGGATGCCGGGGGAACCAATAATGCCAACTTTGCAACACCGCCGGATGGTTCAAACCCAAGGATGCAGATGTACTTGTGGACGGGCGTAACGCCAAACCGTGATGGCGATCTGGATAACGGTATCATCGCTCATGAATATGGTCATGGCGTGAGCAACCGTTTAACAGGCGGCCCGGCCAATTCATCATGTTTAGGGAATGCAGAGCAAGGTGGTGAAGGCTGGAGCGATTATTTGGCTCTGATGATGACCACCAATTGGGCAACTGCAACCACTTCAGACGGAACGCTTTCAAGGCCTATCGGTACTTATGCGCTGAACCAGTTGCCTACAGGAGCCGGTATACGTAACTATCCCTATTCTACCAACATTAGTGTAAATCCATGGACTTACGCCATGATGACGGGCAGCAGTGGAGCTGTTCATACCATTGGACAAATCTGGTGTGTAGCCTTATGGGAAATGACCTGGGAAATGATACAATTGGATGGCATCAACCCGAATATTTTCAATCCTTCAGCGATAGGTGGAAACAGTGCTGCACTCAAATTGGTGATAGAAGGTATGCGATTACAACCCTGCAGTCCGGGTTTTATTGATGCCCGAAATGCCATTCTAAAGGCAGACACTTTATTCTTTAACGCAAAATACAGTTGTGCCATCTGGAAAGCTTTTGCCAAAAGAGGGATGGGCGTATTTGCATCACAAGGTTCTTCCAGCAGTACAACCGATCAGGTTGCCGACTTCACAAACGCCGGTTCAGCAACCATGCGCCTTACTCAGTCAGTTACCCAACAGCAAGAAGGCTTGAACATAACCTATACTACAACTGTCAGCTCAGGAAATTGTAATGGATTACTCAATTATACATTGAGAGATACCTTGCCATTGAATGTAACGTATATAAGTGGCGGCAGTTATAACAGCAGCAACAGGGTGGTGAGCTTTCCGGTAAATCTCAATACGGGCCAGTCGCAAAACTATAGCTTTACCGTTTTAGTAAATAACGGTGCATATTATCCGCCGGTTTCTTTTTTAAATGAAAAAATTACTACCAGTACCATTCCTTCTTCATGGTCGGCTAGTTCTACAACAACAGGAGTTTGGACGGTTTCAGGAACGCAAACATCAAGTGCTCCATTCGCATTTTTTACACCAAATTTAATCAGCACTTCTGATCAGCGTTTACAAACTGTAGTGCCCATCTCGCTTCCATTAACTCCACCAAATCTTAGTTTTCAGGGAAATTACAGTGCGGAGTCGAATTGGGATGGTGGGGTTGTAGAAATCAGCAATAACGGAGGTACTACCTGGGTGGATCTGGGATCGAGTTTTATTTCCGGAGGTTATACAGGATTGCTTAATAATTCTGGCGCAAATCCTTTAAAAGGCCGAAATGCATTTACTGGAATAAGCAATGGTTTTGTGAAATCTACCGTCAACCTTTCTGCCTATGGTGGCCAGGATGTACTACTGCGATTCCGTTTCGGCTCAGATGAATCTGTAGCCGGAACAGGCTGGTATCTTGATGATATTAATATCACAGACACGGCCAAAGTTTATATCCGCTCCGCACTATACAATAATCTAAATACATTGGTTTTGACTAAAGATACCAGCACGATTATTTTACCAGGAGTAATTTGTATTTCAGGGCAAATCGCAACGCAGCCTCAATCGATTGCGGTTTGCAGAGGTACCGATGCATCTTTCAGCGTAAATGCAACCGGGGATGGATTAACTTATCAGTGGCAGTTAAGTACTGATGGCGGATCTAATTTCAATGATATACCGGGTGCTGGTTTGACTGCTTATACTGTTACGGGTGCAGCATTCTCTGCAAACAATAACCGTTATCGCTGTTTAATCAATGGTACCTGTACCAACAACCTTATTTCGGATGCAGCCTTGTTAACGGTTAATCAACTACCGGTTACGCCTGGTGGTAATGCTGTTTCTGCATGCGGTCCCGCTCAATTCACTTTGACAGCAATACCTGGTGCCGGTGAAACGATAGATTGGTTCACAATTCCTTCAGGGGGTAACCCAGTTGCCACAGCTACCAATACTTTCCAAACCGCTTTACTTGGCCTTACCACAACTTATTTTGCTGAAGCAAAAAATAACAGTACCGGTTGTATTTCGGCAAGCCGTAAAGTAATTACTGCATCCATCAATAGTATTCCTTTAGCTCCATCAGGCAACAACGGATTTGCCTGTTCACCCGGTTCTGTAACCATTTCGGCAACTCCGGGATCAGGGGAAACCATCGACTGGTACTTCCAGCCTACTGGTGGCTTAGCGGTGAGTTCAGGTTCTCTTTCTTATACAACCAGTGCCATCACTGCGTCTCTAACTTATTATGCTCAGGCAAGAAATTTATCTACAAACTGCATTTCTATATCTCGAACTCCTGTACTGGCTGAAGTTGGTGCTGTTTCTCAAAGTAATACACCAATAAGTATTTGTGCCAGCCAATTGCCTTACAGCTGGAACAACAATACTTATATTCAGGGCGGTACCTATCAGGTTGTTTTGGTGAATGCTGTTGGCTGTGATTCCATAGCAAACCTCTTGCTTGATGTGATAGCCAACTTCCAGCTGTTTACGGTTACCGGCGGGGGTTCTTTCAATGCCGGTGGGGCAGGTGTTCCGGTAGGATTAAGTGGATCCCAACAAGGAGTGCCTTATCAGTTGTTGCTTAATGGCAATCCAATTGGCACTGCAATAACAGGTAATGGAAATGCTTTGAATTTTGGATTACAAACTGCTGCTGGTGTTTACACGGTAGTTGCCGGTGCAACAGCTGCTTGTCCACTAAGCATGACCGGTAGTGCAACCGTTATTGTTGGTAATGCTCCACCTGCTCCCTTTGCAGTTACCGGCGGCGGCACTTATTGCACTGGAGGGGTAGGACTGGTTATCGGACTTTCAGGTTCTGAAGCCGGCATCAGTTATCAGCTTACCCGTAGCAACGGTACTGTAAATGTTGGAGCACCGATTGTGGGCACCGGAACGGCTATTAACTTTGGGGTTCAACCGAATGCAGATACCTATGCAGTAACAGCAACGAATACGCTCACTTTAGTTACTGTTCCTATGCTGAATACGGTAAACATCCGTTTGGCGACGGCACGTACTCCATCTTCTCCAAGTGCTGTAACAGGCCCTGCTGATGTTTGTGCATACCTTGGTCAAGCACCGGTAACATATACCATACGTGAGGCGGCTAATGCAACTTCCTATGTTTGGACAGCTCCCGGCGGCGCAACGATTATTGGAAGCAATACCGACACAATTGTTCAGGTACAATTCAGCACATCGTTTGTGTCTGGTAATTTATCGGTGTATGCTGTTAATGCATGTTTCAATAACGCCACCAGCAGTATACGGAATTTCGCTGTTCGCAAATTGGTACCTTCTATCCCTGGTACTATAACAGCATCTTTGCCTAATCCTTGTTCTGTTTTAGGTACTACAAATCCCATTATTTATTCAATCCGGAAAGTAGCCAACGCAACTTCTTATAACTGGTCGGTTACTTCTGGTATGAACATGGTAATTAATCCCGGAGATACTTCCATCCGTGTAACCTTTAACTCGGGCTTCACCACCGGCAACGTTAGCGTAACGGCAACGAATAACTGCTCCACCAGTGCCGCACGTTCGCTTACAGTGAAATCAACAGCCCCTTCTGCTCCGGCATTAATCAACGGATTAACCAATGTGTGCAGCTTTATTGGCCAATCTACAACTTCCATATACAGCATTACTCCGGTAAACGGTGCGTTGTCTTATTTATGGATACCTCCGAGCAATGCTGCAATTGTAGCCGGACAAGGTACTACTGCTGTTGAATTATCCTTTGCCACTAGTTTTACAGGAGGAAATTTGACGGTCAGAGCCATTTCTAACTGTGGTAACAGTTCTGCAAGAAGTCTCGCACTTACAAGAAATGTAGCAAAACCTGGATTGATTTCAGGCTCAGGTCCTTCCTGTCCACTCAGTACTGTAACTTATACTATTGCACCAGTGCCATTTGCCAGTTCTTATCTGTGGTCGCTACCAAATGATGCCATTTATGTTTCCGGTCAGGGTACCACCAGTTTCACCGTAAGCTATAGAGCAACTTTTGTTTCAGGTTTGCTGACGGTAAAATCTGTCAGCCCTTGCTCTACCAGTGCAGTTTCTTCTCTTGCAGTTGACAATACCGGATGTTCAGCCCAAAAATCGCCTCAGACAGCATCATTGCCAATTACAAAAATGGAGTTAGATAGGAGGTATCTCAACATTTTCCCGAATCCCGGAGATGGCCGTTTTATGTTAGAACTGCACGCAACTGCAACGCAGGGCCAATTACAGTTGTACGATCAGTTTGGAAGAAAAGTATTTGAACAGCGTTTAAAAGGTATAACCAATTCAGGTTGGAAAACGCTGATCAATGCCTCTGCATTAACATCAGGCATGTATGAACTGCGCTTCAATGATGGAATTAATATCCTAAGCTCGAAATTGCTGATCA
>JAPLEF010000033.1 GCA_026391525.1 Sphingobacteriales bacterium
AAAAACTATGAAATTCCTTCTTCTAACTACGTTTCTTCTCTTAACCTGTATAGTTAAGGGAGCAGATTATTATGTTTCTACTTCCGGAAACGATATTAATAATGGAACTACTCAAACAACTCCCTGGCAAACATTAGGTAAAGTTCAATCTGCTTTCAATTCAGGTTTAATCGGCCCCGGCGATAAGGTTCTATTCAAGAAAGGGGATGTATTTACCGGAACATTGCTTGTTGCTTCAATTTGGGGTTACACTGCCCGTTCCGGTACTGCAACAAACCCTATTACAGTGGGCACCTATGGATCTGGTGCTAAACCTATTTTTCAATATCCTCAGGGAGGCAACACAGCACCAGAATTGAGGGTGATTATGCGGTTTGTGGGTGTAAATTATTATGTGATTGATGGGTTGAATTATACAGATCTGGTTAATACCAGCAATGATAAAGTTACTCCTGCAAATTGTGGATTTGGTATTTATCTCGGCTCTTATGGTGAAGCTACCTGTAATTACTTTGCGATCAAGAATATTGATATCTCTCTTTGCGGAATGGGAATGTCGATTGTTGGTAATTTCAATACAGTAAGCAATTGTTCACTAACTAATTTCAAAAATCTTAAGAATACCTATGATGGTGGGGTGGATGATTATGGCGCAAACGCATTTACGATAATGGGAAACGACAACACTTTAATGAACAATTTCATATCAGGGGCTTGGGCTTACAGCTCAGATTTCGGCTGGAATGGAGGTGCCTGTGAAATGTTTAATACCTGCAACCGCAACATGATCATGTACAACACTTTTGTGGATTGTGAAGGTGTTTCTGAATATGGTGGTCAAGGTGGTGCCGGGCATGTGGCCAATGATAACCTTATAGCCTATAATAAGATTATCAATTGTGGATCATTAGTATGGCAAAATATGTCGGGGCCTTTTGCAATGCAAGGATCAAATTTGAAATTCTATAATAATGTTGTGGTTGAAAATAACCTTAGCCGTTTCTCTGGCCCTAACACAGGTTTGGGTAATGCTCACGCATTAACACAATATCCGGCTACGCGTCTTTTTGGCTATAGCGGAAATGCAAATGCGAGTACAGTGATTAACCTGAGGAACAATATTTTCATTCAGGGAACAGGAATAAATATCATAAATAGTAGCCAGGCTTCAACTACAGTTCATCAGAGCAATATTTACAAATTCACCGGCGGGGTAACAAATTTTCCCCTTTCCCCAAATGAATTAATTACAAATGCTGCTATATTTACCAATACCACTGCAGCAGATCCTATTCAGTGGGATTATTCTCCTTTAACTAATAGTGCTGCAATCGATTTTGGTCAGAATGTAGGGATTACCAAAGATTTTGCCGGAAATACTGTACCTGCTATTCCCAATGCAGGAATACTTGAAACCTCAACTACAGTGGTAACAACACTTGTAGCCAGTTCTTCCTTCACAGCAATTACTTGTGCAGGAGGAAATGCAACCGTTACCATCAGCGCAACCGGAGGCAGAACACCTTACACCGGAACAGGCAATTTTATTGTAGCTGCAGGCACTTACAATTACACCGTTACAGATGCCAGTGGGCAATCAAAAACAGTAACCGTTACCGTTACACAACCATCAGCAATTACTGTATCTGCAAACAATGGGTTTATTTCGGCGTACAATGGCAAAACAAATATAACAGTAACCGGAACCGGTGGAACTGCTCCCTATACTTATCAATTGAATAACGGCACTTATCAAACTTCGAATACCTTTACAAATGTTGGTGCCGGAATGCATATCCTGAGAGTAAAAGACGCCAACGGATGTACAGGAACATTAAGTATTCCTATCATTCAGCCTGGAAGTTCATCTATGCTGGTTACCGCTTCACCAGGAACCATTTCATGTAATGGAGAATCTACCAATGTAACAGTTACGGCAACCGGAGCAACTGCACCTTATACCGGTACAGGAGTTTTCAATGTTCTTGCCGGAACCTATACCTATACAGTTACAGATGCGGCCTACTCGGTAAAATCAACTACCGTTACGGTTTCCCAACCGGCTTTGATCAATGTGAGTTTATCTGCGGGTACAATAACTGTTTTTGGTGGAACAACAAGCCTGAATGCTTCAGTATCAGGAGGCACCTCGCCTTTTACTTATAGTTTAAATGGGGGAAATTATCTTTCTTCCGGTACGTTTACAGCATTACCTGCCGGAACCCATACCGTTTCAGTTAAGGATTCGAGAGGATGTATCAGTAGTAAATCGATTACCATCACTCAACCTCCAGCTGCCCTTAATGCATCAATTTCTTCGGGTATTATTAACTGTAATGGAGGCTTTACAACCATAACGGTTTCGGCAACAGGCGGTGTAACTCCATACACCGGAACAGGTAATTACACTGTATTGGCCGGAACCTATACCTATATTGTTAGAGACGCAGTTGGATCATCTAAAACAGTTTCCGTCAACATTGCACAACCAGCCATTATCACTGCAAGTTTAACAGCAGGAACGATCACCACATATGGAGGTACTACAACAGTTAATGTAACGGCAAGCGGCGGCACTCCTCCATATACCTATAGGCTCAATGCAGGAAATTTTATCAGTAATAACAATATCAGTGGCGTTCCTGCAGGTACCAATACCATAACATTTAAGGATAGTCGCGGATGTACGGGATCAAAGTCAATCAGCATCACTCAACCGCTTCAGGTACTACTGGCAGCTAAAACAGATAATACGTGCAGAAATCGCTGGGATGGAACCATTACCGCAACAGCAAATGGAGGTGTTCCTCCTTATCAATACAATATTGATAATTATGGTTACGGAACCAGCCCCGTTTTTTTGTTGCTTGGGCCGTTTACCTACACGGTTAGGGCAAAGGATGCTACAGGTGCCGTTTCTACTATGACGGTAACCATCGCAGCAAGTAATGCAGTTTGTTCTAGTTCAGGAAGAGGTGTTAATCCTGAAATAGCAACAACAGCAATTGCTGAAACTGCCAATCCGCCTCAATTAATGGCTTTTCCTAATCCAACTCAGGATGTATTCACCCTTAAATTCAACGCTCTCTCTATAGATGAAAGAATCGTAACTATCATCAATATGGAAGGAAAAATAATTGAGCAAATCCGCATAAAGGGAACACAAACCAGTATCTCCTTAGGTAATAAGCTCGCTGCAGGTAATTATATAATCAGAGTGCAGGAAGGACATAAAATGAGAACCATTGCAGTTGTCAAATTGAATTAATCCATCTTTTTTTTGATGGTAATCCCGGTAATGGTT
>JAPLEF010000059.1 GCA_026391525.1 Sphingobacteriales bacterium
TACATTGGATTTGCCAACTATTACTATTGGAAAACGGAACAGCAAACAAAATTATTCTAACAAACCGCCGTGTACCGAACGGTACGCACGGTGGTGTGAGAGGACAGTGAGGGAAATAATCCCTCACTTCCTACTCGATTAAAGCCTTTGTTCATTTTGAGATAAGATTTGAAATAGCCAATCAAACCAATCTTTCTAAAACAGCTTTTCGCTTAACGATGTTTTTGTAATCCCATTGGATGTGTTTACATTTTTCGAGCCAACGTTTCAAATCATTGATGTTGATTTGTTCGGTTGCTGCGTAACGCATTTCAGCCGCTTTAAAACTACCTTCATTTTGCAGGCCCGGTTCATCAGATGATTGACCGCTCCAAAATAAAAGCAGAATCTCATTTTTCAATTTGCTATATCCCACTAACGGATTGCCATCTAAGAACCAAACAGGGTAGGCATGCCAGATCTTATTTTCAGCCTCTGGTAAATATTTATGAATGATACTGAAAAGTACTTCGCAGATGGTTGCATCTTCCGGAGTTTGTTTGGAATGATAAATCGAAATTTCTGCTTTCATCTGAAATCTGATAGTTAATTACTGATCACGAGTTGCCTTCATTTTATATATACTAAAGTAGATATTTCTTACCATCTGCAAAATTGTAGAAGATATACATGTTCAATAGTGATGAAACAGGTTTGGTGTTTTGAATGGTAATGAAGGCAGTAAAAGATGCTCCCAAAAATGAGTTTAAAAAGTATGGATTATTACTGCTCCTGAATCTTAGTAGAAAACAAAGCTATGTCTGATATAACTTCCGATTCCGGTAAAAGAATTAAAACCAATGCTAAGAAAGTGAATCACCGGTCTACAAGAATCGACCTTACTCCAATGGTTGACCTCGGATTTTTACTGATCACTTTTTTTGTTTTTACCAGTTCACTTTCAGCACCTAAGGCAATGACGTTGATGCAAACGCATGATGGAGAAGAAAAACCTGTTATGCAATCAGGTGCGATGAGTATTATCCTCACAGGGAACCATGAAATATACTATTATTATGGCCAGTTGGAAACAGCAAAAGCAAATAAGCAGATTGTAAAAACCAATTTTCAACGCTGCTTTTTTGATGTATCTGATTAAGGTAGATAAGCAGGCTAGTTTTGGTGATTTGATCGATCTGTTAGATGAAATACAAATCTGCGATATACCTGTGGGGCATTATGCAGAAGTGGAGCTTACAGAAGCAGAATCACTGGAATTAAGTAAATGACGCTAAGCTTATTGATTGCCGGATATGTTTTCAATTGGTAAAACTAATTGTAACCATGAATATGATTTTATTCATAAATCAATAATCCGACTATTATTTTGTAAGATTGATATTGAAGTTCGCATTCAAAATAATTCCGTTGTTTTTCTGAAAAACATTCCGGTTGTTCACTTCACGCCCAAGTTGGAGAATTTGGTTCAGATATCCTGCTTCAATTCTTACGGATGAGTTGAATCGGTATCCGAGTAAAATACCAATCCTGTTTTGGTCGAAAATATTCTCATTTACATTCTTTCCAAACCCTATGAAAATTTCTTCAAAAGCGGCTACATAAGCGGATTTATCTTTTATTTCTTTACCGTTTAATGGAATTTGAAAACGGAACATGTACCTGAATCTGTTTAGCAAAGGGTATTGGTCTTCTTTGGTGAGATTTGGATCTGAATACTTACCAATCCATCTTTGTTCAAGAATAAACCGATGCGATAAATCAACTTTTGAAATTTTATCAGTAATGGTTACTGCTTCAAAAAGCCGGTGCTCTGTGAAAGGTTTATCCGTTCCATTTATGGTAATTTCGCCGTAAGGAAAAGTTTCAATCCAGGCATAACCGATTCTAATCTGGAGCTTAGGGTTGAGCTGATAATTCAAGCCCATCCGCAATAAACTTTGTTGCCAGTTTTTAATTACTTCTATTCTTCGAAACTGGTATTCGGTATGCACACTAAACTTTTGATTGAGTTTGAAAGTGCCGAAATAATTATACCATCCGATGGTA
>JAPLEF010000131.1 GCA_026391525.1 Sphingobacteriales bacterium
GATAGTAATTATGATTTTTCAATCTTTTTCACCAATGCTTTTCCTTTTGACTTGAATGTTGATGAAGTGTTTACATGTTTCTTTAAAATTCTATCGCCCTCTTTTTTCACCGCGGCAGTTTTTCTGAAACTCCACATTACCTCACTTGCTGCCTTTCCGGTGGCTTCAATATCAACAATAGGATTAGGATAATCTTTACCAATTATAACCTTATATAAATTCTGTTCCATCAAACTCATTTTCCAGGGCTCATGAATTATCGCTGCCGGAACATCTTTCAATTCCGGTATCCAAGCCTTGATAAACAAACCTTCTTCATCATGTTCTTGTGAGTTTTTTATTGGATTGTAAATTCGTATGGTATTGATGCCTGTAACACCCGATTGCATTTGGAGTTGTGGGTAATGGATACCGGGTTCGTAATCTAAAAATTGTCTGGCTAAAAAATGCAACTCACGCCAGTCTTGCCAAAGGTTAAAAACAAAAAATGAAACCACCATAGCACGCATTCTGAAATTGATATAGCCTGTAAACAGCAGGCAACGCATACACGCATCTATGATAGGAACGCCTGTCATTCCGGTTTGCCATGCAAGAATGAAAGCTTCATTTTTAGGTTTAACCAAAGTATCATAAGCACGGTTTATATTTTCAAATTCCATGCGGCATTCATCTTCAAACTTTTGCATGAAATGACAGTGCCAGTGCAAACGCGAAACAAAATTAGACAGGGCTCTTTTATTGGCGGCACTTGGATAGTGCTGCATGGTATATTGGTAAACCATGCGCATGCTGATATTGCCATAACTGAGGTAAGGTGACATGCGGCTACACCCTTTGCGACTCAATAACGGTTTAGATATATGTTTAGAATAGTTGAGATAGCGTTCGTTTAAAAAACTATGCAAATATTTCCAGGCATTGGATTCCCCTCCAGGCTGAAATGCTTTATTACTACTGGTGATTTCAACATTAAGATCAGGGCCTTTTAAAAGGCTATACATTCTGTCATTCAGTTTTAAAAAATTCCAATTTTCTTCATCCACCAGTTTAGGCGTTTCCTCCATCTTTTGTTTCCAAAGTTGATCCCAAACTTTCCGTGATTTTAATTTTCTCACTACACCATTGTGCTGGTATTCTTTCCATTCAATGTTGTTGTTTAAGCAAAACTGTTGAATAACCATATCTCTTTCGTAAGTTATTTTATTGCCGATTTCCTGATGTGAAAAAATATTTTTGATATGATAATGTTCAGTAAAACTTTGAAGCACCGTTAACACTTCTGCGTGGAAAACATATACCTGTGAATTGAAATCAAGAAGCTTTTCTTGCATTTCCTGCAACGACTGATATATGAAACGCCAATGACGAACATTGCTGTCATCGTAATTCATAACCGATGGTTCAAAACAATAGATAAGCAATACCGGAAGGCTTTGTTTTTGAGCAACATAAAGCGGTTCGTGATCGGTAAACCGCAAATCTCGTTTAAACCAGACAATGACCATTTCCTGTTTCATGCTATTTTTCACTAATGCCTTTTAATAAAATAATCATTCAGGGTTTTGCATACGGCAACCTGCCAATTGCATTAGAAACAAAGTAAGCATCAAGGCCCTGACTCAACAATACTTCCGCATCCGATAAAGCGATGAACCCATCCTTACCAACTAATGATTCCTCTATTTCAACCTGTATCACACTGCCAATAATCAGTATCGTACTATTCAAAGTAATAGGTATGGTTTGTTCCAACTTCATGGCAATTTTTACCACTGCATCAGCTACAAAAGGTGCAAGGCAACCGGTATTATACGACTCTTTAAAACCAACTTTATCAAATTCAGAAACACCATTCTCATACCGCGCTGATGTTTGATGTGCTTTCTCAAATTGACTGGCGTGAACATAGTTTAAGGTAAATTCTTTGCTGTCAAGAATATTTTGCAAGGTGTCTCTTTGCACACTCGATGGCCTGCTTATCAAGCCAAATAACGCCGGGCTTGCACCAAGATGAATTAGTGAATTAAAAATAGCAAGATTTGTTTTCCCATTTTCCGACTTTGTACCAACCAAAACCGCTTGCCGGAAACCCCCAAGTGAATTTACAAACATGGTACGGTAGCGTTGTTCTAAGTTTTCTATAGCTGCTTTATTAAAAATCATTTTTTTTACTGTAAATATTTTTCTACTTTTTTCCAATACGAAAAAAAGGATGGGAAATAACCTGAAACCTCTGCCGCAATCCAATCTCTTTCTTCTCTGTTTCCTACGTACCATACTTGTTAGCTGATACTTCTTAACAAGTGAATCAAATGAACCCACATATAATTGTATGTCCTGAATGTTTTTACTCAATGCCATTATAAAATTTATACATTTTTTACTAACCGGATAGGATTTAAAAATATCAGGTTCCAATAATAATATTCTGTTTGCCGGTTCATCTGCATGCCAACGAGGATCGAGATTGTAATAATTATAAATGAAGGTAGGCAAGTTAGGATCAGTTTTTAATGATTCATTTTCGGGCAAAGTAGTTTCAAGCACTAATTTTTGCTGAGCGAGAAGAATAGCAGGAATTTCCAACTTTTCTAAAACTTCATATGAAGTATCTAAAAATGTATTTTTCTGATCCGTGTGGGTGTACTTGTTGATGTTTTCCTGATTGGCGAAGTATTTTTTACTGCTGTTCGTTGCAGCAACCCATTGCCAACTACAAGCATTACTTGCCCAGTCGCCATCCAGCAAATGATAATACATCCATTGAGCAGGATGCAACCAATGAGCTTTTGCAATATTACACACTACAGAAGCGGTATACATTCGGCAATGATTGTGCATATAGCCTTTTTTGTATAGTTGTTCAATGGCGATGTCGATTCCTGCAATTCCGGTTTGGGCATTAACGATGGCAGAGGGTATTTCAAAATTTAAAACTGGATATTGTGGCTGCTTAATTTCCTGGTTCAAATTCTTTACCTGGCCCACCCTTTGAAAATAATCGCGCCAGCAAAGCTCTTTTACAAAAGATTCTATTTGTGAAATTTTATATCCTTTCGCTAACAGCTTTTCTAGTATTTGTTTTGTACTAATCACACCTCGTGAAACGTATGGAGACAAATAAGTTACCTCACCAT
>JAPLEF010000122.1 GCA_026391525.1 Sphingobacteriales bacterium
CCATGTCCATTTCTTGTGACAAATGATTCGGAGATAGCTTCAAAACAATAGCTGTGTCATTTTTTTTATGATTTTAAAATTGACACAACTTTTGTGTCAATTTTCTTGTGACATTTATTTTGACACAAAAATTTTGACACATTTTCTTACTTTTGAGGATGCTCAAAGAAATCAGAACCCACTACGGAATTCCCCAGGAATTATTTGCCGTTTATTTAGGTATTTCACGAAGTCATCTATCCATGGCTGAAAGTGGAAAAAGACAGCTATCTACAGCTATCATTTTGCAATTATTACCTCTTTTTCAGGCCATTTCTAAGCCAAAAGCAAAACGTAAGGATGAAAAATTGAAAAGAGAAAAAACACTTCAAAAAGAAGAAGTAAATAAATTCTGCCGTTTTAGAATGCAAAAAAATGAGTACAAAATCAAATTACTGCAAAAACGCCTGGCCAAAATGATTGCAGATCAGGAAAGGGCTGATCATATCCTGCAAACCATTCCATCTATAAGAGTTATGGCAAAACCAGGAGTCTTGGGTTTATTAGAATTAGTTGAAAGTAGTGCCAGGGATTTGCAAAAAAAGACACAGGAGTCATCGCAACTATTACTTGAATTAACTATACAACATTTAAAGGCTGAAAACTCCTATTTAAAAAAAGAAGCAAAAATCCCGTAAACAAAAAATCCGCACCATAAAACCCGGTGATTCTCTTTTTTGTGTTCATGGTCTTTTTGGTCGAGTAGGCATTGAGTTCATGTGGTAATTCAAATCATTTTTCCTTCGTAAACACATAATTCCCTTCCCCTTGTTTGAGCGTAAAGCCATCGCCCTTGCTGTTGAATTGCATTTCGATACCGGCTCTTTCAAAAACAAACAACCCTTTGCCTTTTGCTGTTAAGGGAAACGAAGATTGACCGGTGGCTTGTGCTTTAAGCGATTCGCCGGTACGGGTGACCGTTATTTTCAACGGGATATCGTTGCTGCTGTAGTTGCCGGTGTAAAGTTCCAATTCTTCAATCGGAACGGCGGCAGCTGAAAAATCGGGTAAGGTATAGGGCCTGTTGAACCAGCAGCTTAAGATCCCGATGAGGATATCATTCATCGCATATACTTGTCCGTTAGTACAATACGCTACAGCCACTCCATCTTCCGGAAAGTAAGCCAGGTTACACGTAAATCCATCGATACTGCCGTTATGCCCGTATGCTTTTCGATCATAAAAGGGAATTTGAAAAAGGCCCATGCCGTAATTGTCGCGGATGGTTTTCATAGCCTTCAAACTGCTATCTGAAACCAGCTTGCCCGTAAATAATGCAGTAATAAATTGACAAAGGTCGGTTGGGGTTGATAAAACAGAACCGGCAGCACCCGGAATGCTCAAGTCGGTTTGAGGTTGTTGGGCCCATTTGTCTTCATAATCGTACGACAAAACTTCTTTTTTAGACAGGTCTGCATTCGCTACTCCCACATAAGTATCTTTTAAGTTTATTTTTTTGCAGATACGTTCTGCAACCAATTGCGCATAGGTTTTACCGGTTATTTTTTCTGCAATATATCCGAGTAATAAATAATTGGTATTGCTGTATTCTGCTTTTTTCCCGGGCATAAAATCGGGTGGGTTGGCAGCTAACAATTTGAGCATGGACTCCTGCGATTGTTTTTGCAGGTAATAGCTGATATAAACACTATCGTTGGTGAAATTGTGCAAACCGCTGCGGTGTTGTAATAAATGGGCGATGCTGATATTTTTTGCTTCAGGGAGAGAAGGGAAAAAATCGGACAGTTTATTTTCCAGGGTTAGCTTTTTCGCATCTATCAATTGAAAAATGAGTACAGAAGTAAATACTTTGGTAATGGAACCGATCCGGTATTTATGCGCAGGTGTAGATTTTACATTACCCTCTACATTAGCATAACCAAAAGCTTTACTGTATTGCAATTTCCCATTTTGCATGATGGCCGCTGAACCCATGCCCTGGTTTTTGCTTTCCAGGAGTTGCAGTAAACTGTCTATTTTTTGGGTTTGCTGGCCAATTGCTGCACTGAAACTGATGAGCAATAATAAAGTGCAAAATGATTTCGTCATGATGAAAATTTTGATAAAAATACGCATAGAAAAATTAGGTTGGGGAGAGAATGGTTATGCACAGTAAATGGCAAGTTATTCCCTGAAGCCTGAAAGCAGGTGTTAATGCAGTTAAGCTTTTCTATTTTTGCATTGATCCGGTGCAAACCAACACGGATACTAACCACTTCAAATACATTTACATGCCTATACAACAAAATACACAGGTAGAGGGCCGTATTGGCGATCTTATTTTTTATCAGTCAAAAGGGCAGTTTCTGATTCGTAAAAAAGGCGGTACAGGCCGCCAGGCGGAGGCAGCCCGCCGGCAATCGGGCATAATGGGGAAGGCTTCGGCATTATCGGCTGCCATTCGTAAAGCAGTTAAACCTATTTTACCGGCTTCAACCGAGCCCAGGCAATTGATGTATCGGTTAAATAATGCCTTACAGCCCTGGTTGCGGAGTGAACCAGGCAATGAAGCGGCTGAAGTTCCTTCGCTGGAAAAATTCTCCTGTTTTGCTGAGGAGCCTTTTCATATTGCGATGAAAGTGCAGCGAACACCAGAGGGAGGATTGGTTTTGCGTATTCCTGCATTTGAGTCGGGCAACCCGATTGCGCCATTGCCCTTTCATGGGGTGATTGATTTGAAACTGGTAGCGGTTTCCTGTCCACTTGCTGAACCCGGAAAGGCCCGTGTAGTTCCGGCTGGGTTAACCATTCCTTATGCAGGGATGGGCTTGCCGGCGCGGGATTTACATCTGCCTGTTCAAACCCGAGAAGGTTATCTTACAGTGGTTTGGCTTACGGTGAATGGATTAAGCAGCGGGGTGGTGGGGGCGTTTTTTGGGTAGGGGTTTCAATCGTTTAACGTTTAACGTTTAATTCGTTTAACGTTTAATTCGTTTAACGTTTAATTCGTTTAACGTTTAATTCGTTTAACGTTTAATTCGTTTAACGTTTAATTCGTTTTGGGTTCTAAAATGAAGGTGAATTGTTTCAATTGAAACATTTTTATACCGATTGGACAAACAATATAGTCCAATATCGGCTATCGCCTCATTGTACTATTTGTTTGATACCATCGTCATATAAGATTTATAAAATATTGGCATATTATATAAATCACATTGGTATTAGATGTTATTCTTTCCTCATTCCTCATTCCATTAACCTAATCCCCTAATCAACTAATCAACTAATCAACTAATTCCCAATCCCTTATTCAACTAATCAACCAATCACCCAATCAAGTAATTCCCAATTCCCTAATCAACTAATCAACTAATGAACCAATCAACCAATCACCCAATCAACCAATCAACTAATCAACCAATCCCCTCACACCTCAACAACTACCCCAACATTAAACGCCTTAAACGACTTAAACGATTTAAACGTCTTAAACCTACTCCTCCTCAATCGGCTGCTTGCAATGCGGACAAACATGCTTATGCTTTCCTTTTATTTTTCTCATTTCATCCAGAAAGCCGGCTGTGATGATACCTGCTGGTAGGGCAAATACGGCAAAGCCGATGATCATGATGATGCCGGTAAGGAGTTTGCCAAGAGCCGTTATAGGGATCATATCGCCGTAACCCGTTGAAGTGATGGTTACAATTGCCCACCAGAAAGTAGCCGGAATACTCGAGAACACTTTTGGTTGCACCAGGTGCTCGGTGAAATAGAGCAGGGAGGAAGAGATGATCAGGAGAAAAATGATCAATACGATACTGAGTTTGAGTTCATTGGCGCGGGTGACGAAAACGTTCCGCACCATTT
This sequence comes from Sphingobacteriales bacterium, assembly GCA_026391525.1. Taxonomy (GTDB): domain Bacteria; phylum Bacteroidota; class Bacteroidia; order Chitinophagales; family Chitinophagaceae; genus Ferruginibacter. The sequence continues at coordinate 3,850 of JAPLEF010000122.1, forward strand.
TTGCCGATTTCATATAGGCGGTTAAACGGAAAAGCCTTAAAAAACGGAGTAACCTAAGGATGCGCAATACCCTTAAATCGAGGCCTATAATGGCATGGAAATAAAAGGGCAGGATGGCCAGCAGATCGATAATGCCATCTGTTGAAAAAACATACTTCATCCTGCCATGAAAGCTGTGCGGATGTTTGGGGTCGTGATTGGCACTCCAGACCCTGAAAAAATATTCTATAGTGAAAATCACAACGGAAACCGTATCAAAAATGGCGAATTCTTTGGTATAGGGATCATGGATGGAGGGTACAGTTTCGAGGATAACCGCTGTAACATTGAGTACGATGAGGGTGATTAAAAAGCTGTTGAGGAATTTATCCCATTTACTATCACCCAGTTCCGGATGTAATAATATATGTACTTTCCCTTTAACAGTATGATACATGGGCTATTTTTTACAGTTAAAGGTAGTAAAATAATATACCTGCCAAAAAGAGCTTTATGTAAGTGTAAGTGTGGGCAATAAGAAAAAGTGAATCCCAAATAGACAGAAAGATGAATGTGCTTAATTAATCGTATTAAAAAAAACCGATACCCGAAAATTAATTTTTAAAGATTTTGTTAAGATATTATTTGGTTATTATTAAAATAACAGTAAATTCACATTGTTAATTGCTGACCTTAATAAAAACAACCATCCCCCCCCTTCGAATTCTGGAGCAGGAAAACTGCCGGGCAAAGCTTGAAATGCTTGTCTGTATTGATTTTCAAACAAACAACCGTTTTTTTGTATGAGTAATTTTTACGCATCATTGAAGAGACTCCTTCAATCCGGATTTCGCAGCCGCGGAATGCAAACGGATTATTTTTTGTTTCCGGAAGGCCCTCCGCGACAACAATTTTTTTCTTTTCCGAAAAATAATTTTTCACTTGAGTTTTCTACCACATCTATAAAACATCAAAACATGCAGACATTTACCAAAAACTTACAACCGGCCGGGTTCAGGACAATCCGCTTGTTGATGACGTCGATTACAGCATTGATCATGTTGTTGGCTTCAGTGAATGTAAAATCGCAAACCACCCTTATAGATCCAGTTGGGAACGGTGGTTTTGAAACAGGTTCAACTTTAGTCAGCAATTCCTGGACAGCCAACAACTCTACTGTTGATGGTTGGTTTTTAGGTACAGCGCCGACCCAATTTGCGGGTTCTCGTTGTGCTTATATCAGCGCCAATGCTGGAACTGGCTGGACCTACTCACAAACATCTGCTATCCAGCATTTGTATTACGATTTTACTGTGCCGGCCGGGGAACCAGTTCTTAATCTTAATTTTCGCTGGAAAGCCGGAGGTGAAGGATCAGGTACAAGTGATTGGGATAACTTAAAAGTTTTTTTAGGTCCTGTTGCAAATATTGGTTTACCTATTCCCAATGCTGCTGTTAGTGCTACCTACAGAATTTCCGGTACCACAGCAAATGTAAACGGGTGGTACAATTTATCAAGCGCTTCATGGAATAACTCATTAGTTGGTGCTCTTGCCACTCCAGGAGTTACCTACCGTTTAATTTTTAGTTGGAAATCAGATATATCTGGTATTGCAAATCCGCCTGCTGCATTAGATAATATTTCTTTAATATCCTCTGCTCCAGCCGCATTTACCGCTACAACAAATGGAGGTTTATGGTCTTCACCCGCAACCTGGGTTGGAGGTGTTGTTCCTGGATCCGGTAATGATGTTACGATTCCATCAGGTGCTATAGTTACTGTAGATCAAACTTTAGTATATAATAATCTCGACATAAGCGGTACCTTACAATGGGGTGCTACTTCTTTTGCATTAACTGCTTCAAATATCAATATCAATTCCGGTGGTAGGTTACTAGCCTATTCTACAGGGGGTACAGGCCAGGGATTAACTGTTTCCGGTAACTTCACCAATAATGGGTATACAAACCTTGCACTTGGCTCTCTAACTTTTAATGGTAGTGGTTCTACCCTATCGGGAACGGGAACCTTCCAGGGCAATGGTACAGATGGTATCATACGGGGTTTATTTTTTAACAGCGCCGGAAGCAATGTGATCAATACCTCACAAAACCTCATTACTCCATTTGGAATCGCACATACCGCTGGTTCATTAAATACCAATGGTAAATTAAAAATTGATAATACTGCTCAAGTGTATGGTTTGCCTCTGAATTTGCAGGTGGCAAATGCGGTGGTTACCAATATGGGAACATTATACAATGCCCAGCCAGTGGTATTTGGTGCTTCTGTAGTTCAATATGCCCCGGCATTGGTTGCTACTTTGAATACAAGGTATGTTTCCGGAGGAAATGTTTACTTATGTACAGTTGCAGGATCATTTACCTCTGCACCAACGTTTACTACAACAACTCCAAACAATACATCTGGTCCAACATTATTATACCTAGGTACGGTTGGGCAATTGGGCAATCCTTTCCAAACAACAGCTGTAACCGTAGGTACTCAGTACTTTTATAATGGTAATTTATATACCTGTGTAGCTGCGGGTACTCCTTCAGCTGCTGCACCTCCAACACATATAACCGGCACTGCTGTTAGTGGTGGGGCTACTTTCTTGTACGTAGGTACTGCAGCGGTAGCCAGTGCGAACTGGGATGCTACCACACAAACAGTACGTAGTTTGAATTTAACCAACGCAGGTAACGGATATTCTTCTGCTCCAGCAATTGCCTTTAGTGTTGGTGTTGCCGGCGGAACCGGCTCTGGTGCAGTTGCAACGGCTGTTTATCTGCAGCAAGTTGCTGGTACTGCAAATAGTTTAATTCAAAAATCAGGCGTAGCAACCATCAGTGGTGGCCTTACAATCAATAGCGATCAGGGAGCCAGTGTGGCTTCTGTAGATCCACAAGCTGCTTCTGGTGTAGGTGCTATCAGTTCAACATCAGGTGGTGTCAACTATACCGTTGCACCAACTGTTGGTTTTGCCTTACCAACTTCACTTAACTTAATTACTAATCCTGGTTCCGGTTACACTGCTGTTCCAACAATAACAGTAACAGGCGGTAATCTGGTAACAGGTACTGCATTAACAAGTTCTAATTTTACCATTACGGTAAATCAGGGAATTGTAGAATCAGTATATCTGAATGCAAGTACAACTGCTACATATTCCACATTACCTACTCTGGCGTTAACTGTAAGTCCAGGTGTTACGGCAACATTAGCTTTCCCGGCTGGTTGTTTGCCTACCGCTACTGCTAATATTGGCACCAATCGTCAAATCACCAGCTATACCATTACCAACCCTGGCTATGGTTATGTTGCTGCTCCTACCGTGGGTATTGGTACTACATCAGCAACTGCTAATGGTGGTACATTTACTACGGTTGCTGCTGCACCAACTGCAAGAATTGCCTTATATAACCTTACGCTGAACTTCTTCGCTCCTGCTGCATCGGCAGTAGCGAACGGAGATGATGCTTCTATACCTGCCAACAGGAAATTGAATAACCTTACTTTGGCCGGTAACGGTAATGGGTTAAATTTAACCAGCAATCTGACTATATTCGGTACTTCACCATTATCATTAGCAGCCAGTTTATCAACTCCTGGTAATGTGATCGATCTGGGTGGTAATAACCTCCAGTTTACCTGGAATAATTTTTTGGGAGCTTCACCTACATTCAGTACAACCGTTGGTGGCACCAATACTTATATCAAAAACGGTTCTATGACCTTAACCGGCCGTGGTGGTGCAAGTACATTCAACTATCCATTCTCAGCCAGGTTTGATTGGTTTGCAGGTTCTACACCAACAGCAGTTACCACAGGTTCTACCGTTACCAAAGTAACCGTAACCGAAACCGCTGCTCCATCAGGAGGTGCAATCGGAACGCGTGCTTATCTGGTTAATACCAATGCAGGTGGGGTACAGGGAACCAATCCAACGGTAACAATGAACTTCAATGCTGTTGATGCGCTCACGGTTCCCAATCAGGGTGATTTATATATTGGCCAATCTTCGGCACTTTCTGGTGCCTGGTCTCCAAGATCAGCCAGCAGCGGTACGGGAGCTATCGGTACAACCGGAACGCGTACAACGGCTACAACTGCACCGGGACCTCTAGTTCCAACAGGGGCTGACTATTTTGCCTGGATCCTAGCATCGTTAGATTCTGCAAATGTAACCGTTGCACCGGGTGCATGTTCAGTAACCTCACATCTGGTTTCTGCAGATGTAACAACGAACAGCGGCACGGTATCGGGTGTAACCATTACTTATAATAATAACGGTACGCCTACTGGCCCTGTTGCTATGACCAATACCAGTGGCAACACCTGGCAGTTTACTATACCGGCTGCCACACCAAATAATCGTTTGGTAACCTGGAGCATTACAGCTACAACAACAACAGGACTTACTAAAACATGGTCTGGTGCAAGTTATCAGGATGAGCCTTTAACCGGAGCATCGGCTTCAATGACGGCTTCAGCAACAGCAGTTTGCTCCGGAAGCCCGGTTATCTTAACAGGAGTAGTAACGGTTCCTAATGTAACAAAAACAGTTGGAACTGGTGCTACTACATCTGCCAATTATCCTAACCCAATGTATAGCAACTGGGCGAATAATAAGATGCAAATACTTTATAGAGCAACCGAATTGCAGGCAGCCGGATTGGCAGCAGGACCACTTACTGCAGCATCATTAAATATTACAGCTAATAATACCACTGCTCGTACCAATTTTACCATCAATATGGCGCAAACGAGTGCAACTGTGTTAACCACAACATTCCTTACGCCAACATTTACTCAGGTGTACCTGGATGCAAGTTATGTTCCGGTTTTAGGGGCTAATAATTTCGCATTTGGTACAGGCGGCGGTTCATCTTCTTCTTTCGTTTGGGATGGAAGTTCCAATATCGTGATTCAAATGTGCTGGGATATTTTAGCAAGTACAGCTACCATTTCTACTACATGTACTGCTGATAATACTACGTATGCATCTGTTGTATCTTATAACAGAACATCAACCACTGGAACTTCTGTTTGTGGAATCACAGTAGCTGGTGTTTCAACTTACACTGTAAGGCCAACACTAAGCTTTACAGGAAATGGAGGAATACCTGTAAGCAACGCTACCTGGTCTGATGGTACATCTACTGTAGCAACAGGTAATCCTGCAACAGTTAATCCACTGGTGAACACTACTTATAGTGGAACATTAACGGCTGCCGGTTGTCCGCTAGCAGCAGCCAATACGGTTTCAGTAACTACCACTGCATTACCTGCTTCACCATCCGGAGCCAATTCAAACCAGTGCGGAACGGGAGTTCCTGCTTGCTTTGTTACTGGTACTTCTAATGGCAATTACCGCTGGTACACTGTGCCAACCGGAGGAACGGCTATACCTGGTGAAACTGCTGCGGGGTTGAATACAGTAAATGGTGGTACCAATACCTATTCTATTTCTGCAACCACTACCTTCTATGTGGCTATCTTCGATGGTACCTGTGAAAGTTTGCGTACACCGGTTGTAGCAACGGTAAGTGCACCGGACCCAATTGCGGCTTCTTCGAACGGTCCGGTTTGTGCCAATAGCCCGCTTCAATTAACGGCTACAGTAACAGGTGGATCAAACGCCAATAATTATGCTTATACCTGGACTGCTTCACCTGCTACCGGAAGTGGAATACCTTCTTCAGTGAGTGGTGGAAGCGGAAACATCAGTAATCCTTCAACTATTTCAATAACACCAACGGCCGGTGGTACCTATGTTTATACCCTAAGTGCTTTAGATGGTACACAAGGATGTGCTACCACCGCAACGGTTTCTGTAGCCATCAATGCACAACCTGTAATTGATAGTATCAGGGCCAATCCAAATGTTGTTTGTTCAGGTGCCCCGGTTACACTCAATGTGTATTCTGCGGGTATCGGTAATGGGCCACAAACAGCTCCTACTGGTTATTGTACCTCAATCTTCTCTAATTCAACAGAAGATGATATCGGTCAGGTTACATTTGCCAGTATCAACAACCCTGCTGTTCGTCCAACACCTCAAACCGGCAATGCTGCTGCTAACAAGGTGTATACAGATTTCACCGGTTTAACTCCGGCAACTATTATTGCCGGTACTACTTATCCTGCAACCATTTATCAGTTCCATGATGGAACAGACGTGACTTCTAATACCTGCAGGATTTACTTTGACTTTAACCGTGATGGTGATTTTGCAGATGCAGGTGAGTTCTTTGATATCCCTAAATTGAGTGGCGGATTTTATGCAGATTTTTCCGGAAATGTAATCATCCCAGTTACCGCAGCAGCAGGGGTAACCCGTATGCGTGTTATATTGAAAGAGGGTACGGTAACCAGCCCATGCGACCCAGCAGGTACATGGGGTGAAACGGAAGATTATCTGGTGAATATTCAAAGTGTGGTTACTCAAAACCCTGCATTAACTTATGCATGGGATAATGGCATCACGGCAACTACGCCATCAGCATCAGTAAACCCAACTACTACCACTACTTATCAGGCTACTGTTACCAATGCTTTGGGTTGTACCAGAACATCAACCGTAGCGGTAACGGTAAACCCAATTCCTGCAAATCCTTCTACAACAGGATCTGAACAATGCGGTACGGTAATACCTTCAGCCAGTGTTTCTTCAAACTCAGGTGAACCAACGCCAACCTTTAAATGGTACACAGTACCTACTGGTGGCACTGCAGTTCAAACGAATGTATCAACCACTTATTTGTCTACTGTTGCTACTACCACTACATTCTATGTTTCAGAAATCACCACATTCGGTTGTGAAAGTGGAAGAACACCGGTTACGATAACGGTTTCTTCACCTGATCCATTAACCGTTACTTCTTCAACCGGTTTAAGTGCATGTGTGGGAGAAACCTTTACATTGAGTTCTAGCTATACGCCCGACTTTAATACATTCGCTACGTTCGATTTAACCGCTACAGGCGGTGCCGGAAGTGGAGTAACAGGTACGGTTGCTTTAACTCCTAATGCAACAGGTTCTGATCCTTATTCACTTACAGTAACAGCACCTGGCACTTATGTTTATACGATTACAGCTAATGACCCTGATAAAGGATGTACTTCAATAACAACGGTAACCGTTACTGTAAATGCGGTTCCATTAATCGACAGTGTTACCACAAGTATTGCTACAGTATGTTCAGGAAGTGCAACAACACTGAAAGCGTATTCCTCAGTAATTTCTTCAGGGTCCAATACTGCTCCTAGCTATACAGCACCAGGTACATCTAGTAATACTCTAGGAGATGAAATCAGGTTGGTTCAATTCATATCAATCAACAACCCAACTGGTGCCGGTGGTACTAATGGTTATTTAGATTATTCGAGTATACCAGCACCAACCGTATCTGCTGGGTCGAGTTATTCATTAACTGTGAATGTGGCTAATGGTGGAACTGAGTTTGCAGCAGCATGGTTCGATTGGAATAGAAATGGGGTTTATGAAGCTTCTGAATTCTATAATATCCCAATGACGCTTGGAACCAATTGGGTAGGAACTATCAGTGTTTCCGTGCCTGCAAATGCCGCAGCCGGATTAACCGGTTTCAGGGTTCGTTCAAAATATAATGCGGCCTTGATCGCAACTGAATCAAGCGCAGCTTATACATATGGCGAAACAGAAGATTACCGCGTAAATGTTTTGGGTGTGGTAACACAAAATCCTGCTCTAACCTATACTTGGAATCCGGGAGCACTTAATGGCGCTACCGTTTCTGTTAATCCATCAATAAATACTATATATACGGTTGATGTTACCAATACCTTTGGTTGCACCTCACAGGGAACTATTACTGTAAATACATTTGCATTACCTGCCGCACCAACAGCACCTGCAGTTACCCGTTGTGGACCAGGTGCAGTAACTTTAACAGCTACAGGTACCGGTGGAACACTCAACTGGTATAATGTGGCTACAGGCGGAATTTCACTGAATTCAACCGGCTCATATCCTACTTCTGTTGCAGGTTCCACTTCATTCTGGGTTGCTGAAACATCAGCAAACGGATGCGAAGGCCCTCGTACTGAAGTAGTAGTTACCACAACACCTGCACCTGTTTTAACCATTACGCCTTCAGGGCCTACTACTTTCTGTATACCTGGTGGATCGGTTGGCTTAGTTGCAACTGGTTCCGGCTATGTGAATTTTGCATGGACTGCTACTCCATCAGTGGGTAGTGGCTTAAGTGCCAACAACGTAGCAAGCGTTACCGCAACACCAACAGTTGCTGGTACTATCACTTACACCGTAACTGCTAATGATGGCGTTTCAGGGCCATCAGGTTGCGCTAATTCGGCCAGTGTAGTGGTAACCGCTAATGCTACACCTGTACTTGATAGCGTAAGAGCAGTTCCACCAGACATTTGTTTGGGTAGTTCTGCGGTGTTGAATGCTTATTCAGCTGTGGTATCTGCAGGCCCTACAGGGTTACCTGCTGTGTATTGCGTGCCAACCAGTTCGGGTACTTCTACTTTAACCGGGTTGACATTAGGAAGCATCAACTTCACTGCAGCATCACAAGTTTCTCCATTCTATAACATCGTTGCACCAACACCTACAACAACTACTACGTTGAATAGTGGACAAACTTATCCTTTGTCTTTAACAACAGATGGTGCATCCATTGTGTCGGTTTGGATCGATTACAATCGTAATGGTTTGTATGAAGCATCAGAATGGACACAACCATGGATAAATGCCACAACAGGTACGGTAAATATCACGGTTCCTGCAAATGCAACATCCGGACAAACCGGCTTGAGGGTACGTACCAGATTAAATGGTAATACCAACGGATCAGGTGATGCTTGTGCATCATTTGGATCAGGAGGTGCTTACGACTTTACCGTTAATATCCTGGGTGTGGTAACGCAGAATCCTGCTTACACTTATACCTGGAATACGGTACCGCCAACAACACCTCAAACAGGGGCATCTATAACAGTTGTTCCTACAGTAACTACAAGCTATACGGTTTCTGTTAGTTCTGCTGCAGGTTGTAGCGCGAATAACAATGCAACTCCGTTAACTGTAACAGTAATACCGGTTGGCGCAGCAGCTTCTGCTTTGCCATCTACCATTTGTGCAGGAAGCCCAGTTGTACTGAGTGCCAATGCAACGGGTGGCGGGCCATTCACTTATCAGTGGGATAATGGCATCAGCCAAACCACTTCTTCTGTAACGGTTAACCCGACAGCTACCACTACTTATACTGTAACTGTATTTGATGTGTGCGGTAACAGCACCACATCGAGTGTAACGGTTACGGTTAATGCATTACCAATAGTTACGGTAACTCCTGCTACAGCTTCGTTCTGTACACCAGGTGGTACACCGGTAACTTTAACTGCTTCAGGTGCTACTTCATATATCTGGAGCAACTCAGGCAGTTTATCTGCTGCAACAGGTGCCGTGGTTAATGCTAGCCCTTCAACTACTACAACCTATGTGGTTACAGGTACAGATGGCAATGGATGTTCAGCAACAGCTTCAGCCATTGTAACGGCTAATCCTGCAGTACAAAACCTGGTTGCAACCGGAGCTACCATCTGTAATGGAAGTGCTGGTCAATTGCAAGCATCAAGCCTGGTTTCGTCAACGGCTTCTTCTTATGTATTCTCAACAGCTACTGGTGCCAGCTTAGACCCAATGAGTGGTGCTGCACAGGTAATAAATTCAGGTAATGACGATACACCAACAGGTTTAGCAGCGAATATCGGCTTCAGCTTTAACTTTAACGGAACAGCTTATACGCAATATTCCGTATCGCCTGATGGATGGATATTATTGGGCGGAGCAACGGCAACAAGCCAGTATATTAATGGCGTAACCAGCACTACCAATGTTCCAAAAATCTATCCATATTGGGATGATGTGGCAACGGGTTTAGATGGTAACGTGAAAACACTGGTAACCGGTGTTGCACCAAACAGGATTTTTAAAGTTCAGTGGTTTGTAACCATACCAAGAGATGTAGTTGGCGCAGCTAACGCTACCTTCCAGGCTTGGTTGTATGAAGGCTCAGATAAAATTGAATACCGCTATGGTTCGATGGGATCAGGATTGATGTCTGCTTCTGCAGGTATAACTGCCGGATCTACCAATTACCAAAGTATAACCTTCAGCAGCAACAGCTCTAGCAACAGTGTTGCTAATGATTTGAATAGCGATCAACCTGCTTCAGGTAGATTGTACAGCTATCAACCATTGTCTGCAACCTATGTATGGAATCCGGGTAACCTAACAGGTGCTACCGTAAACGTTAGTCCTTCAAGTACTCAGGTTTATACGGTAACGGCAACGGCTACCGGCGGATGTACTGCAACAGCTAATGCAACAATAACGGTTAACCCACGCCCAACTGCTGCAATCAGTGGTGGTGCTACCTATTGTTCTGGAGCTCAGGTGCCAACTCAATTAAGCATTGCAGTAACGGGAACTGGTCCATGGAGTGGTACTTTAAGTAACGGTCAAGCATTCAGTGGATCAATAAGCCCTATATTGGTAAATGTTCCTGCTTTACCAAGCACTACTTCATACACTGTGTCAACACTTTCAGATGCAACAGGTTGCACACCGATTGCTTCAGATTTAACGGGTACTGCAACTGTGATCATCAATCCATTGGCAGCTACTCCAACAGCAACGGTAACCCAACCTACATGCGCCGTTGCAACGGGAACGATTACAGTAACTGCTCCATTAGGAGCGGGTAATTCATATACCCTAGACGGAACAACAACCATAACATGGCCATCGGTGAGCTTCTCTGCTGTGGCACCGGGTGTTCATACAATCAGTGTATCCAACAGTTTTGGTTGCTTTGCACCTGCTACAGCAAGTGTAACGGTTAATCCACAACCATTCACACCGGCAGCACCGGTGGTAACGGGCTTAACGAATGTTTGTCCATTTGTTGGTACGCCTACAACGGTTACCTATACCGCAACAGCAGCGGGAGCAACCAGTTACAACTGGGTATTGCCACCGAATGTAACGCTGGTATCGGGCGCAGGTACATCAACAATCACGGTTACGTTTGCAGCAGGCTTTACGGCACAGGCGAACAAACAAATCAAGGTAACCGCTTCTTCAATTTGCGGAACAAGTGCACAAACGATTTACTACCTGTTGGCGCAGTTCCCAAGTACACCGGGTGTGATCACCGGCCCAACGGATGCTTGTACATTACTGGGCACAACGGCTACTTATTCTGTAGCTCCGGTAGTAGGCGCATCGGGTTATATCTGGTCGGCACAGGCAGGTACAACGATTGTACCGGCAGGCCCCGGCACATTGGGTAATACGGTAACCATTACGTTCCCAACCACCTTCACCACGAGTGCAGTAACCGTACAGGTAGTGAATGCGTGCGGAACAAGCGGTACCCGTAGCCTTACGATAGTACGCAACAATCCATCGGTACCAAGTTTGATCAGTGGCCCAACCAATGCCTGTGCACATATCGCACCGGGCGGCACGCCAGCTACTTATACGGTTCCGGCGGTTGCAGGAATAACTACTTATACCTGGACGGTACCAGCAGGCGCAATCGGCTTAACGGGTCAGGGTACGAATACGATATCGTTCACTTATCCTGTTGGTTTCACTACCGGAACGGTTAGTGTTAGAGCTACCAATGGTTGCGGAACGAGCGGATCAAGGTCGTTAACGATCGGCGTGCTTCAACCTGCAACACCAGGTGTGATAGATGTGGCCGTAACCACGCCATGTCCGAACAGGGTGTACACGTACAGCTTACCGGGCTTAACGGCGAATGCAACATCGATTTTGTGGTCAGTAACCGGCGGTACGATCCTCACCGGTAATGGTACATCAAGTATTACGGTGAGCTATCCGTCAACAGCGGTTAATGGCTCGGTATCCGCACAGGCAGTAAGCAACTGCGGTGTGAGTACGATCAGAACAATAGCGGTACGTTTAGCGGCTTGTGTTGTAGAACCACCACC
>JAPLEF010000184.1 GCA_026391525.1 Sphingobacteriales bacterium
CGTAGCTGTTCCGCCGATACAAAGTGGTGAAGTACCTGTAACTGTTCCTGCATTAACGCTGGCGTTAACCGTTACAGATTGTGAAGCTGAAGCCGGACCGTTACAGCCGGTTACTGTATAAGTGATATTTGCAGATCCTGCGCTTACTGCAGTAACCAAACCTGAAGTTGGGTTAACTGTTGCTACAGCACCATTATCGCTGCTCCAGGTTCCGCCTGCATCTCCGGTGCTGCTATAGGTAGCCGTTCCGCCGATACAAAGTGGTGAAGTGCCTGTAACTGTTCCTGCATTAACGCTGGCGTTAACCGTTACAGATTGTGAAGCTGAAGCGGGACCGTTACAGCCGGTTACCGTATAAGTGATATTTGCCGATCCTGCGCTTACTGCAGTAACCAAACCTGAAGTTGGGTTAACTGTTGCTACAGCACCATTATCGCTGCTCCAGGTACCGCCTGCATCACCGGTGCTGCTGTACGTAGCAGTGCCGCCGATACAAAGTGGTGATGTGCCGCTAACTGACCCTGCGTTTGCATCCGGATTTACCGTTACTGAATGAGAAGCTGAAGCCGGACCGTTACAACCGGTTACCGTATATGTGATATTTGCAGATCCTGCGCTTACTGCAGTAACCAAACCTGAGGTTGGGTTAACCGTTGCTACAGCACCATTATCGCTGCTCCATGTTCCGCCTGCATCACCGGTGCTGCTGTACGTAGCTGTGCCGCCTTATCGCTGCTCCATGTTCCGCCTGCATCACCGGTGCTGCTGTACGTAGCTGTGCCGCCGATACAAAGTGGTGATGTGCCGCTAACTGTTCCTGCATTAACGTTAGGATCTACCGTTACAGATTGTGAAGCTGAAGCGGGACCGTTACAGCCGGTTACCGTATAAGTTATATTTGCCGATCCTGCGCTTACTGCAGTAACCAAACCTGAGGTTGGGTTAACCGTTGCTACAGCACCATTATCGCTGCTCCATGTTCCGCCTGCATCACCGGTGCTGCTGTACGTAGCTGTGCCGCCGATACAAAGTGGTGAAGTGCCGCTAACTGTTCCTGCATTTGCATTCAGATCTACTCTTAAGGTTTGGAAAGCAGAAGCTGTTCCGCCACAACCACCGGTGATCGTGTAAGTAATATTGGTTAGTCCTGCAGCAAGAGCAGTAACCAAACCTGATGTTGGGTTAACTGAAGCCACTGAAGGATTCGTGCTGCTCCATGCACCGGTGCCGCCACTAAATACAACGCCCGTAGCACTGTACGTAGCTGTGCCGCCGATACAAAGTGGTGAAGTGCCGCTAACCGTTCCTGCATTGGCGTTCGGAATCGCCGTAAACGAAGCACTGATCGTGTGAGGAGCAGTAACGTTTGTGAATGTGTACGTTGATAAAGCTCCTTGCGACACCCCATCAACCACTACATCTGCAATAGAATAACATGCATCCGGTGTGATGGTATAAGTAGCACTAGAACCACAGTTTACAATGCCTGTTGATGGCGAGATAGAACCGTTTGCTCCGGCTGATACCGTAATGGTATATGGAATGAGTTCAAAGAAGGCAAGTAACGTATAGTTGGCCGATACATTGTTTACACTAAGCGAACTAACAGGCCCCTGTGAAACGCCATTTAGCACTACATTAGATATTCTATGACAGCTGCTGATTGGTGTAAAGGTATAAGTAACATTGCTTCCGCAGTTAACTGTTCCCTCACCCGGTGTTATATTTCCATTAAAACCCGCGGAAACTGTGGCAAAATAAGTAATAATGGCAAAGTTTGCGGTTACATTCAGGTTAGCCTGTATGTTCAAATCGGTGCGGGTTGCGTTGGTATTGCCATCGCTCCAGTTTACAAAAGAATAACATGTATTGGGTACTGCTGTTACCGATGATCCGTTATCACCGCAGTTCACCGTTTGTGGCGATGCACCACTGATTGATCCACCTGCACCTGCTGTATATGTAAGTGTGTATGGCCCATTTACGGTTACAGATTGAGAAGCTGAAGCCGGACCATTACAGCCGGTTACCGTATAAGTGATATTAACCGATCCTGCGCTTAACGCAGTAACCAAACCTGAGGTTGGGTTAACAGTTGCTACAGAACCATTATCGCTGCTCCATGTTCCGCCTGCATCTCCGGTGCTGCTATACGTAGCAGTGCCGCCGGTACAGAGTGGTGAAGTGCCGCTTACTGTTCCGGCATTGGCATTCGGAGCTACCGTTAAGGTTTGGAACGCAGAAACTGTTCCGCCACAACCACCGGTAATGGTGAAAGTTATATTTGTTGTTCCTGCAGCAAGTGCAGTAACTAAACCTGATGTTGGGTTAACTGAAGCCACTGAAGGACTTGAGCTGCTCCATGCGCCGGTTCCGCCACCCAATACAAAGCCCGTAGAGCTGTAGGTTGCTGTTCCGCCGATACAAAGTGGTGATGTGCCGCTTACTATTCCTGCATTCGCCGTTGGCGTTACAGTAACCGTTACATTACCCGTTGCTGAACATCCCGAAACAGCTTCTGTTGCAGTTACTGTGTAGGTAGTTGTTGAAGTTAATGCAGGCGTTGTTGGATTTGAAACCGAAGCTGAAGGCGTTAAACCTGTAGCCGGAGTCCATGCATAATTTAAAGCAGCAGGTGTAAATCTCCATGCTTCATCAGCAGGGGTTGTCCAAGTACCAGCATTTCTGCCAGGAGCGGCTACACCCAAAGTACCTCCAACATTTTCAATACCAATCGCTTTGGTAGTTGTAGCTGTAGTACCTCCTCCTAATAACAATACGTCGATGGTACCGTTTTCATTTAAAATTATCTGTGATGTGTTAAGATCGCTTGAGCTGAAAACCTTACAAGCTTCATAACTAATTACGAATTTCTGATTAGGAGAAGTGCCATTTACGAAATAACGTAAAGTACCACCAGAAACTGTTCTAAGATCCTGGTCCATCATTGGCCCGCCAATAAAGTTATCTAAGTTACCACCTGCAGTTGGAATGGTATTAGGTGTCCAAGACGCAGCACCCGGGTTTCCAGCGGTACCTAAAGTAATAGCACCAAACTGAACATTTCCGTTTGTGCTGATCCTTACGCTTGTATAATTAACGCCATAATAATTGAATGTGAATGGAAGTGTAATTCCATCCCAATAGCCATCATCCTGTGGTGTTGTAGCAGTACCTGATGGTGCAGGAGTGTAAACGCCCGCACTAACAAGATTGGTAAACCCACCAGAAGGTGTTTCTGCAGCCGGTGTTATTCCTGCCACTGTATAATTCAATGCGGGGCTTGTAGAAGCAACTGCATTTAATGCTGAAGTTGCACCAGAACAAATAGTTGAAGGCGTTGCTGTAGGCGCTACCGTTACAGCAGGCCCTACCGTTACTGTTTGCGTAGCTGTAGCCACACATCCGTTGCCATCTGTACCGGTTACTGTATAAGCTGTAGTGGTTGTAGGATTAGCTGTAACTGGTGAGCCGCTTGTTGGCGTTAAGGCCGTTATTGGCGACCATGCGTAAGTAGCTGCGCCACCTGCCGCTAAGCTAACCGAGCCTGTTCCGCAGATGCGTGCAGTACCAGGTGTTGGCGTAATGGTAACTGTTGGTAATCCATTTACGGTAACGTTAACTATTGAGTTTACAGAACCTCCGCATGCGTCTGTAATAGTACAATTAAAAGTATATGTACCTGCAGCAAGGTTTGCTGTTACTGTTTGTGCATTCGGATAAACCCCACCTACTCCATCGCTCCATGCATAGTTAAATGGAGCGCCACCGCCTGTTCTATTTGCAGAAACTGTGAAGTTGCTTCCTGCACAATTTGGTGAAGAGAAGGTAGCTGCTAATGCTACCAACGGGTCTACAGTAACAGTAGTAGTTGTGGTTGCGGTACAACCTTGCGTAGTTGTTACCGTAACCGAGTATGTTGTTGTTGAAGTTACTGCAGTTGCCAACGGATTTTGCAATGATTCCTGGCCTGCAATAAATGTAGATGGTGACCAGGCATAAGAAGCAATAGAGACAGGGTTTGTGAAACCTGGGTTATATACACCTATTGTTTGCGTAGTAATATTTGATGGAGACCAATCCCCACCAATATTATTATCATTAGAAACAATGCGGGTAGTACCTGCAAGGCCAGAACCACTAGGAGCAAATCCTGACCAATCGCCTGCTGTTACGCCGGTTCCTGCATTAAATACGTAACCCGATCCGCAACCTACTGCATCCATGACCGCAGCTCCGTTTTTCAATACTATACCAACCAGGCCGCTCGATAACCAAAAATCATTTGAGCCACCTGTATTGAAATATCTGTTAACCAGATCATTGGTTCCTGTTCCCAGACATACCACCGCTACACTATTGGCAGGGATAATGGTTGATGCAGGGAATGCGAAACCAGTATGCGTTGCAGCAGCAGTATTTGTTGCATGATCTGAAAGTGTCCATCCGCTAATATCAACCGGAGAAGAAGAAATATTTGTTACTTCAATTAAATCTGCACCCGGAGCAAAACCCGGATAAACACCACCACCGGTACCTCCTCTGTTCAAACAAACCTCGGTAATTTTGATCACTCCGTTTAGGGCTGAAACTGCAACGTCTAATTGAGCGTTGCTGCCCGAACAAACTGAAGATGGCGTTGCAGTTGCCGCTGCAGAAATTGAAGAAGAAACAGTAATGGTTGAAGTAGCTGTATTCACACAACCGTTAGCATCGGTTCCTGTTACCGTATAAGTTGTGGTTCCTGCAGGAAGTGCAGATACCGGTGAACCGCTTGTTGGTGTTAAACCCGATGTAGGGCTCCATGCATAGGTTACAGCACCGCCTGCTGTTAACGTAACTGCTGATCCACCCGGCTGGCAAATTGAAGCTGAAGTAGGACTAACCGTTACCGTAGGTAAAGCATTTACCAATACTGATTTTTCAACAGTTGTAAAAGACAAGCCACTATTGGTACAGGTAATAACACATATATAATAAGTGTTCGCTGTTAATGGGCCAGTTGCCTGCGTAGCACTTGTTCCCAACGTTGTGCCATAAGGGCCACCGGGTGTTGTACCAGAAGACCATTGGTAAGTAATACCTAAATCGGTATAAACTGTACTCAAAGAAAGTGATGTTCCTAAACCACTACAAACTGAATTCGCACCATTGATTGTAGAAGCTGCCGGTGTACCGCCACAAACTGAAGCCGGTGTACCTGCAAATTCATCTGCACCAATATCCGGTGTTGAACCATTACGGGCGTCGCCTTCAAAATCATCTGTAATACCTCCTACCGGCGCACCGCCACCCTCAAGTTGAGTTGCAATAACTGTATTTATTTTAAGGAAATTTGCATTTCCACAAGTTGTGCTTAAGAAAGATGGATTCACATCAATTGAATTCGCATCCCTAGTTGCAACCAATACTTTGTAAGCAGCAAGGGAAGCCTGGGGTGTAATGCCATCTGTATAAATGGTTGATGCGAAAAAGTCGTTCCTATTTGATGTACCCGCATAACTGGTAAGGGTAGCAGTAGAACGCCTGTACGCAACCGCTACACCTGCACCTGTTGTTGTGGAGGTATTTACAAAAATATTATTGTTAAGCGTTAATGTTGGCGTAGTGGATGCTGATATGGCACTTGACCCAAACAAAGCACCCGAGCTGCTTGCATTTAAATTAACCGTATTATAATAACAGTTAACCGTGGTACCACCCGTGATATTTAAACCAACTACCGGGTTAGCCGCATTTGCTACAGAAGCTCTTAAATCACCGATACGGTTATTATAAACTGTTACGGTTGTACCTGCACCAACCGCGATTCCATTTACAGTAGTACTGGCGTTGCTGCCTGACAGATCGCAAATGGTATTCTTAAATACATTGATAGCAGGAGCTGCACCACTAACAACTATACCCTGAACTGCAGCAGCAGCTGTGCTTGCCAAAGTGCTGACTGCATTATTATTTATATTGATAAGAGTTGATGTATTAGAACAGGTTATACCTGTTACCGCACCACCAGTACCTGTGGAAGTTAAATTGGTAATAGTGTTGGATGCAATATTAAGAGGTGTAGCGCCATTGAAACTGCTACCAATTGTAATGCCGGTAACAGTACTCTGACCAGTTATGTTTGTTAAGGTATTACTGGATATAGATGATGTAGTTGCGCCAACATAACCATACGAAATACATGTAATTGAACTTGTGCCGCCTGTCCAGTTATTAAAGGTGTTACCGGTACATGTTTTAGTTGGGCTAGTACTAAATCCATCCGTATTGGTTACCCCCGTGATCCCTGTAGCTCCTGTTACGGTTATATTGGAAAAATTATTGTTGGTTAAAGCATGGGTTGTACCATTTGGAGAGCTTCCGCCGGTTGTAAATAAAGTTACAGTTCCACCAGCTCCAGTTTTATTAAAACCCGTAACAATTGAGTTATTATTAAACGTTTGAGAACCGGCTGCAGGCATTGAATAGCCATGTTGCACAAAGATGAAACTGCCGGTTGTATTGGTTGTAATATTTGTAAATGTGTTGCTATTAACATTAAGGGTTAGGTGTGGGGCAACTGTAGAAATGGCTGTTATGGCTGCACTGGTTGGAATAGATGCCGTTAAAGCAGTAAAGTTGTTGTTATTGATATTTTGAATAGATGTAGTAGTAGCATTTGTTAACTCTACCGTTATACCCTGTAAAGTACCCGATGCTACACCATAAGTTAATGCAATGGTATTATTGTTGATCGTATTTGTATACGTTCCTGTTGGAGTATTTGTTGCAGAAACGTTATAAATTCCCCTTAATGTACCCGAAGTAACGCCACCAACAGAACTGGTAATGCTGTTAAACGAAATATTAAAGCCAATGCTGTTTCTCATTAATATTCCATAAACTGTACCTGATACGTTTGCATAACCAGAAATGGTTCCGGTAGTACCAAAGTTAGAAATGGTATTTGCCTGGGCACCGCCAGCTCCGCCAATATCGATACCGGTATTAAAATCTGCTGCAGCTGTAGGACCCACTACAACAATACCCTCGTTCACATTGCTGATTGTATTGCCGTAAATTTTTAGCCCACTGTTTCCTCCAGCAGTTGTAGTAGCAGTGACATTGGTTGTTGGTGCTGTTGAACTATGCGTAGAATTACTATAAATACCAAATGTATTCTGGTAAGTCCGGTTTAGCGTAATGGTATTATTCTCGATGATGTTATTCTGCGCACCATTGGTGGTGGATGCATATAATAATGCAACGCCCCACTCCACCATGTTATTGGAAGCAGCAGTCGTAGTAGTATTCAAAACATTTTCATTCATTACAAATCCCGATATCGTAATGAAATCCGATCCGATGATCTTGAAGATCGCATCATTCAGGTTACCTGCTGTACCTGCAGGATTTGGCGCAGTAATGGTATTGCCACTACCTGCAATGGTTACCCGGTTTGTGTTGGAAGCACCGGTCAGTATCGGAGAAATAGAATACCCCCCCGCAGGATTGGTTTGCGGATTACCTGCATTCAATGTAATCGTAACCGGACCGGAAATGGCTGTCCTGGTATTCAGGTCAGTGATCGCCAATGCCAGTGAACCATAGGTGGCTGAAAGTGCAGGCGTGGTGTTTCCGGGATTTGTTACTGAAACAACCTGTGCATTCGCACCCAAAGTTACCATCATCAACAACGCCAAAATCCATCGCATGAACAGCGCGGGCTTGCGGTTTTGTTGTTTAGTACTGTTGTTGGCTGTTGCAGCAATTTGCAGAAGCGGATGGCTGGTAGAAACTTTCATATGCAGTGTGTTTTTATTGCTTAATGAATTTTTGTTTTCCCTAAATAAAAAAAATACATTCTGCCGCTATAGGGAAGCAGCAACATGCTTTTTTCATTGTTGTTTAGGAGAGGTGGTGGCTTTTACAGGATGGAGTTAAACGAATAAGCAAGCAATTTAGGGGGTAAAGTTGACAGTAACAACTTATTTCTACTTTTTTTATTATATGATTTTAGGGGGTTGTGGCTGAAGTACTTCTTACCTCCTGTCTGTTGTTGCGGCTATTCGCTCAGGATTTGCAAAATATACAATAATAACTTAATTTTCAATTGAACCCTTACCATCCATGTTATACCGATTGGACAAACAATATAGCCCAGTATCGGCTATCGCCTCATTGTACTATTTGTTTGATACCATCGGCACATAAGATTTATAAAATATTGGCATATTATATAAATCATATTGGTAAAACTACCTTTTTGTAAAATGCAGGGAACGCAATCCGCCTGATATCAAATAAGGATCTTCATTTGCAGTGGCAACCTAATCATTATTCATGAAATACCCTATGATAAAAAAAATGAGGCTGTCTCAAAAGGGTAGCCTCTTTTTTTATTT
>JAPLEF010000113.1 GCA_026391525.1 Sphingobacteriales bacterium
CGATAAATTGAAGAAGGTGGCTTCTACAATTAGCCCCGGTACGTCTAATAAATTGTTTATTCCAATAGGCATCGGTATTTCTGTGCTGTACCATATTTCACAATAAGGCTTGTTTGTATTTGGGTTATGGCAGGTTGCTTTTTTACAGGTTAACCCCAATTTTATTTTAGATTCAGACTCTAATGCCCATTTCTTCACTCCTTTTTCAAATTCATTAAATATATTTTCGCATTCTCCAACCATTTTCGTAACCCTTCTTCTTAGAATAAAGGAATCAAGGTTTGCATAGCATAAAAATTGTAAACTGTCCATATCTAATTGATAGTTCATATTATTCTCCATTAAATATCCATCAGGATATTTATCCAGATAAAGCGGCTTGATATAAGATAGTACTTTAAAATCTTTTGCAAAATAAAATCCGGAATAAGGAAGGTAAATCACAATGGATTTATCATTCTCATCCTTTAACTCTATTTGCTTAGTCACCTTGTAACGCGCTGAAAAAACTTGCGCATTTGCAGGTATAAATGCAATGGCCAAAAACAGTTGTATGAGAAATTTTAAATACACAAAAAATGAAAATCTGTTAAGGTTATAAAATAAAATTACAGTTGATTTCCGCCCACTCAATTAACATGGCGGCAACAATGTCATAAGCCTTATCATTTTTCTTGTAGCTGCTGCTTTTGCACATGCATCAGCTGAAACTGCAGCAGACGCTATTCCTGCAGGTAAGCAACTGCTTGGTTGTACGGTACATGAACTAGTTACAGTATACATTGTAACGTAGCCACCACACTCCTGCCATCCATTAACACTTGCCGATACTGTAACTGGTGCACAGTTTGGTTCATACTTAAAGCCAAATACATTGACGTTAGGTAAAGGATTAGTTTTTGCTATTGCCAGAGAACTTGTCCCAAGCAATAATAGCATTAAAATTGTTTTGTTCATCGTTTTTAATTTTTGTTTAACAGATTTTCAAATTGAAATTAAGGGGGGGGGGGTAAAATCCAAATTTTTGCTCAACTATTTTTTTAGTACATTATTCATGGCATGTTACTATTGTCTCACTAAATTAAAATTTGCACCGATATTATTAAGTACATATGATTTCGTTTGAATAAGGTTTTGACCTCTCACCGTAAATCCAAACGGTACTTTCGGGAATGAAAAATTGCAAACTGCCTCCATGAATGGAAACGTTGATAAATTTTGTGAGATTAAGTTATTTAACTAGTGATAGCTGAGTAAAAACATGAATCAAAAACATTGGGTTTACCTGTTTTTGATGGCGAAAATTTAGGCAGAATGAAAAATATGATGTATTATTGTTATTCTTATCCATTGGAAAATCATTGCTAATTTTCAAATTCGGGGGTTTGTACCCTCCAGATGCTCCCCTCAGAATACCCAGTAATTATCTCTAATAGCTAAAACTGCTAGTATGCAAGTAATGCGCCTTTTGTGCCTCAGTGCCAAAAAAGTTGATAGCCTGCCTATCAACAGGTTCAACAAAAAATTGTTGATGCCTATCTTATGCTCAATATTATTTTGGAGTTTTTCATCAAGTACTTCAAAGGCGCAGTCTGGTGCCGCTTTGAATTTTGATGGCACCGATGATTATGTTGCAGTGGCAACTGGCTATCCTGCAACAGACAATATAACTTACGAAGCATGGGTGAAACCAACTGCATTTGGGTTGGGTTTCCGGCCGATTGTGACGAATAATTCCTTCAGCTCCACACCGGGTAATATCCATTTCCAGTTTGATGGTGGCAGTTTACAATTGGCGATCAGCGGGTCGGGAGATTATCTTTCCAGTTTTATTTTCTCACCTAATACCTGGTACCATGTAGCGGCAACCTATTCTAAAACTGCTGCAGAAGTGAAGTTTTATGTGAATGGTGCATTAACCAATACAGCAAGCGCTTTAACTCCGCCTTCTGTTAACCCCAATCAGGCGTTCAGGATCGGCGGCTGGGCCGGAGATGCTGCCCGTGATTTTGTTGGGGATATCGATGAAGTTCGCATCTGGAGCGTTGTGCGCTCGCAACTTCAAATTTCGGCTAACCGTAATTGTGAGGTAGAGCAACAAACAGGCCTGCAGATGGTTTATAATTTCAATCAGGGTGTTGCAGGTGGTTCTAATTCAGGAGTAACAACTTTAACAGATGCAAGTGGCAATGGCCGCAATGGTGTGCTTACCAATTTTGCGCTGGCAGGAGCCAGTTCAAACTGGGTGACACCTGGCGGAATCACATCCGGAGTTTCCTGTACAGCAGTAACCGGCGATTACAGAACCATCACAACAGGAACATGGGAAAATGCCTCTAGCTGGCAAATTTATAACGGTACTGCCTGGATTCCTGCTACTACAGCCCCAGATATAAACGCCAATATTATCACGATTCGCCATAACATTTCAATTAACGCAAACAGAACCATCGATCAAACAGTTCTAAATGCCAATGTAAACCTTGCTGTATTGAGTGGAACGTTAACTGTACAGGATCAGGCAGGTGAACCTGCTTTAACTTTAAACGGCACGGTTTTCTGGAACAATACGGCCACACTCAATGTGCAACCGAATTCAATTATCAATGGAAGTATCATCAACTTTTTCTATGGCGGCAGTACTTTAATCAATAATGGAACCATCAATGTGCCTATTTCCATGGAACCTTATACCGGTGGTAGTTTTATCAATGGTACCGGAACTATCAGTTCTTTAACCATCCGCAATAATGATGGGGTAACCCTCGGTGGTAATCAAACCATCACCAGCTTGCTCAATTTCAATTTTGGTTTGATTAATACCGGTGCCAATACTTTGATATTGGCATCAACCGCTTCCGTTCAAAATAACTCCGGTACCGATTGGTATGTGAATGGAAATCTGCAAACCAATTTCCCATCCGGAACAAATACAAGAACATACCGTATCGGTGATGCTATAGGCTATCGCCCGGTTACGGTTACTGTATTCAATTCATCAGGAACGGGTGGTGTGGCTATTTCAACCACCAATGGCGATCATCCCAACATCGGCACTTCTTTTTTAAAACCTGCAAAATCTGTAAACAGGTACTGGACGGTAACCAACAACGGACAAAGTAATACCGATATATGGGCAACATTTACCTGGGGGGCAGTAGATGTAGATGGAGGCGCCAATGCCAACAGTTTCGTGGTTGGTGAGTTTGTGGGAGGATCATGGTTTTACCCGTCGATTCTCAACCAGTCGGCAAGCGACTTACGTTTAAGTGTAAACGCTTTTTCAACGGCGCAGTACCAGATTGCTGAAACCAATTTTGATCCATTGGCATCTTTGGGCGATTACCGCACGGCAGCTTTTGGAGGATGGAATTCAGCTTCAAGCTGGGAAACCTATGGTGCCCTGGGCTGGCAACCTGCTACAGTGGCACCAAATGGATTGAACAGTAATAAAATCACCGTAAGAAATGGATTTAACAGCAGCAATAATTCACAAAATATTCAGGGAGATCAAATTATCATTGAAGCCGGTGCACAACTCTTGCTTGCAGAAGGTACGCTGATAATCCTCGATGATGCCGGCGTAGATATGGAATTGAATGGTACGCTCAACATGAGTAGGGGTACTTTGGTGATCAACGGAAATATGGAGGTAACCCCAACGGGAATCATCAATGCAGGCGCTGCTGATGTGTTTACGGGTACAGGAAATTTAGATATCGCATCAAGCGGTTCAATGAACATCTCCAATCTTGGTGATCCGTTTACTTTCGACGGTGGATTGATTGTAAATAATAGCGGCTCTATTTCCTTGAACAGTTCAAGCAGTACAATGATACTGAACGGACCATTTACAAAAATCAATAATATCGGTACTTTCACCTGGGATGGGTTGGTAAATATTCAGTTTAACGGAACCAACAACGCTATTAATAACAATGAAGGCGCTTTCAATATCAACGGAGGTGGCGATTTGCTTTCTGTTGGAGGAAGCGGTGCCAGTTTTAATAATAGTATGGGTGCAATCCTTACTAAAAATGGCGGTTCAGTTACAAGTATTTCAAATCAGGTGAGTTTCAACAACGGAGGAACAGTAAATATATTGGGTGGTAACCTTTTGATTGATAATTTTGATACCAATTTACAGGCTGGAACTTACAATATCGCCTCGCCAAATGTTTTGGGTGGAACCGGAACCCTGAATTTCAAAGGTTCAATTTTTACGGTAGCCAATGGTGCAAGGGTGGCTTTATCTTTATTGAATTTTGATAATGATGGCACACCTCAAAATCTGGGAGGTGGTGGAACAATTGAACGATTAAAAATAGATAATCCGGGCGGGTTAACATTAGGATCTGATATCACCATAGATTCTTCCTTAGATTTAAATTTTGGGCGTATTAATACAGCTTCCAGTAAACTGATTCTCGACAACCTGGCTGTAGTTTCAGGAGGCAGCAACAATTCTTATGTACAAGGTATTGTGGAGCGCAATTTCTTCACACCAGGGCCTCAATTATTTCCAGTAGGCGGCATTTTTAATTATGCTCCTGTTACCTTAGACCCAAGCTTTACAGTTGGCGGTTCGGTACAAGTAAGTACAACGGATAATGATCATCCTGATGTGAATAGTTCTGGTATTGATCCGAGCAAAACGGTAAACCGCAGCTGGACCATCACCAACAACAGTCTTACTTTTTCAGAATGTGATGTTACCTTTAACTGGGATGCTGCAGATGTAGATGGAGGAGCAACTCCAGCCAACTTTGTGTTAGGCAAATATGATAACAGCAGCTGGACTTTACCCACTGTTCAAAATGTTACTTCAAATTCGTTATCGGTACTTGATTTGAATTCATTCAGTGAATTCCAAATAGGAGAACCAAGTTGTTTTGTAAATATTCCGGATCCTGCTTTCAAATCGGCTTTGATAAATAATATCTTACTCAATACCAACGATAATGGAGAAATTGAATGTAGTGAAGCTGCTGCCTATAACTTAGATATCATTGTAGATAATAGGGGTATCACAGATCTTACCGGTATTGAAGCATTAACTGGTATTACATCATTGACCTGCGGTGGTAATCAAATCAGCAGTTTAAACCTGCAGTTCAACACCGCATTAACTCAATTGAATTGCCAGTTAAATCCACTTACTACTTTGGATTTATCGGCTAATCCACTGCTTACCTACATTGGAGTTAGTGAAACTCAAATAAGCACGCTGGATGTGAGCCAACAAACCGGCCTAACTGTTTTATATCTTGGTGGTACGCCCATCAGTAGCCTTGATCTTTCTAATAATACTGCGTTAACAGATTTGGATATTTCAAATACCCAAATCAGCACCATTAACTTAGCTGTTAATACCAACCTGGAAGTATTGTTTGCTTATACCAGCCAGCTTACTTCGATCGATCTATCAAGCAATAGTGCTTTAACAACAGTGCAGTTGAGCAACAATGCGCTTACTTCATTGAATTTAGCTAATGCAAACAATGCCAACATTACCGATTTTCAAGCCGATAACAATCCGGCTTTAACCTGTATCCAGGTGGATGATGTTGCAGCTGCAAACGGATATGCAGGCTGGCTGAAAGATGCAGGAGCAACTTATAGTATAAACTGTTCGGCTTCTCTTTCCATTACCTGTGCCGCCGACTTTACTGTTTGCCAGGATAATGTAAATGGTGCCTGCAGCATAGGATTAACACCGCCAACTCCTATTCAATTAAGCCCTTCCTTCACAGACAGAAATGTAACCTTTACCAATGTTAGTATAAATGGAGGCGGTAATTCTGCCGTAGTGGCACCGGGTTCATTGTTTTCTTTAAACTATGACGTTGCTGCTAATTTTAATATTGGTACGGTGTCTTGTCCCGGCTGTATTTACCAGGCTTATATAGGAATTGGAGGCACTTTTCAAACCCTTCAATGCGAACCATCAATTAATCCCGGATATACTAACACCTACAGCGGAGTAAATATTACGGCACCATCAACTCCGGGTGTTTATTATTTGACATATGAATATACATTAGATTTCTCCTGTCAGCCCTTGCGGTTTAATAACAACCCGGCCAATGCGATAGGCGTATTGGTGGTAGGGCCTCCATTCCCTGTTGTGGTTGGCGGTTCTGGCATTGTGACTGTAACTAACAATGCACCTTCCTGTTTACCTATTGGAACCACCACTGTAACATGGACGGCAACTGATTCTTTGAACAATACTGCCACCTGCTCCCAAAATATTACTGTAACTCCGGGTACGCTTTATTATCGTGACAGAGATAATGATGGATTTGGCAATTCGGATTATGCTGTTTACAACTGTTCACAGCCTGCAGGATTTATATTAAATAATACGGATTGTAACGACGATAACGCAAGCATCAATCCTAGTGGGGTTGAAATACCCAGTAACGGAATTGATGAAGATTGCGATGGAAGCGATGCAACTTCCTCGCTAGCTGCTGCATTAAATTTTGATGGCGTAAATGACCTAGTGCAACATACCGGCCATGTGGTTCCATTAAACAACAGTCCATATACGGTATCAGTTTGGGCAAAACAGGATGCTTATACACCCGGACAGTTTAAAAATATCTTTGCTCAGGGCAGGTATTTGTATCTTGGTCAAAATGCAGCCGATAACAATATTCGTATTGGCGACAACTGGTATGTTACCGGGTTAGCATGGCCTACGGATCTTAACTGGCATAATTATACATTAGTCAGAACAACTAACAATACCTATTTTTATCTTGATGGCGTGTTGTCTGCCACCGCAGGTTATGCCATCCCCTCACCAGATTCGACTGCAGGATTTCCAACCACTATGAATTTTTATATCGGTTCCCAATGGAATGGAACAGGTGAATACTGGAATGGAAGCATTGATGAATTGAGAGTATGGGACAAAGCGCTGTCAGCGGCAGAAGTATTTAATTATCTGGACTGTGAAATCACTACAGCAAAACCAGGATTGGTTGCAGCCTACAATTTTAACCAGGGTATTGCTGCTGGAAACAACCTGACTGAAACAACACTAACTGATGCAAGTGGCAATGGCTTCAATGCAACGCTGAATAATTTTTTTGCATTAACAGGTTCCACCTCCAACTGGGTTGCACCAGGCGGGGTGGTTACAGGAACTGAATGCTGTACCTTGTTGTTGACCACTTCTGCGTCAGACACGTTGATTGTTTGTATAGAAAGCGGACAAACACTGGGCAATGTATCCTTAATTCCCATCGGGGGCACAGCACCATATACATTTGGTAATGCAGATACCACCAACCTGGCGCCAGGCGAATATTTCTATTCCGTAACCGATGCCAATGGCTGTACAGCTCAGGCTACGCTTAATGTAATTCTAAGCAACTGTATCATTCCTTACTACGAACCTCCGGTGAATGATACCATACAAACACTTATTGGTTCTGAATTGACGCAATTAAACACTAATCCCGGTTCCCTGGTAGATACTACGTCATCCAATAATATTTTCCTGATTAACGACAATACAGAAGAAGTATTGATTGAAGTGATTTCCAATATTGATCAGTACAATACATTGCTGGCACTATTACAAACTCCGTATTATGCGATGCATGATTTCATCGACAACGGCGATTCTACTTTAATCATCACCGGCTATATTCCCATCGATAATTTATTGAAATTAAATTTACTTCCTGATCTTATTAACTATGTAAGGCCCTATTACACACCCGTCGCTTCTACCAACATTTAGGGCTTAAACGAAGTGTAGTGCAACGGAACTTCGATTTAAGCCTGTGTTGACTGAAGCGCAAGTAGCCGGGTTAATAATTATGGGTTTTGAATAATTGGTTTGTACTTACCAGTGGTTCTATGATGCAAC
>JAPLEF010000095.1 GCA_026391525.1 Sphingobacteriales bacterium
AAAGGAAGAATTTCGGTAAGAAATGAAATGTAAACTAAAGTTTTCAGAGACAGTTATTTGTCTCAAAAGTAATTAACTGAACTCCAAAATCAAAATTTACTTAAAATCTTTTCACCAAACCTAAAAATAGGGCTCCAATTGCGATAATAACTGCCATAATAAAAAATTAGTGGTTTACGAATAATTGCATAATTGCATTGTAAACTTGCTTATTTCTACAGGTTCGTGCAAGAGGCAAAAAGCCAGAGTAAGTTTACGTTTATGGTAAAACCCGCTACAGTATTGCTTTTTACCCGTTTTTTACCCGTTTTTTTCTTTAAAAATAAGGTAAATATACGAAGGCTGTATCGTAATTTTACTATTTATTTTTCTGTAAACTTGCTTCGTATTTGTACGTAAGTGTGGATTTGTGGATAACCTATACCAAAAATTAAGCGGATTATTGCCTGTTTCATTCGAAAAAGCTGCAAATAATTACTTTTTAAACGAGTCTGCTGTTGATACAGATTTTCAAATGGGATATTTCCGGAATGAAAAACGTAAAATAACGCAACAATTATCGTAAATTTACGCAATAGTTTTGCTTTGTTACTATTTTCAGGAACTGATCTGCTGTTGTAACAGGCGTTTACAATTTTCAAAATGGTTATTTTTATACAGTTAAGAACAACTAACCCCCAAAAACATGTCAATTGAAAATCTGATCAAAATTGCTATTGCCGACGACCATAAGATTTTTCGTGATGGCATAAAGATGGCTTTAGCAGGTAAAACCAACCTCAAAATGATTTGGGAAGCTGAGGATGGAAAGGATATGATGCATAAAATTGCTATCAAAAAACCTGAAGTGTTGCTGATGGACATCCGGATGCCGGAAATTGACGGCATCAATGGCATCCAATTGATTAGAAAAGAATATGAAGACATCAAAATCATCGTATTAACGATGTACGACGATCAGCAGATGATCAGCAAGATGATGGAAATGGGTGCCAACGCTTACCTCACTAAAACTACAGATCCGGAAGAAATTTATGAAGCGATTCTAACCTGTATGAACGACGACTTTTATTTTAACGAATTGGTGAATAAGGCCGTGATGGGCAGGCTGATGCAGAAAAAGAATGTACGGCAGCACTATGGAACCAACATACCGGTTACTTTCAATGAAAAAGAAATCAAGATTCTTCAATTGCTTGCTGAAGACAAAACAACCGAAGAAATTTCTAAAATCATCTTCCTGAGCCCGAGAACGATCGAAACCATCCGTCAGAACATGAAGACCAAAGTAAATGCCAAAACAATTGGTGGTTTAATCATGTATGGAATGAGAAACAAACTCATCGAATAAGTTCTGCAATCAAAAAGTAACAATCCCATTTTTCACTGCATAATAAAAAATCAATTCTTAGGCTTTGCCATACCTTATACTAAAGACGGAAAAGACCGACAATACTTTACCGATTTTATTGCACGGGTAAAAAGCAAAGACGGCACTATCAAAAACTTGATGATAGAAATAAGCGGAATGAGTAAGGACAAAGCAGAAAAAAAATGGTTTGTAGAAAACCGTTGGATACCTGCTGTAAATGCCTTGAAAGAGAAATACGAATATCCCGAATGGCATTTTATTGAAGTGGCAAACGACATCCGAAACATCAAGAATCAATTAATCGAAAAAATTCAGAGTATATAATGGCAAAAAGTTCAAAAATCGAAGTAAAAGGAACTGAAATTACTATTCTAAAGGATGGTGAACACGATTTTATTTCATTAACCGATATGCTTAAAGCTAAAGACGGTGACTTTTTTATATCCGATTGGCTAAGGAATAGAAATACAGTAGAGTTCTTGGGTATTTGGGAGTCGGTTTACAACCCCAATTTTAATTATGGCGAATTCGCCACAATTAAAAGTCAGGCAGGCTTAAACAGTTACAAAATAAGTGTGAAAGAATGGGTTGAAAAAACCAATGCAATTGGATTAAAGGCTACAGCCGGAAGGTATGGTGGCACTTATGGCCATGCTGATATTGCTTTTGAATTTGGGATGTGGATTAGTGCAGAATTCAAAATCTATCTTATCAAAGAATTTCAACGACTCAAAGCCGATGAAAACGACCGACTGAAACTCGAATGGAACCTGCAACGCACTTTAGCAAAGGTAAATTACAACATTCATACTGATGCAATCAAGGAAAATCTGATACCTAAAGAATTGAGCAAAAGCCAGACTTCTTTTGTGTATGCCAATGAAGCCGATTTATTGAATGTTGCCCTGTTTGGTATTACAGCCAAACAATGGCGTGATGCCAATACGGAGGCAGAAGGAAACATACGGGATATGGCTACAATTGAGCAGTTGGTGGTACTTTCTAATTTAGAAAGTATCAATGCAGTGCTGATTCATCAAGGGGTAAGTCAATCAGAGCGTTTGATTCAATTGAACAAAATCGCCATCACCCAAATGAAATCTTTAATAAATCGTCCGAACACGATTAAAAGGATTAAATGATAAACAGGATTATGCAAGATATTAACGATATAACCCATAAGGTCATTGGATGTGCAATGAAAGTTCATTCTGTACTTGGTAATGGATTTCAAGAAGTTATTTACCAAAGGGCTTTAGCCATAGAAATGAGATTTGCTGCCCTTTCCTTTGAAAGGGAAATGGAAATGCCAATCTTTTATCGAGATGAACAAATCGGTACAAGAAGAGTGGATTTCTTTGTTGAAGGTTGTGTAATGGTAGAATTAAAAGCAATGGAAAAAATAGAAGATGTGCATAAAGCTCAAGCTATAAATTACTTGGAAGCCTATCACATTGCTGATGGCTTGCTCATCAATTTTGGCGGACTTAGTCTTGAATTTAAAAGGCTGTACAATAAAAAATTAGTTAACCCAACAGGTAATCCTGTCAATCAAAATAATCTATAAAATCGTGTTCTGACAATGAGTAAGAAAGTAGAATCCATAAAACATAAAACCGATACCCGTGCTCACATTCCGAGCAAGGAAGAAGCAGGTTATGAAGATGCCAATGCCAAAGTGCAAGAGGGTAAAAAGGTTTTAGAACTTCCTAAAAATCCTGTGGTGCATCGTGGGCAAGACCCTGAATTGTTTTGGCTGAACAAATACGGCAATGACGACCGAGATGATTTATTGCGTGTGGACATACTAAGCCTATACCGCCACGAACACATTGCACCCGAAACGCTGATTAAAAACCTTTACAATGTAACAGAAACCAAAAGCAACCAAATGGATTTGTTTACTGTAAACGAACTATTTGGCAATGCCTTGGAAAAAGACGAAATAGATAAAGTAAGCGAATACTGCCACCACCAAGACGGTTGGACAAATCGCCTGATACAAGGCGATAGCTATTTAAAGCAAATAATTAATTGAAATCATGAAATTCTATTTAGGAGTAACGGACAATAATTGGTTTAAATATTTGAGTAACATTAATCCTGAAGATATTAATTTTTGGCAACCAGGAGGAACAGTAAACTTTAAGGTATTACAATCAGGGGCACCATTTTTATTCAAGCTAAAAAGCCCACTTAATGCCATCGGTGGTATTGGTTTCTTTTCAAGTCATACATTTTTGCCAATATCTATTGCTTGGGATACATTTAGAAAT
>JAPLEF010000058.1 GCA_026391525.1 Sphingobacteriales bacterium
AACTAAAAAATGCAGCTTAATAGCTGCAAAATCACTTCTTAAAAACACGTTTCTTAAAAAATCTTCTCTTCGCAAAAATTAAAAACTCAATAATGAGTAAAATGAAAAAAGGCTGTACCAAATAGTTTTGATACAGCCTCCTCCTATTCTTCCTATAATAAGAATAATTATTTCTTCTCAGTATTTTTTGCTGAACCACCAAACATATAACCCAATTTAATGGCAAAGCCATTGTTCTTGTAAGTGGTATTATCTTCAGGACTGATGTTTGAAAAACCTATTGTGTAACCTAAATTGATAAACAGGCCATTAGCCATTTTATAACCAGCAAGGAAATTACCACCAAAATCGATTGCTTTCAGATGATATTTATCATCTGTAGCATCTTTTTTACCATCGAATTTGACATCGCTTTCTTGATCAGGAAAACCTGTTAGTGAACTTTTAGCTTTTCCTGAAAGACCGAAACCAATTGATGGACCCAGACCTACGAAAAACTTGCCAGCACCAGCATCAAAATTATACACAAAATTTAAGGGCATTTCCAGGTAGTTGAGGGTTAATTCATCCTTGGATGTAACACCTTGAATAGTTTCTTCATACTTGGCTCCTTTCTGGATAAAGTTAAGTTCAGGGCGGAAAGAAATAGCACCGGAAATTGGCAATTCAGCTACTGCACCAACCAGAAAACCGAATTTAGATTTCAAATCTTGGTCTAAGGTGATAGAACCTTCTTTATATTTAGAGGTTCCTGATGCTAAGTTTCCGCCAATCTGAGCACCAAATTGTACCTGAGCAAAAGAGGCTACTGATAAAAAGCTAACACCAGCTACAAATAATAATTTTTTCATGTTACGTAAATTTTGGTTTAATAATATTCGCCGCAAATTATACCTAAAAAAAATATTTTGCACAAATAGTTACTTTTTTTAATAAGATTTAACAAAAAAGAAAAACAGTTTTGTATGTAACTTGCTGGTTATGAGCGGAATGATTCAAATCAAATCACCACTTGAAGTTTACTCCCAATAAAACAAATGAACCATTGAGATAACCAATTTCCCCAAATGCCCCAATTGCTTTGGTAAAAGCGTACTTACATCCTAGCTGTGCTGAATACCCGAATTCGCCGGGCACATCATTCCTTGAAGCACTTTGGTCGTTCACATATTTAGAACGCACATACCCGATTCCTCCACCAACATAAGGATCAAACTTAGGTGATTTACCGAAATGATAATTCGCCCTGGCTAGTGAAGTGAAAATCCGCAACTCATCTACAAATGTTTCGCCAAACCCACTATATTTTCCCTGCACAATTGAATAAGAAACAACAGCCCCGATACTGATACGATCAGAAATGCCATATTCATAGATAAGAGCAACAGGACCAACTGCTGTAACTTTATAAGTGATTCCGGGAATTGAACCATCAATCGCATCTTTGAGGAATGTTTTCCAGATATTGCCGATACCATAACCCAATTGCAAATTGGATTGCCGTTTTTGAAATGAAGGTTTGCCTGATGGCTGAGCAAAACAAACGATGCTGATAAAGAAAAAAAAGAAAATGAATTTTATTTTTAGCATCATTGCTTTTTATGGATGGTTTAGCCGATCAGGGTTTAAGATTTTCCAACATATCTATAGTCATTGTTTTCAATGTAAACTCTTCCTTCCATCCCCAATCATTGCGTGCCACACTATCATCAATGCTCTGAGGCCAGCTATCGGCAATCGATTGCCGGTAATCGGGTTTGTAACTGATTTGAAAACCAGGTAAACATTTTCCAATTTCAGTAGCAATTTCTGCAGGAGAAAAACTCATACCCGAAACATTATAGGATGTACGCACTTTGATATTTGAAGATGGAGCTTCCATCAATTCGATGGTTGCCCTGATGGCATCCGGCATATACATCATGGGTAAATAAGTGTCGCTACTAAGAAAACATTCATATTTATTTTCTTCAATGGCTTCATGAAAAATTTCAACCGCATAATCAGTAGTTCCTCCACCAGGAGCACTCTTATAACTGATCAAACCCGGATAACGAAGGCTCCTAACATCTACACCAAACCGGTGATGGTAATAATTACACCAAAATTCACCTGCATATTTACTGATGCCGTAAACGGTAATAGGTTCTATGATGGTTTGTTGCGGACAATCTTTTTTGGGAGAGGTTGGTCCAAACACTGCAATACTGCTCGGCCAATATACCTTATGGATTTTTTCTTCCCGTGCAATATCGAGTACGTTAAGTAAGCCCTGCATGTTCAGGCTCCAGGCCAGATTTGGATTTTTCTCGCCTGTAGCAGATAAAATGGCGGCCAATAAATAAATTTGGGTAATGCCCTGGCGGATTACTTGCACATGCAACATTTCCTTATTCATCACATCCATACTTACATAAGGACCCGTTCCTTTGAGCAAGGGATTCTCTTCACGCAAATCGGATGCAACAACCTGGCTGTTTCCATAAATTTTTCGTAATGCAAGGGTAAGTTCCACACCGATTTGTCCGCTGGCACCAATCACCAGTATTTTTTCTTTAACCATATTGAATTATTGCGGTTGTAAATGTAGGAGGAAACGCCAAGTTGTAGAAAAAATAATAAGTATTTTTACAACATGAGAAATATTCCTGCAACTGTTTTTGGTGAGGCAAACCTATCTCAACCATCATTTTTCCTGATCGCCGGCCCATGCGTTGTTGAAAATGAAGAGATGCTGATTGAAATCGGTGAGAAAGTAAACAGCATTTGTAAATCTTTTGGAATCCCTTACTTATTGAAGGCTTCCTACAGAAAAGCCAACCGTACCAGTGCCGGATCTTTCATGGGCATCGGTGACGAAAAGGCACTTAAGCTGATTCACGATGCCGGTAAAAAATTGGGGATACCTACTACCACTGATATCCATACGGCAGAAGAAGCTGCAATTGCAGCAGATTATGTTGATGTATTACAAATACCAGCCTTCTTGTGCCGCCAAACAGATTTACTCATCGCGGCAGCCAGAACAGGCAAAGTAGTGAATGTAAAAAAAGGACAATTTCTCAGTGGTCCTTCCATGAAATTTGCAGTAGATAAAATCAATCAGGCAGGAAACAATCGGGTATGGCTTACCGAAAGAGGCAATACTTTTGGATATCAGGATTTGGTAGTTGATTATCGCAATATCACCTGGATGAAAGAGATTGGTGTACCGGTGATCATGGATTGTACGCACTCCTTACAACAACCCAATCAAACCAGCGGCGTAACCGGCGGCAACCCGCAACTGATTGAAACCATTGCCAAAGCTGCCATTGCAACCGGTGCTGATGGTTTGTTTATTGAAACGCACCCCAATCCTTCAATAGCTAAAAGTGATGGCGCCAATATGCTCAAACTGGATTTGCTGGAACCTTTACTCGAAAAATTGATGAAGTTGAGCAAAGCCGTTTAGATTACCACTATTAAAAAAAGAGGCTGTCTCATAAGTACGAGACAGCCTCTACATAAAGAATTTGAACGTCATTAAAACTTCATTACTCTTATCACTTTCATCGCAGCGGCCTGCTTCACTTCAATCATATAAGCACCTGCTTTTAACTCGGCACCCATATTGATCGTTTGGTTCGGCATGATCGTTAACTGCTTGTAGAAACGGCCCGTCATATCCAATACCCTCACACTGATCTCTTCTTTACCCGCAGTAATCACCTGCAGTTTGAAGTCGGTGGTGGTTGGGTTAGGATACACATTCACCTTCATCGCATCAGCAGCAGCTGTTGCGCCTTTCACTGGTTCGTTGCCCGTTGCTGCAAATGGTGGTGGTGGTGGTGGTGGTACAACAGCACAAGCCGCTAAACGTACAGGTATTGTTCTGATCGTACTCACACCGCAGTTGCTTACAGCCTGTGCGCTTACCGAGCCATTAACCGCTGTTGACGGATAGCTCACCGTAATACTTGATGTACCATTACCGGTGAGGATTGTACCGCCGGTTACCGCCCACAAGATCGATGTAGCATTCACAGGCAAGCCCGGTAAGCTGTACGTGTACACCCTGTTCGGACATGGCGTGGTTATGGCCACATCTATCACACCAGGTGTTGCAGGTTGAAGCACGCCGATCGTTAACGACCTTGATCCGCTCGTTCCGCAACCATTGGTAGCAATCACACTAACCGTACCGCTCGTATAGCCCGAAGGATAAGTGAACGATATCGTATTCGTACCCTGACCCGTTAAGCCGATTGCGCCTGCAGGTACCGTCCAGGTATAAGTAGTTATTCCTGCAACCGCCGGAACCGTATAAGTAGCTGGCGTGCCACCCGGTGCGATATGTGCACAGGCATTGGTTGGCCCGCTGATCAAACTTGGTACCGATGGATTGTTGCGTACTATCGTAAGGCTACGGGTACCGCTTGTTCCGCAGGTGTTCACCGCTTGTACGGTTACCGCACTTGTAGTGAAGCTGGTTGGGAACGTAATGGTTACCGTATTACCCAAAGTGCCGGGGCCTGCCGGTACAATCGTTGTACCCGCCTGTGCCGTCCAGATATAACTTGATGCGCCTACTACAGGGGCTATAGAATAAGTGGCGCTTGTGCCCAGTAACGGACAAGCATCGGTTGGGCCGGTGATGGCACCCGGTGTACTTGGGAACTGCGCCAACAAATAGTAAATCGTTTGTGCACTTGTTCCGCAAATTGAAGAAGCGGTTACCTTGATTTGTTTGTTTGCCTGTGCCGTAAATCCTGCTGCAAACGTAACCGTGATTGTTGATGTACCTGCGCCCGATACCAGCGTTACATTCGGTGGCAATACCCAGTTGTAACCGGTTGCTCCCGCTGATGTTGCGGTATAGGTAACCGTTGTAGGCGTGCCAACAAATGGACAAACATTCACAGCACCTGATACTGTTAGTGCAGCACCGCTGGCAACCGAAATAGGAGCTGAAGCAGATACCGGTGATCCGCAACCGCTGCTGATGGTGTAAGTGATCGTTGCAGTTCCGCCAGATACAGCTGTTACTAATCCGGTTGTTGGATTAACTGTTGCTACTGCAGGGTTGCTGCTGCTCCATGTACCACCGGCATCTCCGTTAGAACTAAACGTTGTTGATGTAGATACACATATCGGAGAAGTACCGGTTACAGTGCCTGCATTTACATTCGGACTAACCGTTAAGGTTTGGAATGAAGAAGCCGGGCCTGCTACGGTATACGTGATATTGGTTGTACCTGCACTTAATGCTGTAACCAAACCTGAAGTTGGGTTTACAGATGCCACAGCAGGGTTAGTGCTGCTCCATGTACCGCCTGCATCGCCGGTTGATGTATAGGTAGCAGTTGCTCCGACACAAAGTGGTGAAGTACCCGTTACCGTACCTGGGTTACCAATGTTTGCATTAACTGTTAATGCCTGGAAGGCAGATTGTGGTCCGCCGCAACCAGTAACCGTATACGTGATATTGGTTGAGCCTGCAGAAAGTGCAGTAACCAAACC
>JAPLEF010000142.1 GCA_026391525.1 Sphingobacteriales bacterium
TCAGTAGGAAAACTTTAACAAGAATTCGTAGTAAAATATCTTAATATTCAATTTTTGCGTCATTTGTCTCAATGGAATTAAAGCACCACCGATAATTTTGTGTAAGAAACAGGGAGAACATCAGGTTCAAGCATGATTAAAACTTTTTACCAATTTTTTCCCTGATTTCTGGCCGTTGCTAACCAATTTTATTCTTGCCATGCTTACCTCTGAACCTGAGTTTTTTTACATTATTTGAAAAACCCGGTCATCTTATAAGCCCCTGCGTTCTGCGGGGGTTTTTCATGTAGATTTTATTCAATGCGATTATGCAGGTTTTTATCTATTTTAGTGTATTAAAAAAGCCAAATCATGCGTTGGGAAGGAAGAAGAGAAAGCCAGAATGTTGAGGACCGCCGTAGCATGTCTACCGGAGGTAAAGTACTTGCCGGTGGAAGTTTACTCGGCGTAGTTATTCTTGTAGTAGTTAACCTATTATTTGGCAATGGAGATCCGGTAAATATACAATTACCTCAGCCTGCGCAACAGCAAAGCTCCCGCCCTTTAAGTGCTTCAGAGCAAGCTGCTGATGATCAGCGTGCCAGTTTTGTTAAGGTTGTTCTCGCAGATACGGAAGATGTATGGTCTAAATTATTTGCAAAGAGTGGCCAACGTTATCCGGCCCCAACTTTAGTATTATTTCGCGATCGGGTACAATCTGCTTGCGGTAATGCCAGTGCAGCATCCGGACCTTTTTATTGCCCGGCAGATCAGAAACTTTACATCGATTTATCTTTCTACGAGGAATTACAAACCCGTTTCAAAGCTCCAGGAGAATTTTCAATGGCGTATGTGGTGGCTCATGAAGTTGGCCACCATATCCAACAACTCATGGGTACTTCCGAAAAAGTACAGCGCTTACGTGGAAGGGTAAGCGAAACTGAGTATAATAAATATTCTGTTCGTATGGAGTTGCAGGCTGATTTTTATGCCGGTGTTTGGGCCAATCATGCACAACAGATTACAACGGCAGATGGAAAAAGTATCATAGAAGCAGATGATATCAATGCTGCCCTTACCGCTGCTAATGCCATCGGCGACGATCGCTTACAAAGGGAATCGCAGGGATATGTGGTACCGGAATCATTCACTCATGGCACTTCTGCACAGCGCATGTATTGGTTTAGAAAAGGTTTTGTAACCGGCGATTTAAGCCAGGGAGATACTTTCAATGCAACTACTTTGGAGTAATGTTTATGCTTACCCTGTAATTCGGGAAACATTCATGCTATAACGCTCTAATGAGATGATTTTTGCTTTGCCGGGAGCTATGGTAAGAGAGCAGAACAATTCTTCACAAACAGCTACATTGTTTATTCCAGCAATTTCACAGGCTTTCCTGAAATCGGTATGCATGCCATAACCCTCCAAGCAATCGGAAACTCCGGCATATTCCGGGAAATGCAGAAAACGTTTTACAAAATAGTGGGTTACCTGATCAACATCACGGGTATAACATTGGTAAACTTGTTCCATAACCATCCATATAGGTGTAAGCAGTAAAGTTTTACATAGCGTTGATCACTTCCCTGGTTCATGTGCAAATTGCAGGTTGAACTTTGGTAAAGAGTTAAATCGGAAATAGAATAATACGTTCAGCAGTTAGGAATCCTTCACTAAACCGTACAATGGTTGTTAAAAAGGATAAAATAAAGTGATAAGAATTTATCTTATGACATAAATGTACTTTTTGCTGCCAACAAATCCAAGCTAATACAGATCTATTTCTATGTTAGAGAGATTTCCAATCCAGATCTTAGCCCGCTATTTATTTGTTAAATGCTTTTTTCCACACTAATTTTTTTCTTAATAATTGATTGTCATATGATTACAAAATAAAAGACCACTGTTTTGCTCCCCGTAAATAAAGAAAGTAACCTTCACTTTAACAACCCGAAGTTCAGGTAAAACAGAATGGCACGGTTTTGGGAATTGTGCAACTGCAATTATACCCATAACCCAAAAACCTTAATTCTAAAATCAACATCATGAACACATCAAACACACCTGTTGCAACAGAGGAAAACGTAAAAGGAACAAAAAACAATAAAAACGCCATCATTGCTGCTTTAGCCGTTGCGTTAATTGCAATGGCAGGTTACTTGTTTTACGATAAGTCGAAATCTAATACCATCATTGATCAGCAGGATGTGAAAATTTCAACCATTTCAACGGAAAAAAGCGAATTGCAATCCAGCTTTGATGCTTCACTTGCCCGTTTGGATTCGATGGAAACGGTAACCAACAGCTTAAATGAAGATTTAGCAGGTAAAAACAAAGAGATTGCTCAAGCCAAAGTGGAAATCCGTAATATCCTAAACAAGAAAAATGCAACTGCTTCAGAATTGATCAAAGCAAAAAGCCTGATTGCAGGTTTGAACAGCAAGATTGCAGGTATGGAGCAGGAAATTGCCAAACTTAAAGATGAAAACCGAGTGTTGGGTGAAGAAAAAAATGTACTGCTCGCCGATAAAGCACAATTGAACCAGGAATTGACTTCAACCAAAGAAGTTAAAGACCAACTGGAAAAGAAAGTAGATATCGCGTCTACCCTGAATGCCAGCAATATCAATATTACTTCAGTTGATGTAAGAAAAAATGGAAAAGAAAAATCATCCACTACAGCAAAGCGTGTTGATAAATTTATTGTCAGCTTCGATGTTGCTAACCGTATCATCCAATCTGGAAATACAGATGTATATGTGATAGTAATTGGTCCGGATGGCAAACCCGTTTCAAGCGGATCGCAAGCTTCAGGCTCTTTTACAACCCGTGAAGATGGCAATAAAATTTACACTGCAAAATTGCCCGTAAGCCTTGAAACAGCAAAAACTAAGAATGTAAAAATTTACACTGCAAAATTGCCCGTAAGCCTTGAAACAGCAAAAACTAAGAATGTATCTTTTTCATTCGTTCCCGGTGAAAATTTTAAAATAGGTGATTACAAAATCCAAATCTTCCAAAACGGATTCCTGATCGGACAAGGAACCCGTACATTGAAAAAAGGTGGGCTTTTTAGCTAGGCCTTGTTTATACCGATTGGACAAACAATATAGTCCAATATCGGCTATCGCCTCATTGTACTATTTGTTTGATACCATCGGCATTTATACCGATTGGACAAACAATATAGTCCACTATCGGCTATCGCCTCATTGTACTATTTGTTTGACTATTTGTTTGATACCATCGGCATTTACTCCCGAAAGCATTCGGGATAAGATTTATAAAATATTGGCATATTATATAAATCACATTGGTATTAATTGCATACATCACAATATCACAGAAACATCAAAGCACTGCCCGTATCCTCGATACGGGCAGTGCTTTTTTTAAGATATACCAACAACGGTTTTCTGTAAACAACCTGTTGTTATTTCGTGATCAGCAATTTCGAGCTTAGGATATTAATTCCATCATTGAAGCGCAGTTCATACATGCCTGATGTTAATGCAGAGGCATTGATCAGCGTTTTCCAACCTGAATTGGTTATACCTTTTAAACGCTGTTCAAATACTTTTC
>JAPLEF010000114.1:0-18335 GCA_026391525.1 Sphingobacteriales bacterium
TTGTACGTCTTAAAAGGAATGTTTCGTTTGCGCATAAGATGAAAACAACAAAAAGTATTCTCAGTTTATTCAAACTAACACTATCCACATACTTGGGGATAAAAAATAAAAAAAGAGGCTACCCTTTTGAGACAGCCTCTGTATGTTAAGCTTCTGATTTCTTTTCCTTTTTCTGGGGCTCTTCCTTGAGTTTGAAAGTGATCTTTCCTGCCTCCTTATCCAACTCAGCGATGACGATATCGCCAGATTTGATGGTGGAGTTGAGAATCTCCTCGGCTAAAGGGTCTTCAAGGTATTTCTGAATGGCTC
This sequence comes from Sphingobacteriales bacterium, assembly GCA_026391525.1. Lineage (GTDB taxonomy): Bacteria > Bacteroidota > Bacteroidia > Chitinophagales > Chitinophagaceae > Ferruginibacter. The sequence goes on from JAPLEF010000114.1 coordinate 310, forward strand.
GGTGCAACGGTCTTGCCCCAAACTGGCTATCATAACCTTTATCAGCGATGAAAGCCTTAGCTTCTGCTGAAAGCTCGAGAGAAAAACCAAGATTGCTTAACCTAACCATCACTCCTTTCATTAGGATATCGATGATCTCGAAGATATTCTCCTTATTGAGTGAGTTGAAGATGACCACATCATCAATACGGTTGAGGAATTCAGGACTGAATGTACGTTTAAGCGCTTTTTCAATGATCGCTTTGTTATTTTCATCCAGATTATCCTGCCTGCTTTGCGTAGCGAATCCTACACCGTCTCCAAAATCTTTTAACTGACGGGCACCGATATTCGAAGTCATGATGATCATGGTGTTCTTAAAATCCACTTTTCGTCCAAGTCCATCAGTAAGTTGTCCGTCGTCGAGTACCTGAAGCAGCACATTATAGATATCAGGATGTGCTTTTTCAATTTCGTCAAGCAGGATCACACTATAAGGTTTTCTTCTAACCCTTTCCGTTAGCTGACCGCCTTCTTCATAACCAACATATCCCGGAGGGGCTCCAATCAATCGGCTTACGGTGAATTTCTCCATGTATTCGCTCATATCAATTCGGATGAGTGCATCTTCACTGTCGAACATATGCCTTGCCAAAGAACGGGCGAGTTCGGTTTTTCCCACACCGGTTGGTCCGAGGAAGATGAAAGTTCCGATTGGCTTTTTGGGATCTTTCAATCCGATACGGTTGCGCTGGATGGCTTTAACTACTTTGGAAATGGCTTCCTGCTGGCCAATTACGGCTCCACGCAGGTCGTCGGCCATTCTGCGGAGCTTGTCGGTTTCAGCCTGAACCATCCTTTTCACGGGTATGCCCGTCATCATCGAAACCACTTCTGCGATATCTTCTTCTTCAATCGGGAAACGTTTGTGTTTGCTCTCCTCTTCCCATTCGTTCTTCGCCTTTTCAAGATCTTCCTGTAAGCGTTTCTCTGTATCGCGCAATGATGCAGCCTCTTCAAATTTTTGGCTCTTAACTACTTTATTCTTTTCAAGCTTGATGTCTTCAATTTTCTTTTCCAGATCAAGGATATTTTCAGGCACATTGATATTCTTGATATGCTTCCTGGCACCCACTTCATCAAGAACATCGATGGCTTTGTCGGGCAATAACTTGTCTGTCATATACCGATCGCTCAATTTCACGCAGGCATCGATAGCATCCTTGCTATAGGTTACATTGTGGTAATCTTCATATTTGTTCTTGATGTTGTTGAGGATCTCGATGGCTTCTTCCACAGATGGCTGTTCAACGATCACCTTTTGAAAACGGCGGTCGAGTGCACCATCTTTTTCGATATGCATGCGGTATTCATCGAGTGTGGAAGCACCTATGCATTGCAGTTCGCCTCTTGCCAATGCGGGTTTGAAAATATTCGAAGCATCGAGTGATCCGCTTGCACCACCGGCACCAACGATGGTATGTATCTCATCAATAAACAGAATCACATCGCGGTTTTTTTCCAGCTCATTCATGATGGCTTTCATCCTTTCTTCAAACTGGCCACGATATTTGGTGCCTGCAACAAGTGCAGCCAAATCAAGACTTACCACTCTCTTATCAAACAACACACGCGAAACCTTTCGTTGAACGATTCTTAAAGCGAGTCCTTCAACGATGGCAGTTTTGCCCACACCGGGTTCACCAATCAGGATGGGGTTATTTTTCTTTCTGCGGGAAAGAATTTGTGATACCCTTTCAATTTCGTTTTCACGACCAACGATAGGATCCAGTGAGCCATTTTCTGCAAGTCGGGTGATATCCCTTCCGAAGTTATCCAGCACCGGTGTTTTTTTTTTCACTTGCCCTGCAGCAGCTCCTTTTGCAGAACGGGGTTGCTGACCATATTGTTTCCTTTCGTCATCGAAGTCGTCTTCATCATTGAATTCGGCCTGTGGTGGATTACTGGTAACAAACCCGAGTTCGTTTTTGAAAATATCATAATCCACATCAAACTGGTTGAGGATTTGGGTAGCGATGTTCTCTTTGTTTTTCAAAATAGAAAGCATCAGGTGTTCGGTTTCCGACATTGGCGCTTTCAAGGCTTTAGATTCCAGAACGGTGATGCGGATTACTTTCTCTGCCTGCTTGGTGAGCGGAAGCGAATTGATATTGGCAATATTCTTTCCGGTTTTATCTTTCACCGCCATTTCAATTTCTTTCCTCAGTTCATAGAGATCTATGTTTAATGATTTCAGAATTTTTAATGCGGTATTATCCCCATCTCTTATTAACCCCAGCACCAGGTGCTCAGTACCGATAAAATCATTTCCCAATCTTAATGCTTCTTCCCGGCTATAAGAGATGATCTCCTTTACCTGGGGTGAAAAATTGTTGTCCATGCCCTGAGTTTTAATTGTTACAATAATAACGATAAAATATGCCGTTTTGGTTTCCCTTAACTTTAAATGTTGAAATGTTGAAAAGTTAGGAAATAAGATAAGCGGAATTTTTCTCTGCCTGATAAATAAATGTGAAATTCATCAATCAACTTGCTCGAATAGACTGGTTTCTTATAAAACAAGTGAGTGAAAACATTGTTGCTACAAAAATTGATTTATTTTACAGCTATTAACCTTTCTACACCGATGAATGTCAAAATAGATACCAAAGAGAAATTTAGCGTCTTAACTGTTGAAGAACAGGAATTACCTGCTAATATGACAGAAGAACTGCTAGCATTGCTGCTTCCTTATTACAAAATGCCGGTTCCGCATATCATCCTGAACCTTTCGGCTGTACAAAATGCGGATATCACTGTTGCAGGAATGCTGGTAGAACTACAGGAGAGCTTTTATGAAAAAAATTGTTCATTTGTAATCTGTGGCTTACAACCGAAAGTTGCTGAATTATTAGATGCCAAAGGATGGCTCGAACTGCTGAATGTTACCCCAACAGAATCGGAGGCCTGGGATATCGTTCAGATGGAGGAAATTGAAAGAGAGCTAATGGACGATTTCGAAGACGACTAAGCGGGTAAGAACCTTTAGGGTTTCAAGCCAAAAAAACTGCTAAATAAAAAATATTGCTTGCACTAACCATTTTAGGAAACAATTCAGCCATACCTGCATTTGGCAGGAACCCAACATCTCAGCTTTTACAAACCGAAGATGACAGTTTCCTGATTGATTGTGGAGAAGGCACCCAACACCAAATTGCCAAATACAAATTGAGGCGAAGCAAGCTATCGCATATTTTCATTTCTCATTTGCATGGTGACCATTATTTTGGATTGATCGGATTGCTATCGAGTATGAGCCTGCTTAGCCGTACGCAGGAGTTGCATTTGTATGGTCCGCCCCCATTATTGGAAATTCTTTTACTACAATTGAATGCTGCTTCGGTAACCCTTTCGTACAAACTACATTTTCATCCCTTGGGTGAAGAAGGATTGCTGACCCGGACAAAAAAAATGGAGATTCATTGTTTTAAAGTACAACATCGCATTGATTGCTGGGGATTTCTTTTCAGGCAGATCAAGAACCCGCGAAGTATCGATCCGGATCGGGTTAAATCGTATGAAATACCTGCGGCCTTTTATGAACAGCTTCAGAAAGGGCAAGATTATCATACCAGAAAGGGCACCATCATTCCCAATACAGAACTTACCATCGCTGCAACTCCTGCAAAATCGTATGCGTATTGTGCCGATACGATTTTTGATCCCGAGTTGGCTGGAAAAATTTATGGGGTCGACTTGCTCTATCACGAAACTACTTATTTGAAAGGCCTTGAAGAGAAGGCTGCCTCAAGATTTCATTCAACCACTGTTCAGGCTGCCGCTATTGCAAATTTGGCCGGTGTGAAGAGACTCATCATTGGCCATTTCTCCTCTAAATATGAAATTTTGGATGATTTTCTTGAAGAAGCCAGGTCGGTTTTTTCATGCACAGATCTTGCCATTGAAGGCACCTGCTTTCGTATCTGAGTACAAGCTTCTAACTAACAAATATGAATAAACGTTTTTTGGAAGGAACTTATTGTTAACTTATCTGATTTTGCTGATCCACAAATAAAACTCGGCAAACCATTTTTTCCAGTAGGTTTCGTTATGCGCTCCGTTTGGGTCGATGATACGATTAACCTTCGCTTTTGAATTTTTAGCAAACCGGTCAGCGATAGATTTCATTTTACCGAGGTCGTCACCATCTTCTTTTTCACCCATATAAAAAAAGGCTTTGCCATTTTGTAAATAAGCAAGTTTGTCTGTTTGTTGTTCCAGCTCTGCAGTGCCGATCCAAAATGATGGCGAAAAAATACCGGCATTTCCAAAAACTTCCGGTTTGTTCAACCAGGCATAATAAGCAAAGAGCCCACCTAATGAACTTCCTGCAATACCGGTTGATTCTTTTTCCTTTTTGGTACGATAGTGCCCGTCAATATATGGTTTCAGCGATTGGGTAATAAAATGGAGCAATGCAGCAGCCTCCGGCTTTTCGCAATATTTGAACACGAAAGGGCTGTATTCACACATCCGTTGCCGGCCGGTATAAATGGCAACAATGATGGCTCCGGGAATTCCTTTTTCCAAAAGACTATCGAGCGTTTCATCTACCTCCCATTCACCAGCAAAAGTACCATATGCATCGAACAGGTTTTGTCCATCCAGCATATAAATCACCGGGTATCTCTCCGAAGAAAGATCATATTGTTTTGGCAGATACAATGAAATCAGGTGCTGCCTCTTCAACTCGGTAATAGTAAATGCAGTGTCTATGAACTTCACTTGTTTAGAAGCAGTATGCATCGCCAAACCAGGTATCCACTGGTCTTTCCAGCCCATGATTTCACAGGAAACAAGCGTATCGCTTGTAAGTGCCGGTATGGTTCGATTGGGTAAATCGCTTCCGTAAGCCGAACATTCAACGGATGCCCAACTGCCACGAGTAAACTTGAAATCTATCTTTGTGTTTGGGGGCACAGAAATAGTAACCTTAAAACTGTTATCCTGATTCGATAACTGGTAAGCAATATCTTGTGGGTTCCATGCATTAAAACTTCCGGCTACAAATAATTTTTCGCCAGCCTGGATTTCCGGAAGCCGACTAACAGATAAGGTTATTCGCACTTGTGAGAAGCCGGCAAATTTCCCAAAACAGATGACAATAAGAATCAATATTGCTTTAGGCATTATTCAGGTTTGCGGATAAGTATGCTAAGATTGAAGAGCCAAATAATCCTGTATGGCATTTTTTAATGCTGCACTCACCGGTACATTTGGTAACCGAAGTTCCTCTGCTATCAATCCCATTTCACTTAGAATAGCTTTAATTCCTGCAGGATTGTTTTCCTGGAACATCAGTTCGTAGGCAGGCATCAAACGGTCGTTCAGTTTTTTTGCAGATTGAAAATCGTGCGCCAAACCATAACGTACCATCCTCGAAAACAAGGAGGGGAAGCCATTTGCGGCCACACTGATCACACCATCCATTCCGCAAGCCAGTTGTGGAAGGGCAAGGGCATCGTCGCCGCTCCAAACCATGAAACCTTCCGGACGGTTTCGTAAAATTTCCATGCATTGCAACATATCGCCACTCGCTTCTTTTATACCAACAATATTAGCTGTTTCGTGTGCCAGAAGCAAGCTGGTTTCAGCGGTCATATTCTTTCCTGTTCTGCCTGGTACATTATATAAGATCAAAGGTTTGGATGATGCGGCAGCTAAAGCCTGATAATGCAGGATCAAACCTTCCTGGGAGGGTTTATTGTAATAAGGACTGGCACTCAGCACTGCTGTTGCATGATCGAGTGGTAACCACCTGAGTTCATTTACAACAGCCAGCGTATCATTACCTCCAATACCTACCACAACGGGTACGCGGTTACTCACATGAGCATAAGTAAACTGAATGATTTCTGTTTTTTCTGCCGTGGTAAGCACAGGCGTTTCACCGGTTGTTCCAAGGGTTACCAGATACTCTACGCCACCGTTGATAATGAAATCTATCAAGTTCCCTAATGCCGTATAATCTACTTCCTGGTATTTATTGAAAGGAGTAACAATGGCTGCACCAGTTCCGGTTAGTTGCGAAAGAAGCTTCATCCTGATTTTTAAGGTGAAGGTAAGAAATGCTTTGCATTAGCCTTTGTACAAACCACCTAAAAAAGCCCTTACCTGAATGAACCGGTAAAGGCTAGATCATATTAGTTTATACAGCTATTCAGGATTGGTTGAGATAGGCTGATTTCTTCAGGTAACTGTTATTTTCAGCAAAAATGAAAAGGCAACTGCCGTTTTTTATCCTATCGATAATGGGTTTGCAGAGGTTTGCAGGCACTGCCGGACAGCCCCAGCTTCTTCCTATATATCCCTGACTACGGATCAATTGTTCATTTACATAAGGAGCACCATGCATTACAATCGCACGATCATCGGCGCGATCATTCCATCCACGATCAAGACCAATAAGCTGCAGCGAGTAACCGTTTTTGCCCTGATAGGTTCCAGCGGTTTCATAAAAACCCAGACTACTTTGAAAGCTCTGTGGTTTGTTAGAAAATTGCGTTGCAAATTCTTTCCCCGAATTCTGGCCATGTGCTACATAAGTATTGAATAAAACTTGATGAGCTTCGAGGTCAATTACAAACAATCTCTTCTTGGCAGACGACCTGGTGAAATCAACAATCGAAATGATATGATCATTGGTTATTTTACCCGCTTCTTTGAGCTTCTCAAACCCGGTCATCGCAAAGGCAAATGCTTTTAACGACAAACCTGCATCAGCAAGATTGATCTGGTTGTATAGCCTGCTCACCTCAGTAACATCTGATGTAATATTACTATTCTCTGACGCTTCAACAGGGTGATAGTTGAACAATACTGACTTGCCAAAACTGAATGGCAGATGCAACGTGCTCAAAAAAACTATGAAGAATAATGCAATATTTTTTATGTAATTGGTGTTTTGCATGATAATGATTGCCGGTTTAAGTAAGCAAATGACAGATATAGATTACTATCTGATAGAGCAGGAGTTCAGGTGTTTTGTTTGGTTTTGCAAAAGTATAAAAACTTTGTTTTAAATTTTGTGCCAGTATGTTAAGAATATTACAAAAAATACAATGCCCGTTGAATGCAACAAGCAAAACCAATAGCGTAAAATGTAGATGAATCACGTAGTGACTGAGACAAATGTCTACCCATTCTTCAGTTTATTAACAAGATCCACATATTGTTGCATCGCGTCATCCTTAGTTTGCCCTTTGTGTTCAAGCCAGGCTTCATATTTGGCCTTACTTACAAAATCAAACATATTTGAAGGTGGTTCGGCTTCATTGTCGCCTTCAGTGGATTGTTTGTAGAGCGCATATAATTGCAATAAGATATCATTTGAAGGCTTTTGTGATAATGCCTTACTATCGGTTACTGCTTGTTCAAATTGTTGAAGTAGTTCCATGATGTGGTTAAAAAAAGATGATTTAAACAGGCAGTGAAATTAAGTAATCTTTCAGACCTTCAAAAGAAACCTTCATCTTGTTTGAAAATGAATTTCTTTTCATCAGTTCTTCTACCTGAGCAGGCATACAAACAGCTGCGCCTGTGATTTGTTCAACTGTATCAAAAAATTTAACGGGATGTGCTGTTTCTGCAAACAGTCCTTTATAACCGGGGTTGTTCATCAGATATTTCTTCAAAGCCAGGTATCCAACTGCTCCGTGAGGATCTGCAAGATATCCATACTCCTGATAAAGTTCTTTCATGGCATCTGCAGTTTCCTTGTCTGAGATGCTTATGGCCGAGAGCTTATTCTTCAGCGCTGAAATATCTCCGTTAAAGATTTTGAGGATGCGGATAAAATTGCTGGGGTCTCCAACATCCATGGCATTGGAAAGTGTTGACTGGCTCTGCCTTGCACGATAAACTTCTGTTGCTATAAAATCGGGAACCGTATCATTTGCATTACAAGCCGCGATAAAATGCCGCACTGGTAAACCAGATTTCATGGCCAGTAAGCCTGCACAGATGTTTCCGAAATTACCGCTGGGCACTGCAATAACAGGTGCATTTTCGGTATCAGTCCATTGCTGATAAGCTATAAAATAAAAAAGTTGCTGTGGCAGCCATCGGGCTATATTGATAGAATTTGCAGAAGTAAGAAATAAATGTTCATTCAATTGACTGTCCATAAATGCAGACTTTACCATTTGCTGGCAATCGTCGAAACTGCCTTCCACTTCCAATGCATAAACATTTTCACCCATGCTGGTGAGTTGTTTTTCCTGCACCTTACTCACTTTTCCTGAGGGAAACAAGATGACCACTTGAACACCATCAACTCCCAGAAAACCATCAGCCACTGCGCCCCCGGTATCACCCGATGTAGCAACCAGAACGGTAATTTTCCTTTGCATGTTTTTTACAAAATATCCCAGGCACCGGCTCATGAACCTTGCGCCCAAATCTTTGAATGCAAGTGTTCTGCCATGAAACATTTCCAATACATCAATTGATGCTGTAATGGGCAACAAGGGAACAGTAAAATTTACAGTCTCGTTTAAAATACTATAAAGCTCTGCTTCAGGAATATCGTCACCAATATAAGGTTGCATCACTTGCATGGCCATTTCCGGAACCGGTTGGCCAGGCATATTTTGGAAAAAACTTACTGGTAACTGTGGAATATACTGCGGAAAATAAAGTCCACGATCCGGAGCTTGTCCTTTTATACAAGCCTCCCTAAAACTAACCAGAGGGGCATTTGCTGAAGTGCTGAAATAATTCATATTAAAAATTACTATTCGCTTTTTGGATGATTTTCCGGCAATAAAAAGATCTGCATTACGCTGATTCAACAATCTTTACTCCTTCGGTATTGATCGGACTTACATAGGCAAAGTTTTCAATGCCAAGTCCGTTGAAAACGGCATTCATTCTTTTGCTAACTGCTTCGGCAATCTGCCTGGTTTCACTGAGCATGAAGATGGAAGGGCCGCTTCCCGAAATACCGCCGCCCAATGCTCCGCCCGCCATTGATGCGGATTTAACCTCGCTGAAACCGGGAATCAGTTTACTACGAACGGGCTCGGCAACTTCATCATGCAGGCTGCGACTGATCAGGCCATAATCGCCGTTCGAAAAACCGGCAACCAAACCTGCCACATTCGCCCATTGGGTAACGGCAACGAATAAAGGAATTTCTTTCGGCAGCAGTTGCCTGGCGTAAGAAGTTTTTATTTCAATCTGTGGATGAACAATACTGATGAACACCGGTGCTGTTTTCAAAGCAACGATATCCAAACTGGCGGTATCCCTAACAAGTACCAGCCCACCGAAAATACAAGGTGCCAGGTTATCGGCATGCCTTGATCCGCTGGCCAGCACTTCACCTTCCATAGCATACTTCAACAATTCAGTTTTTGAAAAGGGTTTCCCCAGCAGTTCATTAGCGGCAACAACAATCCCTGCGGCACTGGCTGCACTGGACCCTATTCCGCTTCCGGGTTTGATTCCTTTGTGAATTTCCACCCTAAAACCAGAACCGATTCCCAATGCCTTATTCATGGCATCAAGAGCCACACCGGCAATATTGAGTTGCGGATCGAGCGGAAGATTGTAAGCATCGGTATGGCGGATAAGAATACCGGGATGTTCGCTGTGTTCAATCCTGATTTTATCAAATGGCTCTTCGAGGGCCATGCCCAGTATATCAAATCCGCAACAGAGGTTCGAAACTGTTGCCGGAGCATGAACGGTAATCGATTGATGTTTCATTTTTTAAAGATTTGAAGCCCGAATGATATCAGCAAAAACACCACTGGCAGTTACTTCGGCACCTGCTCCTGCCCCTTTGATTACCAGCGGCTGGATGCTGTAACGGTCGGTATAAAACAAAACGATATTATCTTTTCCGTACAAATGAAATAAATCGTGTGCAGGATCAATCCACTGTAAACCTGCTGAAGCTTTTCCTTCATTCAAGCTGGCAACGAATTTTAATTTACAGCCTTTGGCTTTTGCTTCTTCCAAAAGCATCCTGAAATGCTGCTCCTGATTTTCCATCTCCTCATAAAAATTGGCAACCGATCCTTCCATACAAGAAGGAGGCATAAAAGATCGGTTGGTCACCTCATCCAATTCCATTTTCAAGCCCGCTTCCCTTGCCAGGATCAGAATTTTCCTCATCACATCAGTGCCGCTGAGATCAAGGCGTGGATCGGGTTCGGTATAACCCTCTTCCTGAGCCTGTTTCACCACACTTGAAAAACTCCGGCTTCCATCATAATTATTAAATACGAAATTCAGTGTGCCGCTTAATACTGCTTCTATTTTTCGGATGCTATCTCCACTATGGATCAAGTCGTTTAGGGTACTGATAACCGGTAGCCCCGCCCCTACATTGGTTTCAAAAAGGAATGGCGCATGGTATTCACGGGAAAGGGTTTTCAGGTTTTGGTACTGGTGAAAAGATGAAGCAGCTGCTATCTTATTACAGGCTACCACAGAAATGCTTCTGGGAAGTAATTTATCATACACAGCAGCCACCACATCACTTGAAGTGACATCAACAAAAACGGTATTGCGCAGGTTAAGTGTAATCAGTTGTTCAACCCATTGTTCAGGAATCGCCCTATCTGCATTTTCAATGGCTTGCTGCCATTTGTTAAGGTCGATACCCGCTTCATCAAAACATACTTTCCTGCTATTGGCCATTCCAATAATTTTGATTTGCAGGAGCCTGCTTTCCTGAAGATAACTAAGTTGTTTTTTCAACTGATCGATCAATTTACTGCCCACATTACCAAGCCCGGCAATAAATACGTTCACTTGCCGGTAGGTAGTTTCGAAAAATTCTTCATGCAATACGTTGATCGATTTGCGTACATCAGCCGTGTCGATAACCGCAGAAATATTTTTTTCAGATGAGCCTTGTGCAATAGCCCTGATATTGATCCCATTGCGACCCAGTGCTGTAAACATCCGCCCGCTAACACCGGTATGATGACGCATGTTTTCGCCAACCAAAGCCACAATCGATAAATTGCTCTCCACCTTTAGAGGCGCTACTTGCTTTAAGGCGATTTCATTAGTAAAAACCATATCCACAGCTAACCTTGCCTTTTCAGCTTTGCCGGCATCGATTCCAACTGTGATCGAATGTTCCGAAGAACTTTGCGTGATCATGATCACATTGATGGCTTCCTGGCTCAAGGCTTCAAAAAGACGTTTAGAAAATCCCGGAATACCAACCATACCACTTCCTTCCAAAGTAACCAGTGCAATTTGCGAAATACTGGAAATCCCCCGGATGATATGATCATGAATATTTTCATTGAGTTTATTGTAAGAGGTGATGATGGTTCCTAAAGCATCCGGTTCGAAAGTGTTTTTGATCCATATCGGAATATCAAGTGCCATCGCGGGCTGAATAGTTGGCGGGTAAATCACTTTTGCACCAAAGTGAGAAAGCTCCATCGCTTCCTGATAGCTGATCTTTGGAATGATCCGCGCATTGCTGCATAACCTGGGATCTGCCGTCATCATCCCATTTACATCTGTCCATATTTGTAATTCCTCTGCATGCAATGCTGCAGCAATGATAGCTGCACTATAATCAGACCCTCCCCTTCCTAATGTAGTGGTGTTGCCATGAAGATCCGATGCAATAAAACCCGGAATGAAAACAACAGGAAAATTTTCTGATGCAAAAAAATGACTGATCTTATAGTTGGTTACAGTAAAATCTACTTTAGCCGCTCCAAAAGCAGCATTGGTGACGATGAGTTCCCGGGCATCTTTCCATCTAACCTTTTCATTGATGGAAAGGTAAGCCATGGTTATGATTTGCGACGATAGCCACTCCCCATAATGAACCATCAAATCGGAAGACCGGTCGGTTGTTTCGCCCAGGAGGTTGATCCCTTTACATAAATCGGTTATTTCCTGAAAAGCCTTATCCATTACCGGCAGACAAAGCGGTTGAATTTCTTTACTAACTAATTCGTTGATGCAGGCTAAGTGTCTTTCCCTGATCAAACTGATATGATTAAGGTAAGTATTATCATTAGCCGCAGCCGATTTAGAAGCGCCTAGTAATAAATCGGTTACACCGCCCAATGCCGAAACCACAACGGCTACCCTGCCTGATTTAGACGCTTCTTCAACAATGGCGATAACTCTTCTGATATTTTCAGCATTGGCGACAGAGCTGCCGCCGAATTTTAAAACTTTCATTTGATGAATATTAGTGTTGGGAAAACAGGAATACAAGTGGGCTTTTGTGCAATAGCCGAGGCCCTTTATCGATATGAAATAGTACAACCCCTTCGGGTTGTTGCTGTAGTAGTTATGTTGAAATAGTTGAAATGGCTGATTTTCATTACCAACTAAATTAAGGGTTGTTTTGGAAAGAAGGAAAAAAAACACACTAAATAATCAAAAGCTAATGAAACCGTAACAAAGCCGTTTATTTACTGAACCTCACATAACTGGCCTAACTGCGCCAATAAAGTATTATTGAATTACCTTTATATATTATGCAGGGAATAAGCGGTTCGCAAAAAACGGAGATGCCGGAGTAGCATTTGAAAGCAACGTATGAGCATAAGCGCTAGAAGAATCTTTATAGTAACCTTTAAATGGCTGGTTCGAATACTGGCCTTTTTGCTTTTTTTGTTATTACTCATTTTTTTGGCTTTACAAACCCAATGGGGGAAGAATATCGTTAAAAAAGAGGCGGTGAAATACCTCGAGCATAAACTAAAAACAAAAGTTGCCATAGGTGAATTAGAAATAGATTGGCTTTCGCATATCCGTATCAAAGGAATAGACCTTGAAGACCGCCAACAACGGAAATTGCTTCAGGCTGATGAAATAGAAATTCATTACGACCTTTCTAAAATCCTGAAAAATGAATTGACCATTTCCGGTCTTTCATTGAGTGGTATCCGAATCAATCTTTACAGGGCAAGGCCGGATCCTCTTTTCAATTTTTATTTTGTTCCCGCCGCATTTGCCGGCGAGCCTTCAGCTGAACCTAAATCGGAATCAAAAAGTACTTTTAAGTTCCATCTGGGAACCATCAAATTAAAATCGGTTGACTTTTTGATGGATGATCAATACGGAGGACAGGTTTACAAAGCAGGCTTAGGCTCCTTTAGTACAAAAATCGGGAAAATGGATTTGGATCAGTTGGCTTTCGATATCCCTTATCTTTTTACTGATGCAATCCGTTGTGAAATTTTCATGTTTACTCCCTATAAAGAAACTGATGCCAGTTCTTCTGCAAAAAGCGATGGTTCCGGTCCGTTCAACCTTACTATCGATACGATTGCACTAGCCAATAACCGGTTCTCGATGGTAGACAGCATTAGCAAAATGAACATCCATTCCATTGCAGGTTTAATCGCTACGGGTAAACTGAATTTCGATCTGTTAAAAATGCATGCGGCTATCACTTCAGCTAGTTTATCCGACCATAAAACAAGTGTGGGTATAACCTCTGTTGTTCAAAAACAAACCGTTGCACAATCAGTTGACAGCAGCCAAACTTCAAATCCCTTCACCTACGAAATCGGGCAAATAAAGTTGAATAAAAATGAAATCATTTTCGATGACCAGGCAGCATCCGTATCGAAAGAGAAAAAAATGGATTTTAACCATCTTGCATTTACCCAAATGGTATTAAACGCTCATAACACTTCTTACGATGGCAAAACCTACAGCAGTGAAATTGAACAATTCAATGTGATAGAGAAAAGTGGTTTTACGGTAAAAAAATTGAAAACCAAAGCCAGTTATGGCGATACAGCGATTCGATTAACAGGGCTTGAATTGGAAACCCTTCAAAATCACATAGAAGGCGATATGGGTATTTCGTATGCTTCAGCCGCATCTATGCTCACAAAACCCAGTCAAACAAAAATCAACCTGAACCTTAAAAAAACGAATTTACTATTAGATGAATTATTGTTATTTGAACCAGCGCTTGCCAAAAACAATTCCTTCCGTCCACTTTTAGGGAAACGGTTTTTCATCCAAACCAAAGCCCAAGGAACCCTTAACCGGTTGTTGATTCCTCAATTAGAAATAAAACAGGCCAATCTGCTTCTACTGGCTAAAGCCGGAGTTTATGAACTTCCGGATATCCAAAAACTAAAAATAGATCTCGAGTTGCTTTCCTTCAATGGAAACCGAAAAGATTTGCTTTCACTTTTACCGAAAGGCATTTTACCCGATTCGATGCAGCATTATATTCCGGAACGTTTTACCCTCAAAGGACAATATAAAGGCACGCTGAACGATATGCAGACGAACCTTAAACTAACTACTTCATCGGGGGATATTGCCATCAGGGGAAATCTGAAAAATATTACGGATGCAAACAAAGCAACCTACGATCTGGATGTAAACGCAGATGCCCTTCAATTGGGAAAAATTTTGCAGGACACTATGTTTGGAAATGTAAGCGCTTTAGTAAAAGTAAAAGGAAAAGGATATAACCTTGCCTCTGCTGATTTGGATTTTGATGCCACCATCCGTACGGCCGGATTCAAAGGCTATCAATATACGGGGGTTCAGGCGAAAGGAAGTTTCCACAAAAATATTCTGGATGCTAATTTGTTGTCAACTGATCCGAATATAACCTTTACTTCCGACACCTATCTGGATTTGAACGGTGTACATCGAAGCTTTAAAACCAATACAGTTATTGCATTTGCTGATCTGCAAAAGCTAGGTTTTGTGCAGGATACGTTTCAGCTAAGCGGTAGGTTGAATGCCGATTTCCCTTTTTTAGATACCGCAAAGCTAATCGGTAATTTACTGGCGAATGATATCCATTTCAAATACGGAAGTAATAAAATCAGTCTGGATAGTATTACTATTGACGCAACAAATGATGACACCACACAGGTGATCAATTTGAAATCTCCATTTGCCAATTTGAATTTACGTGGCAACTACGATTTGATGTCGATACCTTCAGCCGCAAAAACTGTAGCCAATAAATATATATACACCACAAGTGACGATACTTTATATCCGGATAGTTTTCTTTTTCTTATTCCCGGATTGAAAGTGATCAGTCCTTTTGAAATTACTGCTTTCCTGAATACGGATAGTTCTGCCATCGGGTTGGTGACCGATATCAATAAAATAATTTACGACCAATATGAAATGGATTCATTGAAGATCATAGCCTTGAACAATCCTTCAGATGAAAAATTCAAGAACCTGAATTATATGTTTTCGCTAGGAAAAATAGCCAGCCCGCTTATCAATCTCGAAAAAAGCGAAATCAACGGAAACATCAAAAAAGGAATCATCACCGGTAAAGTGAACCTTAAAGATGAATTTGGAAATGCACGTTACATCGTACCCTATGAACTTACCAACGACCCGATAGTGCCTTATCTTAACATCGGCGATTCGCTGATGATCAATAAAAAATACTGGAAGGTAAATGCAGGAAACATCATCCATCTGAATAGGGATATTTTAAAAGGCAGTAATCTGGTTTTATCCAATGAAAACGAATCCATCAGTATCAAAGCCGACAGTAGCCAAAAAAGCGGATTGCCTCTGGAATTGACGTTGCATCAGTTCAGGCTGAAGAACATTTCTGAAATCATGACAACCGACACTACATTGGTGGAGGGTTTGGCCAATGGGAAAGTACGATTACAATCCTTTGAACCCATTGCTTTCACCAGCGATCTTCAGATAGACAGTTTACGGATTAAAGAAATCAATGCCGGCAATCTGACTGTGAAAATAAATCAGCAAACTGATGACGTGCTCGATGCAAATATCAGTTTACTTGGAATGAAAAATGATATACGAATTGCAGGCGATTATGACATCAAAGCCAAAAATTTGAACCTGAAATTAAACATGAATTATTTCGACCTGCAAAATATTGAGCCATTCATGAGTGATTACCTCAGTAAGATTAGAGGTGGCTTAAAAGGAAACCTCAGCATCAGTGGAACAATGACAGATCCTAAGGTAGTTGGTGAACTGAGAACAGATAGTGCATGGGCCATCTATAAAGAATATGGCACTTACCTGATGCTACCAAATGAAGCCCTGACGTTTAATAATGGCGAGATTGTTATTAATAATTTTCATTTCCTGGATAGCGCCGGTCATCAGGGTGAAATAAATGGAAGTTTCAGAATGAATGGATTGACTCATTTTGATTACGATGCCAAAATAAAGGCCAACAATTTTAGGGTAGTGGGAAGAAAACAATACCCGGAACAACAAATTTATGGTCCTGCCAATGCTCAAGCTACCATTAACCTCACCGGTTCTGAAGAAAAAATAAAAGTTGATGGCGAAGTGAAAGTGACGGATAATTCTGCGCTTACTTATATCTATACCACCGATGCTGTAGCCAGAGAAGGAGATGGTTTAATTGAATTTTTTGATCCTGCACACCCTGAAAACGACACGTTAGCGCTCTCTAAAGTAAAAAAGAAAAGCAATCCAATGCAGGTGCTATTGAACATGAACATCAGTACCACGCCTAAGTGTACCGTTACGATTGTTTTAGATGAAATGAGTGGCGACCAATTGAAGATTGCGGGCATAGCCGACTTGAATTTTACTATGAACCCCGGCGGCCAAATGCAAATGACTGGAAAGTACACCGTTGAAAGCGGCGATTATGATTTGAGTATCGCCCAACTGATCAAGAAAAGATTCAGTATCGAAAAAGGCAGTTCAATCAGTTGGAGTGGTGATTTAATGAAAGCGCAAATGGACATCAAGGCACTTTACAAAATAAAAACAACAGCCGCAGAACTCATGAACGGAAGCAGTTCTGCACAGGGTATCGATAAGCAGAAATTGAATTTTGAAGTGTACTTGCTGTTAAGTAAAGAACTGCTGAAGCCAGACATCAGTTTCAAACTGGATATGCCGGAAAATGAACAACAGGTATTTGACGGGGCTGTTTATACCAGAATAAAACAGGTGAATACCATACCTTCTGAACTGAACAAACAAGTGATGGGTTTGCTGGCCATCAATCATTTTATTGCAGAAAATCCGTTGAGCAGTTTAAGTTCAGCCGGAAGTGAAAGTTTTGAAACAAGAGCTTATGCCACCGCCGGTAACCTGCTCACCCAGGAATTAAGCGATCTGGTTACGAATGCCATAAAGGGAGTTGATATTGATATTGCCCTGGATGTGAATGAAGATTATACCAGCGGAAAAGCAGAACGGAATACCGATCTTAAAGTTGGCGTTACCAAATCGCTTGCTAATAACAGGCTCATCATTTATGTGGGTAGTAGTATTGCATTGGAAGGACAGAACCAAAGTTCGGATGCCCTAAGCGGGCTGGCTGGTGATGTTACCCTGGAATACCTTCTTTCGAAAGATGGAAAATACCGGATCAAAGGTTTTCGGGTAAATGAGAATGAACTTGCGCTGCAAGGTGAAATTGTAAAAACGGGTGTCACTTTTGTGGTAGTGCTGGAATTCAATAAAATAAAAACAGTATTCAAGAAGAAGAAAAAAAAGAAAGCGAATTGAAGAAGCTGTTATCAATCCTTTTGATCATTTCCAGTATACTGGTTTATTGCTGCACTTCTTGCAGTATCACTAAAAATGTACCGCCTGGCGACCAGCTTTACACCGGTGCCAATATTGTTGATTCAGCTAAACTACTCAGTAAGTTGATGAAAAGTGAAATGGCTTCCACTGTAAGGCCAAAACCCAATTCCAGTTTTTTGGGAGTGCGATTCAAGCTGATGCTATACAATGCCATCGAAGAACCTAAAAAACCAAAAGGGCTCTTTTACAAATTAAAACACAAAACCGGTCAGGCTCCAGTATTACTTAGTTCAGCAAACACCAAATTGATTGAAAACCGTTTGAATGATTACCTTTTCAATCATGGCTATTTTAAATCTTCGGTAACCAGCGATAAGCAGATCAAGAAGCAACTTGCGCATATCGATTACCGTATCAACCCGGGAACAAGACATAAGATCAGATCTATTTATCTGCCAAAAGACAGTTCTGCATTAACCCAGTTA
>JAPLEF010000114.1:18424-21739 GCA_026391525.1 Sphingobacteriales bacterium
TGCTAAAGAACGGAGATTATTTCGATCTTCAAACATTTAAAAACGAAAGGGTACGCATTGAAGAATACCTGAAAGAAAAAGGATATTTTTATTTTGAACCTGATTTTATCTTGTTCAGGGTAGACAGCTTGCACAATGGTGAAGCAGATTTGTATGTAACCATCAAACCCGACATCAATCCTAAACTGCTGGATGTATGGACAATAGGAAAGATCACTTTATTCAGCAATTATAAACTGGAGAAGGATTCTATGCTGAATCAAGAGCTTGGGATACAGGAGAAAAAGTATACCATCATCGACCCTAAGAATACTTTCAAACCCAATACTTTTGAAAGAAGTATTGCCCTCAAGCAAGATGGTTTGTACAATAAAGAACTGCACAACCTCACTATTGAACGATTAATGAACCTGAACAGTTTTCGTTTTGTGAAATTGACTTTTTTCCCGCACCTGGATAGTATGAAAAGGATAATTGATGCAAAAGTTTACCTCACACCGGCCAAAAAACAAACTATCAGGTTAGAAGTTTCGGCCAATACCAAATCGAATAATTTTGTAGGCACCGAACTCAGTGTAGGTTATAAAAACCTGAACCTTTTCAGAGGAGCGGAAATTCTCGATTGGAAAATTTTAGGTGGCTTTGATGTGCAAATAGGTGGAAAGGAAGCTTCTGCTAATTCGTATACTTTTACTTCGGAAATGAATTTATATTTTCCCAGGCTCATTCCAAAGTACAGGATCAAAATCAAGCGCAATCCTTATATCCCCAGAACGGTAATTACGCCTGCCATTGAGTACCTCCGCAGGCCGGATCTTTATACCCTACGCTCGCTTAGGCTTTCAGCCGGATATCATTTCAAAACGGGAAAAAATGCTGAACACCGTTGGCGGGTAATCAATATCAATGCGATCAATCCAACTCAAATTACCCCGAAATTCGATAGCACACTGGCAGAAGATGTAACCCTTAAAGCCGCCTTCGAACGTCAGCTGGTTATCGGTTCGCGTTACCAGTATACTTACAATAATACTTATCGTCCTAATAAATTCAATTATGCCTTTGATGCTATCATCAGTACTTCAGGAAATGTAGCAGGGCTGATAGTTCCTAAGAAAGGAGATACAATTGGTTCAAAAAAGCTATTCAATATACCACTGTCGCAATTTGTAAAATTTCAGGCAGACTGGCGGGGGTATTGGGAAATCAACCGAAAATTATCTCTTATCCACAGGGCTATTTTTGGAGTTGCCTTTGCATATGGCAATAGCAGTTCAGTGCCTTATTCTGAACAATTTTTCATTGGCGGCAGCAGCAGTATCCGTGCTTTCAGAATCAGAACCCTTGGGCCGGGAAGTTTCCGTACCGAATCTAAATCTTATCAGGCCAATGAATCGGGCGAAATCAAACTTGAAATGAACCTTGAAGGCAGGTACAGCATTTCTAAATTTTTCAAATTAGCGGTATTCACCGATGCCGGAAATATTTGGCTGAGAAAAGATGCCATTGATAAACCCGGTAGCGGTTTAGATAAAGGCGACCTTTATAAAGAATTGGCGGTGGGAGGCGGAATTGGTTTTAGGATCGACGCTTCCGTTTTGGTATTGAGGTTTGATGTGGCTACCCCATTACGCAAACCCTGGTACGAAGAGGGTAACCGCTGGGTATTGGATGAAATCAGGCTTGGCAACAATTCGTGGCGGAAAGAAAATCTTATTCTGAATATTGGTATCGGTTATCCTTTCTGATATATATAATAAATAGCAACAAAATAATAATGATGTTTATTACGTGTCGAATTATTTCTACGCTGATCGAATCGTTTGTCAAAACCCCATAAAACAATTACTCTAAAATAGGGGTAGAAGAATTGTTATCTACCAAACAGGTATATGAATATATGGTTATCTCAACAAAGAATTTATAAAAAAGAAGTTGAAATTTTATTGTTTTCCCTATCTTTATCAATCGAAATTATTTAGACATTAACAGTAGTTTAAAATACAATATATTACGCTGAGTTCTTATTTTTAAACCTTAATTTACAACAATTAAAAAGTACAATTATGTCATTAAATCTTTTGGATTTAGTAAAAGGCTACTTCACCAATGATATGATCAGCAAAGCGTCTGGTTATCTTGGAGAGAGCGATGCAACCGTTCGTAAAGGATTGGATGCAGTTATTCCTTCCACATTGGCAGGTATCATCAACAAAGCCGATAGTGGCGATGTGGAATCTTTACTCAATCTATCCCGTCAATCGCAAGATAGTGGTATCCTGAACAAATTGTCGGACACTTTCAGTTCTGCAGGTGGTGGTATTCCCTCCATAAGCCCGGGGCTCATCAGCGGTATCTTCGGAGATAAGTTTGGAAGTATGGCCAATGCCATTTCAGGATTTGCAGGTTTGAAAGGTTCTTCAACTTCATCTTTAGTGGGCTCTGTTCTTCCTTTGGCACTTGGCCTTATCGGAAAATATGCAAAGGACAACAACACCACGCCATCTGCACTTTCTAGTTTATTAAGTGGCCAAAAAAATGCTGTTTATGCTGCAATGCCACAGGGTTTTGATGTTACAAAATATCTTGGTACCACAACCACTACCAGAACCGCTTATCAGGCGCCGGTAGAAGAAAAGAAAAAGAACAATTGGTTATTGCCACTTATTCTTGGATTAGGTGCATTGCTATTGCTGCTTTGGTTGATGAAAGGTTGCAATAAAAAAGAGGAAATTATTACACCTGTTGTAAATACAGATACCGTTGTTAAGCAAGCGCCATTGGATACTACTGTAAAAACTGTAATGGTAGAGTCTATCAAAGTTACCTTGCCCAATGGCGTAATCCTTGATGCCAACAAAGGTGGTATTGAAGATTTACTGGTTGCCTTCCTGAACGACGCCAATGCCAAACCGGGTAACGACAACTGGTTCGATTTTAACGACCTCAACTTCACCTTCGGAACTGCAGAAATTGTTCCTGAAAGTAAAAAACAGTTGAATAATATTGTTGAGATCCTCAAAGCTTATCCAAAAGCAAAAATCAAACTGGGATGCTATACCGATAAAGTTGGTGATGAAGCTGCTAATAAAAAACTTTCCGGCGAAAGGGCTTCAGCAGTTGCTGCTGCACTTAAAGAAGCTGGTGTTGGCGCACAGGTAACCGGAGCTGAAGGTTATGGTTCTCAGTTTGCCAAATACCCTGCAGATGCACCTGAGCAAGACCGTTTAAAAGACCGTAGGGTATCTGTGAGTGTTCGCGAGAAGTAATTTTTATTGCACTACAAAATTTTATACATGTGTGAAGTTAATAGCT
>JAPLEF010000114.1:21760-31298 GCA_026391525.1 Sphingobacteriales bacterium
GTTTAAATACTCCCGAAAGCATTCGGGATAAGATTTATAAAATATTGGCATATTATATAATTCACATTGGTATAACTTTACCAGGTAATAAACAGTCATGAATAGAAAGTTCCGATTGATTTTTATTTTTTTGTTTTCTACAGCATTACTTCATGCCCAAAAGGCAACCATCAATGAAGCATTCAATAAGATAGATAACGGAAATCTATTTCTTGTTTTTGAAAAACTGAATCAACTGAAAATTAAAGGGACGGGCAGGATCAATATCGTTCATATCGGGGATTCTCATATTTATGCGAATGTGTTCAGTGCTGTGATACGGGATAGCCTTCATCAGTATTTTGGCAATGCCGGAGCAGCTCTTCAGTTGCCGCAGGAATTGACACCGGCATCAACCACTAATGATCCAGGAATCTGCTATTACAGCATTGCACAAAATGGCGCCAGATTTTTAAACTTTATTGAAAATGATGATTTCTGGAAAAAACTTCCTGCTTTGAAAGCAGATCTTTATATTGTTTCCCTCGGCACCAATGAATCGCAGTATGATAATTTTACCGAAACTGTTTTTAGGAAACAAATGATAGATTTCCTCAACCGCTTACAACAAACCGCCCCTGAAGCCAGCTTGATCATCACTACCCCGGCAGCATCCTTTAAAGGTGGACATACCAACAAGATCATACAAAAAGCCAGTGATGCCATTTTCAGGTATTGTACTGAAAAAAATATGGCTATCTGGGATCTGTACCGGATCTGTAACGGGCTTTCCGGTGCCGGAGCATGGTATAAAGCAGGTTATTTAACTGCAGATGGGGTTCATTTCAGCACAACGGGCTACCAGGTTCAGGGAAAATTATTTTACAAAGCTTTCATGCAATCTTATTTTTCGTATATCCGCTAACGTTAAAACTGAAGATAAATCGGCATCACCTGTTCTGCAGATTTGAAATATCCATACAGCAACACAAAAAGGAAAAAAACGGTAACATAAGCCAGTAAAGGCCATTTTCCGGTTCTCCCAATGAGTTTATCTGCAAGGCCATCCGGAATAGCGTGTAAAATGCCAGCAAGTAATATCATTCCGATCACCCACTTGTAATTATCAAAAAACTCGGGCCAAACGGAAAAAGAAAAATCATATCCTATCTGATGCAGCATCGTCATGCCGGTTGCAAAATCAGCCGACTTGAAAAATACCCAGCAAAAACATACAAAATGGAAGGTGATGAAAATGGCAATCGCCTTATACCAACCTTGCCGATTCAATTTTTCGGAAGCCTTACCGGTGATGAGCATCCAGATTTTATGAATGCCTAAAGCAATGCCATGCAAGGCACCCCATATGATAAAATTCCAGCTTGCCCCATGCCATAAACCCCCAAGCAACATGGTGCTCAACAGATTGAAACTGGTGGAAATACCCGTTTTATCTTTCTTCAGTAATGCAGGTAGAATGAAAATGAGTAACACGAAAAAAGTAAGTACCCCCGACCATAAAACTGATAAACCCAACAAATGCTTTCCAAATAAATAAACGCCTGTTATAAAAAGTAAAGCAAAAAAATAAGTGGCAAAACCTCCTTTTTTATTTCCGCCAAGCGGGATGTAGAGATAATCTCTTAACCAGGAAGAAAGCGAAATATGCCAGCGACGCCAGAATTCGGTTATGCTGCTGCTTTGATAAGGAGAAAGGAAGTTGGTGGGGATGGTAAAACCGAGCCATCTGGCTATTCCCAGAGCGATATCGCTGTAACCGCTAAAGTCGCAATAGATCACTGCCGCATAACCATATACGGCAAACAAGCATTCAAGGCCGGTGTATCTTGAAGGATCATCAAAGATATAATTCACAAAGTTGAGCGTGATATAATCGGAAATGATCAGTTTTTTGATCAGTCCGGATATGATCAGATAAAACCCTTTTGCAAAATCATTCTCATTAATCACATAGGGTTTGTTGATCTGTGGTACAAAATCGTGTGCCCTTACGATGGGTCCCATCACTAATTTCGGAAAGAAAGAAAGGAACAGGAGGTAATCGCTGAATTTACGTGCAGGTTTAAATTCGCCACGGTAAACGTCTATCGTATAACTAAGGTTCTCAAAAGTATAAAACGAAATGCCGATCGGTAAAAGGATATTCAGCGGATTGAAATGCGTAGCGAAAAGATCATTACTGAGTGAAATGAAAAAATTAGTGTACTTGAAATAACATAGCATCCCGAGATTGAACAGGATACTGAGTACAAGTAATAATTTTTTCCGGAATTTGTCTTGTTGGGCAGCGATGGCATTTGAAATGAGAAAATCAACAACTGCCGAAATGATCACCAGCAACACAAAATAACCGCTGGCTTTGTAAAAAAAATAAAGTGAAAAAAAGCAGAAGATATAACGTCTTACGGTTGCCTTATGCCTGAAGATATAATAAAGCAGCATGAACAAGCCGAAGAAGTAAACAAAAAAACCGTTGTTGAATAGTAACGGGTTCTTGGGGTCGTACAATAACTGTTGCCACAATAAATCCAGATCCAGAACAGGCATGGGTTATGATTTGGGATGAAGTTTTTGGTATTTGTAATAATCCTTTAGGAAGGCTTCGAAAAGGAAATTTCCAAGTTTAGCCGCTCCCCTTCCATTGGGGTGCACATAATCCTTATTGGCTAATGAAGGTTGTTCGGCAGCCCAACGCACGATGGAGTTCTTGCCACCCATGGTTTCGTATTGGTTGTAGAAAGCCATGCCGGTTTCGAAGGCAATGTTAGCCTGCATTTTGATCAGTGAATCAATACCAACCGCTGAACTGTAAGTGCCATCGTAACGGAATGCCCTGTCTGCCGCACTTACCAGCATCATTTCAGTATCCGGGAAAGCCTTTTTCATTTTTACGAGCATGGATTGAAACTTACTTCCATACCAGCTGAAATTCTTATCGTTGGGCCGAAACAATACATTAACGCCATATTGAAAAATCATCAGGTCGTATGGATTCTGCTCACCTATGGCATGCAGGAAATCCATATCAAGTTTATTCAATTCAATTCCTGTGATGCCGCGGAAAGAAAAATTATCAACGGTAATTCCATTGTCTGTTTCAAAACTGATGCCATAAACGGGTAGCCGGTCATCGGTAACGACTAATCGCAGATTCCGGCTGCGATCTTTGCGGATTGGAATCCGGTTGAAAAGTTCTTTGGGATAGATATCTTGTGCAGTTCCATTCACCATGATGCTAAAAGGCTCTGAAACCGGACCGCATAGCAGGCTTTTTTCAAGTATGGCCGCAGAATCGCGAATGGTTTGGTCGGTCATGCTCACCCAATCATCCTTTCCACGAAATAGATGCCCTGAAAAATAGACGTTCCCTTTTGTAGTGTTGCGAAAGTTTTCATCCTCCCACCCTTTCGAATAAGTATGCGATACGGTTCGACGGAAGGAAGAAACCTGAGAGGTGATAGGTACAAATCCTACACCGCTGCCTCCGAATTCTTTTTGTAGTAAAGCCCGTAAGGTTTCGGTAAGCAGGTCGCCTTCAATCATGCTATCCCCAAAATAAGCGATCCGGAGTTTTTGTTTCGTGCCGGATTTCAGCGCCATAAGTTTGGGCAGAAATTTTTGTAATGCAGGCTGGTTGGTATCAGCCGAAAATCTAATAATAGTTTTTGGCGCTTTAAATTGCTCAAATACCCTGGTGCTGGGCGACTCATCTTTTTTGGCAGAAACTGGAATTTCTTTAACAACAACAATTGAATCTTTTATCTGTGGCGATTTAACCAGATCGGCAATCAGGTTTACTTTTCTAAAAGCAGGAACAGGAAAATTAAAACTAAGGTCGAGTATGGATAATATAAAATAAATTCCGATACTGATCAGGGTAAACTTTAAAACTCGATGCTGGCTGTTCATGTAAGCAATGAAATTACAATTTGTTGTTGATGATGGCATCATTTACCTTTTTTTTCCAAACTTCAGGTTGTTCGGAGTAGCCGGATTTACTGATCGCATCAATCCATTTTTGATATTTTGGGTTGCCCTTCAATTTAGGATAAAATTTACGTTTACTTACCAGCTTGCAAAAATCTGCATAGGAAGCTACATTAGTGGGATACTGTTTATAACGGGTTTTTATCTTTTTGGTTTCCCATAAATTGTTCTTGCCAACAATACCGAAATGATTATTGAGCAATTTACAATTTTTGGAAGTACCTGAGGAGGATTCGATAATGGCAACTCCCAAAATAACTTTGGGGGGAATACCATAGATCATTCCTAATGAATCGGCAATGGGTTTGTACTTCTTGATATATTTAGATTGCGAAAATGAGGTAGCCTGTATGAGCAATCCCATAAGGATTAACATCAACAACCTATAATATTTTAGCATTCCCTTTGATTTCATGTAGCAATTTAAACTAAAGTAAAATAGATTGAGGAAGAATACAAATGATAAAGTACTTTCTAACAGCGTTTTTAAGCAAACTTTACCAATTCACTAAAAACATTGGCAGGTGAAGGCCGGTACTTAGATGGTTTCGTTTAGATGGAAGTAAGATTGATATCCTGAAAAGCTCACAACAGGTAAGAACATTTTGTCGGAAAATGATTTGTGGTTAAGCCGTCCTATGATTCCATTTGCAATCTAAAATCATGGATGTATTTCAAAAATATGAGCTGATTTCGCACTAACCTTCATGCCCGATTTGAGCTCAACTGTTTCATCTGTCAATACATTTTTTGCCGTTTTGTTTCCTCTTATTATTTCGGCAAAACG
This sequence comes from Sphingobacteriales bacterium, assembly GCA_026391525.1. Classification (GTDB taxonomy): domain Bacteria; phylum Bacteroidota; class Bacteroidia; order Chitinophagales; family Chitinophagaceae; genus Ferruginibacter. The sequence goes on from JAPLEF010000114.1 coordinate 26,535, forward strand.
ATTGGTATCAAAGCTTACCGGTTCATTCTTTAAATTCATTACTACCATGATCAGTTTGCTTTTGTGGTATCTGAAATAAACATACAAGCCATCAAATGGTGCAAAATGAAGGGTTTCCCCGGATGCAATAACATCATTATTTTTTCTCCATTGAAGTAGCTTTTTCAAAAAAGTCTTCAAAAGAACCTGATTCTTGTTTAATCCGGTTCCGGTAAAGGCATTCACGGTATCCGATTTCCAGCCTCCAGGAAAATCAGAACGTATCAAACCGTCTACCTTATGGTTACCGGTATTATCCATGATTATTTCCGTACCATAATAAATTTGTGGAATACCTCTGATAGTGAGTAAATACGTTAACGCCATTTGCATTAAATCGATATCCTGATTAAGCTGCATATACAACCGGTCCATATCATGATTATCGCCCAGTAGCAGTAATTGATTGGGATTGGCATACACAAAATCATTGGCCATCATTTCGTAAACTTTGGTAAATGGTGAAAGGTATGCTGCATCCTCCTTACCGGTTAATGATTTTATGAGCGCTTCCTGAACAGGGAAATCCATTACGGTATTTAGGCATCCTTCATAACCATCCCAATTTCTCTTGCCTTGCTGCCAATAAGAAGTGATGAGCGGGTTGCTGCTCCATTCTTCGCCCACGAGACTGAAATTCGGGTATTCATTCATGATAGTGCAACTCCAGTTTTTTAAAAACGTCTTATCAGAATAGCCGTAAGTATCTTGTCGTACCCCGCCAAGTTGCAAGGTTTCAATCCACCAAATGGTACTCTGGATCAAATAAGTGGCCATAAATGGATTTTTTCCGTTCATATCGGGCATGGTAACATCAAACCATCCTTCACTCCATAATTTTTTGTCGAAGTCAGCAGCATACTTATCCTGATTCACCGTGCGACGATGGTTAGTGAGTGCAAACTTTTGAGGAGGTGCAAAATTGATCCAGTCTTTAAATGGCAGATCATTCATCCACCAGTAATTACTTCCTGTATGATTCAACACCTCATCAAAAATAAATTTGATGCCCTTGCTTTTTGCTTTTACCGACAACTCCTTGTATTCTTCCAAACTTCCATAACGTGGATCAACACGGTAATGATTCGTGATGGCATAGCCGTGATAAGAATAAGCCGGCATATCATTTTCAAGCAGCGGTGTGGGCCAGATTACGGTAAAGCCCATATCTTTTATATAATCCAGACTATTGATGATTCCGCGGATATCGCCACCGTGACGTCCTCCCGGAAAGTTACGATCGATTTTATTTTCTTTCATTCCTTCCACCACATCATTACTATAATCAGCATTTACAAAACGATCGGGCACAATCAAATAAATGGCATCTGATGAATTGAATCCTTTGAATTGTGATGGATCCTGCGATCTCTTAAGAAGGGTGTAATTATAAGTATATATTACTTTCTCTTCTTTTTTAAAATAGATGGGAAAAGTACCCTGACTTGTATTTTTACCAATCAGCAAATCAATGAACAAATAATTCTTGCTGTCGGCCTGATGTACTTTTTTGATCGATACTCCGGGATAATTGATCGACACAGTTGTTTCGCCAACCAGATCACCGTTTACCAGCAATTGCACTTCAGGATTTTTCATGCCTATATACCAGTTGAGCGGCTCCACATGTCTTAGTTGTGCCGTCATCTTTGTAAAAATAAAAATGGCGGATATCAATAGGCTAAGTTGCTTTGCAATTTTCATCCTGAGATTATTTTTTCTGATAAAATTAATTTTAGAAATTCAAATTCCCGCCGGCTGAAATTTGCTTATGGTATAATGTAAAACCATTGATTGGTTTAGAATTGAATAAAATGGTTGCCAACTGATCATTCGTGATGAATAACTTCCTGCCATCTTCCAGATGAACAGTTGCTTTTTTAATTTGAGGCTGCCCGATGATATATGCTCCATTAGCAGGGTTAACAGGATAAAATCCCAGAGTTGAAAAAATATACCAGGCACTCATTTGTCCGCAATCATCATTGCCAATCATTCCTGCAGGCGTATTCCCATAAAATTCTTTGCAAATTTGTGTGATGAGTTGTTTACCTTTTTCCGGCTTATTAGAATAGGCATAAAGATAGGCGATGTGGTGGCTCGGTTCATTGCCATGGGCATACTGGCCGATCATGGCTTCCTGACCTAAATGCTTATTCGGATTCAATGCTTTGATGCTAAAGAAACTATCGAGTTGTGCGGTGAATTGATCTTTTCCTCCTAATAAATTTGTTATTCCCTCCACATCATACTGAGCCGGCGTCCAGAAATATTGAAACGCATTGGCTTCTGTGTAATCGCCAGGATTGTTCATCGGCGAAGTGGCCATCAATGGATCAAAAGGCATGCGCCAGTTTCCTTTACTGTTTTTACCCCGCATTTGTTTGCTCGAACTATCGTATAAGTTTTTATAGTATGCTGATTTTTTTGCATAAGCTGCTGCAATATCTTTCTTTCCCATCTTGCTGGCCATTAAAGCTATGCAATAGTCATCTACACCGTGTTCCAATGTTCTGGAAACGGCTTCATTGTTTAAACTATCGAAAGGATAATATCCATATTTATTCAATAAAGTCCAGTTGCTGTTGAAATGATTCTCTGTGGTTGATCTAATCATTTGCTTCATTGCCTCTTCGGCATCGAAACCGGTAAATCCTTTTTGGTAAGCATCTGCTATCACGGAGATTGCGTGATTGCCAATCATACAATAATTATCTTTACCCCATGCTGTCCAGATCGGCAAAAAACCGGCCGCTTTACTATGTTCAATCATGGTATTGATAAAACCATTCACTCTTTCAGGAGCAATCAATGTGTATAAGGGATGTGCGGCGCGATAAGTATCCCAAAGTGAAAGGGTGGAATAATACGTTCCGTCTTTAGCGGTTCGGATGGCATCATCGGCAGCCCGGTACTTACCATCCTTGTCTGCAATGTTAGATGGCTGGATAAAAAGCCGGTACATGCAGGTGTAAAATATTTCCTTTTGTTTTTGATCTGCTTCAATTTCAATACGGCTCAGATAGTTGTTCCAGGTTGCTTTGGCATGTGCAACAGTTTGTTGAAAATCCCAACCGGGTAATTCTTTCAAGAGATTGTTCTTAGCTCCTTCCACACTCACGGTTGATAAGGCGATTTTGGTTTGGAGCAATTTATCTTTCAGATCAAAATGCAATACATATCGGGGTGCGGCTTCTTTCGCTTTTCGTTCCAGCAATCTTGAAGTGGTAAATGGTTGATTGAATTGTATCGTAAAGAAATATTTTCTTTCTACCCAGTTTTTGGTGTAGCACCAGCCGCTGATTGTTTGCTTGTTTTCGATCTTCACTTCACTTCCCAAAACCAAACTATCGGTTAAAAAGCGTAGACCGTGTTGCAAATCAACCAACAGTTTAGCATCTGATGAGGGATATGTATATTGATGAAGAGCCACTCTTTCCGTACAAGTAAGTTCAACTTTAACCTTATTCTTCAACATGACGGTGTAATAACCCGGTGAAGCTTTTTCCGATTCTTTAAAATAAGATTCACCAAAACTTTCATTATTTTCTGCTGTGAATGGTTGTAATAATACATCTCCAAATTCACTGATGCCTGTGCCATTGGCCCTTGTTTGAGAAAAGCCCAGGATGATGGAATCTTTATACTGATATCCGCTGCTATAATCCCAACCTTTATCAACATTATCGGGGCCCGGCTGTACCATTCCAAAAGGCATGCATGGGCCGGGGAAGGTATGGCCCGTTCCTTCCGTACCTATAAAAGGGTTCACGAATTGGGTGTAGTCGATTTGTTTAGGTTCTTTGGCAGTACAGGAAAATAAAAGTATGGAACATATAACGCTATAAAGTTTCATTTTGAATACTTCGTTTTAAAAAGTTACCTGCCGTAATATAGTCCGAGCCATAGGTACTCGAATCAATGTTTCTTCAAAATTAATACGTCCTGAACTAGGTTCAAGACGTTTTTCCTTTCCGCCGCTGCTTGGTCTCCCGACCTGCAGTCAAAATTATTAATCTTTATTCCAAATGAAGAAAAAGAGAATTTTTCTTTCTTGAGTGACTGAGTAATGTCATCTGCGTTTATATAGTAACCTAAGTCAATCGGATGCCCATTAATATCCGTATTTCTTACTGACTTTATAATTTTACTCTTGCCTGAACCGTTTGGTACAGCTAATACACGAAGCCGTAATTCTGGTGTGGAAGTTTTAATTGATGACAATGGTAGATATTGTGATTATATCGCAGCTATTACTTCTACTCTACCATCAAGGTATTTTTTTACGATCTTGTTATTTTCTGCAACTACTACGTAGCCCATCACTCTCATTGCTTTCTCAGTTGCCACTTTACCTGCTGCTTTAGCACGACTAACCGTAACCCTTTTAGTAAGGTAACTATGTCCATCAGAAATAGTATATTTCGATGACTTTTTTGGTGTCTTTTTCTTTGCTACTGCCATGTTTATTCTTAATACTTAAAGGTAATAATGAAACTATATTAAGCGATCAAAAGTATGTTATAATGCCAATTTACGTCAATTTATTAGGATTAGCTATGATGGTTTCTATAAAACCCACTGCAGCCAACATTTAGGGCTTAAACGAAGTGTAGTGCAACGGAACTTCGATTTAAGCCTGTGTTGACTGAAGCGCAAGTAGCCGGGTTAATAATTATGGGTTTTGAATAATTGGTTTGTACTTACCAGTGGTTCTATGATGCA
>JAPLEF010000091.1 GCA_026391525.1 Sphingobacteriales bacterium
AATAAATGGGTGGGCGTTAAGGAAGTTGATGTGTTGTTTGCTCCGCTTGAAGGGTCGTCAAAATTCCAGTTGACACTTGATACTGTTGCACTGGTTGTAATTGAAAATGGGATACTATTTTCAAGGCATGTATCATTTGCAGCGATTGAACCACCGGATGGACTACCGCTTAAAACGGTTACTTGTGTTGGTGAGGAGGCACAGCCATTCTGGTCGGTGGCAGTTACCGAGTAGTTGCCGGATGCAAGGCCGGTTACAAAGTTGCCTGTGGCACCATTTGACCAACTGTAGCTGTAATTGCCGGAACCTCCGGTGGCAGTGGCAGTGGCGGTGCCGTTTGGCAACCCGCAGGATGCTGAAACGGAACTTGCTGCTACCGTGGGCAAACCGGTAATGGTAAGATTAATTTGAATAATGCTGTCGCAACCATTGCTGTTGATTATTGTGTCTAAGTAGTTTCCCGTTTGATTGTAAGTAGTACCCGAAGGCGAAGTATAGTTGGAGCAAGTGTTTGCAGCAATGGTAGCTGTGGTTGGTAAACATGCAGCACTTGAGTAGCAAATCTGAATAATCCCGTTGCCGCCATTGCTGTTCATATTTCCTGTTCCAGTTCCCGGATAATTACTTAATAATGGATCATTAGGATTAGCCGGTGTTCCATCAAACTGATCGGCTCCAACGAGCGAACCGCTTAAATTGGGGCAGTTGGTGCACAACAAAAATCCACTTCCGCCTCCACCAACACTACCCACGCCAAATCCATTCCCATCATAGGCGCTTCCTCCTCCACCACCGTAATATCCGCTCCCGCCACCACCGCCGCCTTTGGTATTGGGATTTAAATCTGTAGCACCATCGCCGCCCTGAAAAGCCAAACCGGCAGATCCCAATACTGAATTAGTCGAAATGGTATTTTGACCCGGAGCACCACCTGCAGTCTGGGTGCCACCAAAGCCAAACTGGTTAAAGGTATTAGTAAGCGCCGTGAATTGCCCTTCAAGTCCACCTCCACCACCACCGTTACGGCCAAATGCACTACCGCCGCCGGCACCGGCAACAGCGATTATTGTATTGTTTGTAATACGTTTAAAAATTGTTGCACCACCGCCACCGCCACCGCCGCCTACTGCCACAGGTACGCCCAATGGAGATTCAAACAGAGTGCCACTTCCGCCGTCTCCTCCTCCCGGCCAGCCGCCGGCACCGCCAGTGCCACCTAATGCTGCCTTGCCACCCTGGCCCACCGAAATCTCAAACAATTCGCCGGGAGTAACCGCGAGTGCAAATTGGGTATATCCGCCACCACCACCGGCATCATTCGAAAATGGACCACCACCGCCGGCTCCTCCCCACAACTTCACACGAATGGTATCAACACCTGAAGGAACAGTCCATTGTTGCACAGCACCGGTATATTGATAAACATCACATTGGTCAATCACCGGATTACAGGGATTGACAATTGCCAAAGAATCTAAAAATAAAGTATCAAATCCACAGGCATTGGTGAGTATTGCCTGAACATTATAATAGCCAATTTGTGAAAAAGTATGAAAGGCTGTATCACCCACCGCAGTATTGTTTGCTCCTGTATTTGGGTCGCCAAAATTCCAGGTAATACTTGAAATACCGGTAGTATCTGCAATTGAAAATAGAACAGGACCTGGAAAACAATTATTATTGAAGATGATTGTATTGAAAGTTGATATTGGATCATCATCTGCATAATACACCCATTTAGGTAAACCCCCGCCACCAGCTGTTTGGTTGGCTATTACACATGTTTGATAGCCGCAGGCGGCACCTAAGTTATTGGGGCAATTAATGGCGCTCAAACACCCGGTACTGACATATATTTTATTATCAATTCCTAATTGTAAAGTGCCTGCAGCGGTAGCAATTTGGTATAAGGAATTTTGGATAGCCAGTGGGGTTGTTTGTGTAAGATCATATTGAAAAATGCTAAAAAAATCAGAAAGGTATAACACCTTGCCATCAGGTGAAAATTCAATGCCATAGATGAGTCCCCCCGGTAAATTAACATTCCAGGCTATTGGATTAGACAAAATGCCTGTTGCATTATCAAAATCAAATACCTCTATTTGTGCACCGGCCCCAATAGCAATTTTATTAAACTGTCTGTTGATTTTCATATGCCCCGCGGGAAGACCTGCTCCGCTGCCAACTGTTGAAACTACCGGAGTATTTTGAATTCCGGTATTACTTATTTTAAAGGCATAAAAACTATTACCAGGAAAATCATCAGTTAATAACCAAAAACTTGTACCATCAGATGCCGGAACAACTTCTAATTTTTCAGCGCCGGTTTGGATTATAAAAATATTTTTTTGCCCGGCTACAATATCGCCCAATCCTCCGTTTAGGTTCATATCTACGACACTGTAATTAACGCCAATAGGTGAAAGCAACTCGTGAACGGTTACAATATAATACAAATTGCTACTGCCCGGCTTGGGCACAATTACCGCAGCGGTTGTTGAAGATAATAGAATTGGGTCTCCTCCTAACAAACCTGTTCCATTAGGCATTACCTGATTGTTCGCATTCCAAACCGTTACTCCGTCAGTGTAAAACAATAAAGCTCCTGTTACCTTGTCTGCAACTGATGCACTGCCTTCGGAAGCTACAATAACGCAACCATTAACAAAACTTGGCGGCACGGTATTAAAATCAATAGCTGCCCCACCTCCAAAACGCCACTGGTTGTTTTGCTTTTGGGCAAAAGAGTTTTGGCAAATCAACATGATAAATAAAAATAGGTACTTGGTAATATTCATTTTATCATTGAATTGAATACAAATTTCTGACGGCTATATTCATGTTTTCCTCAAAATAATGGTAGATTACCTTATGGTGAAAAATACATTTAAAGAATAAAACTACATAAAATAGGCTGTTTTGGGGCAATCGCTGCGTCAAATGTGCATGAACTGAACTTGATATGGAGTAGAAGGCTTCTTTTAACTGCTGAACTGCAAATTTATTTTGATATTATTACCTACCCGGTTTCTTTTTGTAAGAGTATTCATGTCTGTTTATCCAACTTGTTTCACCAGTAAACTGTACGTCTTTTCTGTTTTTGTATGTTATTGAACCCAAAGTGTAAGTGTGTCTAAAAGTTGCAGGTTTATTGTCATTGCCATCTTCTCCAAATTCTTCTGTGATGATTTCAATATCACCATTAGGTAGGGTAAGCCTTGATTTTACAAATTCCTTATCAATGTATTTTCCATCTGTTGAAATAGAAAGGGTGTCAATAGAATTTGCATTTGTTTCATTTGGGTAAAGGTTAGAGAAAATAAATTGGTTAGTGTTACCCATTCTTTTAATTTCCAGGTTTGCCGGCATGGTATAAGATTTTCCCGAAGAGTAGTCAAGATAGGTCAAGGAGCCTTCCCAGGATCCTGATAACTTATCAAAGTCTTTTTTGA